>DAIDGW010000049.1 GCA_027452245.1 Acidobacteriaceae bacterium
ATGAATGAGGTCTACGGCAAGTACTTCAATTCCGCGCCGCCGGCCCGGTCCACCGTGGAAGTGGCGCGCCTGCCCAAAGATGTTCTGGTGGAAATCGATGTGATCGCGCTCGAATAACGTGGCTGCCATCACGTGCTTTATTAATAAGTGCTCCGCATCCCTAACCAGGAAAAATCCGGCGTTCCACCCCACATCAGCCCAGCCGCCGCGTTATCATTGTCTTTTTCCAAGGAGCCTGCATGAAGAAGCAGTTAATGCCACTACTCGTCATGCTCGTTGCCGTTTCCCTTGCTTCGGGGCAATCGGGAACGGCGAAGAAGACCCATCCCAACACCAACGCACCCACCAGGGTCACCGGCCCGGGCGTAAAGCTCGACGATGGCCTGCAGTATTGGGAGATTCGCGAAGGTCTCGGCGCCGTCGCCAAAGAGGGCAGCCATGTCCGCGTGCACTATACCGGATGGCTCACCAATGGCAAGAAGTTCGATAGCTCCGTCGATGCCGGAACCCCCTTTGATTTCACCATCGGCAACGGCGAAGTTATCAAAGGATGGGAAGAGGGCGTCGCTGGCATGAAGGTGGGCGGCAAACGCCAGCTCCGTATTCCGTCGGCTTTGGCCTATGGCGCAAAAGGATATCCCCCGATCATCCCGCCCAACAGCACTTTGATTTTCGATATCCAGCTGCTCAAAGTGCAGTAGGATCAGCTCACGTTTCCAACCGGGGCAGCCCTCCGCCGCGTCCGCAGAACTCACGCTTTAGAAAATAGCTGGAGATCCGGGCGCCCCGCAGGCGAGGAATGATCAGCCCAGAGCGTCACGCCCTGGCAAAGCGTGGGAATCCAATCGAGCCCCGCACAAGACGGCACGAGTTCCGTTACACACGCTTCCCCGAGCTTTCGCGTAGGGGTGGAGATGTTTTCAGACTGTTTTGATGGTGCGGGAAACTACGCCTTGACGACCTTGCCGCTGCGCAGGCAAGACGTGCAAACGCGCATGCGCTTGGTGGTTGAGCCCACGCGGGCATGCACCTGGCGCAGGTTGATGTTCCAGCGCCGCTTGGTGACATTATGCGCGTGACTGATGCGGTTTCCCGCTTGCGGCTTCTTGCCGCAGACTTCGCATTGCTGTGCCATGACTACTCCCGGAAAAGTTCAGATCTTGTAGGGCAAACCTTGATTTTATAGGAATTTCCGCTTTTTCAGCAACCACTTGCGCGCTTGGGCAGTTCGCTTGTCATGCCGGACAAGCCGATTTGCGCAGTGGAGAGCTGGATATCCGCGAAGCTTCGCGTGCTTCTCGCGACCCAATACCGTGGCTTTCGGTCGCTTCCTCTTTACCCGCCCGTCGTCTCATCCGCAGGCGAGAACGACAGTACCGCCCGCCCCGACGTCGGATGCCCCATCGACAGCGCTGGACGGAATGTCGTGAAGATCAGCATCTGCTTCACTTCCGGCAGCAACTTCTTCGCGCCCTTCGGCTCGGAAAGAATCCTGTAATCGTCTACCCGGCCATTCACGCCGATCGTCGCCTCGATCACCAGCGAGTCCGCGTCGATTGTGCTGCTCGACATATTGAACGCGCTCTGCTCCAGCTCCGGAGCCGTATTCACCATGACCAGCGGAACATCGTCGATGTTCGCCCGCAAGGGCACGGGCACTGCGAAATACGCCATCACCACACCAAAGATCAGTACGGCGCTTAAAAATCCGGCCGTCACCGGAACCATGAAGGCCTGCATTTCATTCTCTACCCGCACCAGCCATCCCTCGAACCATGGCTCGCGGGTCCGCGCCGCTTCATGCGAGATCGCCAGGCGCAGCTTCAATCCCAAATCTGCCGGAAGCTTCGGCTTTCCCACGCTGGCCAGCATCTGTTGCGTGCCGCGCAACAGGCGATACTCCTCGGTGCACTCCGCGCATGCGGCCAGATGCTTCTGCACGGCGCGCATCTGCCAACCGGTCACCGCGCCGTCCAGGTATACAGAGAATAGATTTCTGGCTTCCGGGCACTGCAACTCCCGCTGCTCGCCCGATCCCCACGTCCCCGCCGGTCTCGAATCTCCGCGCGAGGTTTTGAGTCTCATTTGCTTGAGCCTCATGGTGTCACCTCGACCCTTCTACCCCCCGTGAACCGTAGCTTTTCCCCAGGATTTTCTGTTTCTACCGGCTGGGAAAGTCCCAAGTCTCTGCCAGCCTCGCGTACATACTTTGCCAATTGCTGCTTCAGTGCTTCCCGGCCACGCGTGAGCCGCGACTTGACCGTGCCCAGCGACACTTCCAGCACCTCGGCGATCTCTTCGTACGACATTTCTTCCAGGTCCCGCAGCACCAGCGTCGTGCGATACGGCTCCGCAACCTTTCTCAGCGCTTCTTCCACCTGCTGCCGCACCTCGCGATGCGCCACGTTGTCGAACGGAGAATCCCCGTGATCGGTCAGCGCCTCTTCCGTCTTGGCGCTCCGTTCTTCTTCCGGCGGATCGATCGATGTTTCCTGCGCCTTGTGCCGGAACCACCAGCGCCGCCGGTTCGCCGCTTCATGCAGCGCGATCCGGTAAATCCATGTCTTCAGGCTCGACTCCCCGTGAAAGTGGTTCATCCCGCGAAAGACCTTCAGGAAGACTTCCTGCGTGGTATCGGCCGCGTCTGACGGATCGCTCACGATCCGGTACACCAGACCGTAAACCGGCTGTTGAAATTCCCCAATTAACCAGGCGTATGCTTCTTCTGAGCCGGCCTTCAGTTCGGCCACGATGGCCGCTTCCTGCGACCGGATTCCTATTGCACTGACTAGATCACCCAAGGTGGTTGCCCCCGCCATATTCCGGCGATCCTCTCATTCTATAGGAATTCCCACCTGATCGTGCCCGTCAAAAATCAGCCGCCAATGCCCGGCCCCACCCGAATCCCAGCAGAACCGTGACTCACTTGACATAGACTCCGCCGCCCTGTCCAGAGTTCCCACCGTTGCGCCCATTTGATTACCAGAGTAACCGGGCTTGGCTCTAACACCAGGAAGAGCCCGTGTAATCAAGCATTTCGGGAAGTTGCCGTGGCGACGGCGATCTCAGGTTGGCGCACCCCTAGCCTCTCAGACCGAAACACCGAAATAAGGTCGAGTTCCCGCCGCCTCGGCGTCCTTTCGAGCCCGGCCACCTTCTCCTGGTGGAGCGAGACCTCCCGCCAACCGGACCTCTTTGGGATTACAACAGTGCCGCCGCTCCTCCGCCCTTCCCGGTAGTGGGCGAAAAGTCGCCCACTACCTCCTTCCCGTTTCTCTTTCTTTTACCGCTCTAACTCGTTACACTCGTCCGTTTGCCATTAGGAGCCCTCATGCGCCGCATTCTTATTGCCGTAATTACTCTGCTCTCGTTTGCTGCCGTTGCCTTCGCCCAGGCCAGGCACCCCTTCACCTTCGATGACATGATGAAGCTGAAGCGCGTGGACGATCCCCAGGTCTCGCCCGACGGCAAGTGGGTCATCTACAGCGTGGTCGACGTCGACCTCGCCGCCAACACCCGCATCCCGCACATCTGGATTGTCCCCATCTCTGGCGGACAGGAGCGCGAACTTACCTCCGCTCAGGCCGGCGAGCGTCCCCGCTGGGCCCCCGATGGCAAGCGCTTCGCTTTCACCTCCACTAAACAAAACGGCTCACAAATCTGGATTGCCGATTTTGACAATGCCGCGGGAACCGTGACTGGCGTTCATCAGCTCACCAACATCGCCACCGAAGCCAGCGGCGAAATCTGGTCGCCCGATGGCAAGAACATTCTGTTTGTCTCGGACGTCTATCCCGAATGCGACGGCGCACCTGAAAAGGAAATTCCGTGTGACGCAAATAAAGTCAAGGAAGCTGAGCAATCTAAGGTTAAAGCTCAGATCTTTACCCATCTTCTCTATCGCCATTGGAATGCCTTCAAGGAAGGCAAGCGCACGCACATCCTGGTCATAAGCGCTGCCGCGCCCGGAGGAACAGCACACGATCAACTTACGGGGATCCCTCGCGACCTCACTCCTGGCGACTACGATGCTCCCGTCTTCTCTCTTGGCGGGCAGGACGATTACGCCTTTTCACCCGACGGCAAAGAAATTTGCTACGCGTCGAATCACGACAAGAATCCCGCGGCTTCGACTAACAACGATTTATGGATCGTCCCGGTCACCGGAGGCGAAGCCAAGAACATCACCGCCGACAATCCTGCCAGCGACACCTCCCCGCTCTACTCGCCCGACGGACGCTACATCGCCTACCGCGCCCAGCAGCGGCCCGGATACGAGAGCGATCGTTTCCGCCTCATGCTCTACGACCGCCAGACCCGCCAGAAGAAGAACATGACCGAGGACTTCGATCATTGGGTCGGTACCTACGTCTGGGCGCCGGACTCGAAAGCCATCTACTTCAGCTCCGAAGAGAGCGGCGGAGCGCCCTTGTTCCGGCTCGGGGTGAATCATGAAAGCATCACGCGCATCGTGCAGGGAACATTCGATGAAATGAATTTTGCCCCCGACGGCAAAACCCTGCTGCTGACGCAAATGTCCGTGGCCTACCCGACCCGCATCGAGGCCGTCGAGACCGGCTCGGTCGAAGATCTCGTGGCTCAAATGGAAACCAGGCGCCCCAAAAACGCCATGGGCGGCATTGGAACCATGACTGATATCGTTCCAAAAGTTATCGCGGATCCCAATGCGCACCTGCTCTCGGAAATCGATATGCAGCCCCTCGAATCCTACTGGTTCACCGGCGCGCACAACGACAAGGTGGAAGGCTTCGTGATCAAGCCTCCCAGCTTCAGTTCCGGCAGAAAGTATCCCGTGAAGTTCCTTATCCACGGTGGGCCGCAAGGCGCCTGGGGAGACGATTGGAGCTATCGCTGGAATCCCGAACTGTTCGCCGCCAACGGATACGTGATCGTGATGATCAACTTCCACGGCTCGACCGGGTACGGGCAGAAGTTCATCGATGCCATTAACGGCGATTGGGGCGGCGCTCCCTTCGACGACCTGATGAAGGGGCTCGATTACGCCGAGCAGCATTACCCGTTCATCGACAAAAACCGCGAGTGCGCGCTCGGCGCCAGCTACGGCGGATACGCGATCAACTGGATCGAAGGCCACACCGACCGCTTCAAGTGCTTGGTCTCGCACGACGGCATGTTCAATGCCGAGTCGGCGTGGGGAGCCACCGAAGAACTCTGGTTCAACAACTGGGAATTCAAAGGCACTCCGTACGACAACCGCGAACTCTACCGCAAGTGGTCGCCGCACGAGTACGCCAGGAATTTCAAAACGCCGATGCTGGTCATCCACGGGCAGCGCGACTACCGCCTCGACGTCTCGCAGGGATTCGACCTGTTCACCACCCTGCAGATGGAAGGCGTTCCCTCAGAGATGCTCTACTTCCCCGACGAAGGACATTTCGTGCTGAAGCCGCAGAACGCCCAACTCTGGTACAGAACCGTCAACGCCTGGGTCGACCGCTGGATCGGAAAGTAAGGCCGGAGAAAAGACCAGAAAATAAATTCCCGCATCGGATCCCCGTACAAGCGAGGCATGTACGGGGATTTTCTTCGGCGACAACAGCGGCTTCTACCATCGGCTCAGCGACGAGCCCTTGTCATCCCACTGTCACTCTGTCATCCCGGTGCTTCTTTCCGTCTGTCATCCCGACCAAGTGATGGGATTGGCGCAGTCAATCCCATCACGCGTGGAGGGACCTGCTGTTCTTTCCTTCGCACGGCGACCTGGTCTCGCCTCTAAGTCGTTGATAATATCTGCAAGTTATTGAACTTCGCGGTAAGTCGTTGAAAGTTCGTAAAAACGCCAATAGAAGCCGCCTGCGGCGTTCGGAGGCGAAAAATGACCCCAAGCCTGCACCGACCCCTCCGAGGCGCTCCTGCGGCCTTGCGGGCTCCGCAAATGCTGTTTTAGGCGAGGTTCAAGACAGGTCGACGGTACTCCTTCGAAGACAACCGATCGGGACCGGGTTTATGTAGTAACTGAAAAGTATGTACATTGTGATCGTAATCACAGCCTGCCGATCCAGAGTAAGTTTTCTCCGAGGAGATCTACCTATGAAGGGGCACGCTGGGCCGTACCGCGGTCGGTGCATGCGATCCAAAAACCGGTTGCGATCCCGATCCGCCCGCCACCGGAACGGTCTCAAGCACGTAACTCAGGCTGGCGGAGGTTCCCGCTGAAGCCGTCACATCCACCTGCAACTCGCCTCCAAACGATCCCGTAGAAGGCAAAACACTTGCCAGCCCGTTGATGTCGCTCAGCACGGTGTTTTGCGAAGAACTCAGAATCACGGGCATCCCGCCCTGCCCGCCCGCCGGCCCGTCTTCACCGGGGCGCACCACCAAGGTCTGAAACAATACGCCGGCGCCCAGCACCGGATTGGGCGACGGTGCCGAATCGGCCACGCGCACGCTGATCGCAGAAAATGCCTGTCCCGTGCTGAGGATCTGGTTCGACCCGTCGACCGGTTGCAGTTGCAGTTGCGCGAGCGGCATCACCGCGACCGCGATGGTCTGGCAAGGATTATTTGCCGGGGCCACGCACGCGCTGATCTGTACCGGGAAATTGACGTTCGTGAGCGACAACGTGACCATTGCATATCCGCTGCCGCTCGTCGGTGCGCTGCCCGAACTTAACGAAGCCGCGCCCGCTCCGCTCATGATCTGGTAATTCACCGTCGTGCCGCTTTGCGGCGTGCCGTTGTTTACTACCCGCACCGTAAGGGGCGTCGACACCGTCGCCCCCTGGGCCACGAATATGTATGGCGTGGCGGCCGCGATCGCCAGGCCGTTCGCCGTCCCCAAAACCTGTGCGGTTACTGACTTCGGAGATTTATATGATGCCGGCGCGAGCGCAGCCGTGATATTTGCCACTCCTGCCACCGTGGGTGTTGCGTAGGTGGAAGCAATGCCTGCTTCATCGCTCGAAGCCGAGCACGCGGTCGCGCCTCCGCAAGCAGACAGGCCAGTGTTGCTGGTGCTGCTCCAGGCCACTGTCGCGCCGCTGACGGGCGTGATGCCATCGGCCGCCAGCACTTTCACCTTAATCGCGCCCGGACACGCCGTTCCCACCGGAGCTGATGTCACCGACAGGGGCAGCAGCGTAATCGAGTCACTGGATTGCGCGCCGATCTCCACCGCTCCAGTCATGATTGAAGAAGCTCCTGTCGCGGGATCGCTGATCGTGACCGTCTCTGTGCCGTCCGCGGCGGCGGGAATGTTCAGAATCATCTGGCCGGCATTGACACTCAGCGGAGTGACGGCATTGCTTCCGATCTTGACGGTTTGTCCCGCGGTGAGCCCAATGCCCTTGACCGTGATGGGGCCGCCGCTCGCGCTCAAGCGCGCGGGAGACACCGAATCGCCGTAGAGAATGTGCGCGTGGTAGTGATAATCGGGGCGCCCATCGCCGCGGAGATCCGAGATGCCAACGCGAAACTTTGTCGACGAAAGAATTTGCGCGTTCAACAAAGTCGTGCCCGCCTGCTGCGAGTTGAAGGGAGACGTCGTCAGCGCAGGCGGACGCATGCCTTGCGGATCGCTGGCGCTCCAGATCCCGATCACCGGCTGCGCTTTCAATTCACTGGCGTTTCCCAGTTCATCGAGCGCGGTGACCGCGACCGACAGCGTGCGATTGGCTTGCGCGGTCAGTGAAAAATACGGTGTGTCGCCATATGTGTCGAGCGAACCGATCCAGTCTCCGGCGGCAGGAATGGGAGCAGGATTCGTCCATGTTGCTGACGCAGCCCAACTTGGCACCGGTTGCGCCGTGGCTGTCATCAGAATGTCTTGCGCCACATCGATTCCCGGAGAAGCATTTACCACGATCGGTTGCACCGTTCCCGAAGGCGCGACCTGATACGGTGCGTAGGGTCCAACTCCTTCCGACCAGAGCGCGTCGATGCCTTCGAGGGTCAGCTGATATTGCCCGCTGGTCGCGCCATTGGGAAAAGGCAACCCGGCGAGATCGAAGAAGCCTTGCTGCGAAGCCTGCGACGATCCCCAATTGCTGTAAGGATTTCCCATTGCGTCCAGAAATCCCGTGATGGGATTGCCCGCGTTTCCGGTGAATAGAAATCCCGAGACGGTGGAAAGCGAGTAGCGATGCGAAGGCTGGCCACTCACCGGATCGATCCAGCGCGCCACGACGTTCGCTCCCTGCATGGGTTGCGTTTGCTCCCCCGCGGCGCTGGTGAACCACACCGAGCCATAAATGCGCGCAGTGCTCGCGGCGAAGAGCTGTTTTCCGGGATAACTGGATTGATTCTGTGAAGTTACCGGATAAAGCCGCGACACGGCAGCGACATCGTCGGCCGCCATGGCATAAGGATTGGCATAGCAGACCGTGACCGGAACGCATCCGCTCAAATCCATGAAGTGCATGACCGGAAATCCCGCGAAGTCATCTGGCGTGGGATGGGGGTTTCCCGTGATCACGTTGAGATTCAGTTGCGACCAGCCGATACCCATAACTTGGCCTAGCACGCGCACCAGGCGATATTCCAGATCCGTGAGTTGCGAACTCTGCAGCACGCACTGTCCGTTGATGACCACCAGCGCATGCTGGATAGCAGCGAACTGCCCGAAATTATCGGCGCCGCCGAAGACGGAATTGTAGAAGCACTCGTACGGATCGGACGAGCCGGCTCCCGCGCCCAGGAAAGCGTCGGTCACCGACCCGTCATAGTCGTACACAATACCGACGGGAGTCGCGGTCGCGGTCGGCTGAATATCCAGAGGCATCGAGATCGTGCCATCGGAATTGCGCGTGACATTCGATCCATTCACGTCTTCGGCGAGTTGGCCGCCGCTGCTGGCGGACAGTGCCGCCGTGGAAATCGAAGTCCACTGGCTGAACGCATCGGCAACAAGAGAATTCGCCGAGGCGTTGGGCAGAATCGGGCTAAGGTCTCCCTGATCAGTGAAATACGTGAGCGTGCCTTGCGGCCAGAGAACGGGCTGTCCGGTGACCGAGGGATCAAAGAAAGTTGTTCCGGCAACGTACCTGGGATTTCCCGCACGCGCAAAGAGCGTGCACAAAAAGACAAGCCCGGCCGCCGCGAGGGCGCGAAAGAAGAATGATTGCGCGATGGGGACGATGCGATGCGTTTTCGCTGTGCTCATGCTCACTCCTCTCCAGCCGCGCGCCGCACCGCGTGGATAAACTGGGTCAGCGGGACCGATGACTTTCCGGGCGGCGCAATTTCCGAGCGAAAGGCCTGCCGGTGCAGAGGAGAAAGAGCAACGTCTCCGGCGGGATCAATGGCGAAGCGGCCCAACTCACCGCCGACCGGGCTGGTCAGGCCGAGTTTGCTGGGAGGATAGAAGAACATCAGCAGGTGATCGCCGGGACGATAGCGCGGGGCGCCCGTCCAAAGTCCGGCCCATTCGTGGATGGTCAACTCACCCGCATTGGCGCCGCGCAGGGCGCGTTCCACCTGAAAGGTAACGGCGACGGTGGCAGCCGCCTGCTCGCGCGCGGGCGGGGTGCGGGTGATGGAAACCACAGTTCCGGCAAAGATGGTTCCGGAATGGCGCGCCAAGTTGGCGAACCCGAAATCTGCGGGCGATGACGGAAGCGGGCGAGGCAGAACCGGAACATGCGGTCCGGCCGGGGCGGAAAACGTTGGGGGCAGTGCCGGACGCGAGCGCAGCAGGCCGCCATCCTGGGAAGCTGAGGGCGCAAACACCTGCGCCAAAGTAATCGATGATGACAGGACCAGACGGAACAGGAGCAGACAACGGCAACATCTCCCTTGCATGGGAAGCACCTTGCGAATCAGTCTGCTCGGAGGGACCGGGAAAAACAGGCGAGGGTAATCCTTTGGTGCTGAGGAAATCTGTGATGGATGTCACATGCGGCTGTGGAAATCCGGTGGAAGGTGCAATCCGGCGCAGGACGACGCGAGGAAATTCCGGTGACCACATGCCCTCGCGGAATAACTGCCCGTGGTTGTACGAACCGCCGGTAGTCCCCCCCTGTCTCGTTGACTTTGTTTTCCATTAAAACCTAAGATGGCTGGATTCCTCCAGGGCCCTCGCACCATTCAGGAGAGACTTGCGCACAACATGATCGACCAGACCATCTCCCACTATAAGGTTCTAGAAAAGCTGGGAGGCGGCGGCATGGGTGTAGTTTACAAAGCCGAAGACACCCGGCTGCACCGCTTCGTCGCGCTGAAATTTCTTCCCGAAGAGGTGACACGAGACGCCTCGGCGCTGGCGCGCTTTCGGCGCGAGGCCCAGGCTTCGTCCGCGCTCAATCATCCCAATATCTGCACGATCTACGACATTGGCGAGGAAAACGGCACGGCCTTCATTGTCATGGAGTATCTGGAGGGCTCGACCCTCAAGCACGTGATTGGCACCCGCCCGATCGAGCTGGAGAAGTTGCTGAATCTGGCCATTGAAGTGGCCGACGCGCTCGATGCGGCGCATGCCAAGGGCATCGTGCATCGCGACATCAAGCCGGCGAATATCTTTGTGACTTCGCGGGGACACGCCAAGGTGCTGGACTTCGGCCTGGCGAAAGTCACGCCCAATGGAAATCGCAGCGCGGATGCCAACGAGGCGACGCAGGCAACCGCCGGGGAGGCGCACCTGACCAGTCCCGGCTCGGCACTTGGCACCGTCGCCTATATGTCGCCGGAGCAGGTTCGGGGCAAGGAACTTGATTCCCGCACGGACTTGTTTTCCTTTGGAATTGTGCTGTACGAGATGGCCACCGGCACGATTCCTTTTTACGGCGAGACCTCGGGCGTGATCTTCGATTCGATTCTGAACCGGGAGCCGGCAGCCCCGGTGCGGCTGAACCCGGGATTGCCGCCGAAACTGGAAGACATTATCAATCGCACTCTGGAGAAAGACCGCGACCTGCGCTATCAGCATGCGGCTGACATAAAAGCGGAGCTGATGCGGCTGCGGCGGGACCTGGACTCGCGGCGGGTGTCATCGGTCAGCGACTCGCAGGCCATGCCGGCCGACGCTGCTCCGTCTATGTCGCGAGAGCGTTCGGGCTCTGAGCCGCGCCCCAGTGGATCGGCAGCGGCCGTGCGAATCAGCTCGGGGGCGCACGAAGCAGCTACCGCCGGCTCTCCACGGAATTCCTGGAAATTTGTCATTCCGGCTGCGGTTACCTTGATGGTCGCCATGCTTGCCGGAGGACTTTACTGGCGCAAGCATCAGGTCCCGAAACTCACCGACAAAGATGAACTCATCCTTGCCGACTTTACCAACCAGACCGGCGATCCAGTATTTGATTCGACGCTGAAAGAGGCGCTCGCCATACAGTTGGAACAATCTCCGGTTCTGCAACTGGTCAGTGATGCCGAGTTGCACAGCAATCTCCCCTATCTCGGACAACCCAAAGATCAGAGAATCACCCCCGAACTGGCCGAGCAGTTGGGGCAGCGCCTGGGGGTGAAGGCATACTTGGCAGGCAGCATCGTAAGCTTGGGTTCCTCATACGTCATCCAGATCAACGCCGTGAACGTGGCCACCGGAGAAGTCTTCGGTCGCGAGCAAGTCACGGCCGCTGATAAGACCGCGGTGCTGAACGCCGTGTCGCAGGCCGCGACCGCCATGCGGGCGCGCCTGGGCGAGTCCATGGCTTCGATTCAGAAGCTGACCACGCCCTACACCAACGTGACTACGGCATCGCTGCAGGCGTTTCACTCATTTTCGCTGGGAGAAAATGAGCACATCATGGGCCGGGACTTCCCCCAGGCTGTCGACTTCTATCAGCAGTCGGTGCAACTGGATCCGAGCTTCGCGATGGGATGGGCTCGGCTGGGTGTTTCTTACGCGAACGTGGGCTCCGTTTCGAAGGGGCTCGAGTATCTCAAAAAAGCGTACGACCTGCGCCAGCGCGTAACCGAACACGAGCGCATGTATATCGAGTCGCAGTACGAGCTTCAGCAGTTCGACATGCCCAAGGCTATCGAATCCTTCAAGCTTTTTGTGGCGACGTATCCGCGCGATGCAGCCGCCTGGAATAACCTTTCGACCGCCTACTCTTTGATCGGCGATTATCAGGCTGCTGCGGAAGGATTCAAGACGACATGGGAGGTTGCCCGCTGGGATAATGTGGCAGCTACCAACACCGCGAGCAGCTACCTTACCATGGATCAGATTGGCCTGGGAGAACGCTATCTGAAGGAGGCCTTCGATCAGGGCGGCGCCGATAATCTCAGCTATCAGGGCGCCGCGATGTTGGACGATTTTCTCTCCGGGCGCAGTGACTGGGAAAAGCACATCCAATGGGCAACTGGACGGCCTGACGGTTTCAATATGGACACCAACGCAGGCACCTACTATCTATTCCTCGGCAAAATGCATCAGGCGGAGAAGGAATGGGAGTTGGGGGCAACGCGGGCCCAGCAGGAACACATTCCCGATGCTGCCGGAACCTCGTACGCCCTGCTGGCGTTACATGATGCCCTCATCGGAAATTGCAATGGATCGCGCGGGGCCGCCCACAAGGCGCTGGCTCTTGACCATTCGATGGCCACCACTCCCGATGCAGCTATGGCTCTGGCGCTGTGCGGCGAAAGCTCCGCGGCGCTCAGCGAAGTCGCGCGCGCCGCCGCGGCGGCTCCAACTAACACCCTGTACACCGACCTGATCGTTCCCGAGGTCAAAGCGGCCGCCGCCCTGGCCGAACATCATCCCGAGCAGGTCGCCACTCTGTTATCCTCCGCCGGTTCTTATGGACTGGTCTCGAAAATCGCTCAGCTCGAAGGCAGGGCTTCGCTGGAGATGAAGAATCCGCAGCAGGCCGTGACGGATTTCGCCCCGGGCTTACGCTATCGCGGAGCCGGCCTGGCAGAAGGTGGCACGGGATCTCCTCAGGCGCCTGATTACGTTCTCTGTCTGCTGGGCACCGCGCGGGCGCAGGCGCAATTCAATAAGACCGCGGCCACCCGCAGCTACGAGCAACTGCTGGATATCTGGAAGAATGCCGACGCCGATTTCGTGCCCGCCCAGGAAGCGCGGCGCGAACTGGCATTGCTGAAGAAAGGAAGCTAAGAAGAGGCCGGGGTCCGGCCAACTTCGGTTGCCGGGCTCCGAATGTGATTATGCTGCGCTGCCGGTTCTTCCCTCATTCATTCCTGGCGTAGTATCCCGTCCGGTAGCGAAGCCGCAGGTTGTGCGGAGCAACGATCTGGATGCGGTGAAACATCTGTCCCGTGAGGTTCGAGGGCCGATAAGCCACGGCGTACTGGCTGCGAAGTTCGTGCTGAAGGTTGCTGAAGGCGTGGCTGACGTCGCCGCTCATCGAAGCCACCATGTAGTTACCCCCGGTGGCATCGGAGAGCATTTTGAGGATGTGCTCACCCTCCTTGCCATCACTGGTGTAGCGATCGTCGCCGACATTGACGGTGTAAATGGAAGTATCGGCCTTCAGAGCCTTGCGAATCGCGTCGTCGAGCGAAGCGCGACTGCTGTTTTCCTCGCCATCGCTGATGAGGATCATGATCCGTCGCGCCGGGCGCTGGTCGCGCGCAAACCACTGGGTGGCCCCGCAAACCGCGTCATAGATGGCGGTTTCGCCCGCCGGTTTCAACTTCCTGACTCGCTTGTAAATCCGGTTCCAATTGTTTTGAATCGGGGCCTCGAACTGCAGGTCCTGATTGAAGGCAAATAACATGACCGAATCGAACGGGCGGATCACTTTGTGGATGAATCCGGAGACGGCGCTTTGTTCGGCGGGAAAACGATAGGCGACCGAGGCGCTGGTATCGAGGACGAAGGCGACGTCCATGGGCAGATCGGTTTCGCTCTGGAAAAAAGTGACGGCGCTCTGGCGCGCATTGTTGTCGAGGATCTGCAGATCTGAGGGTGCAAGATTGCGGACGAAGTGACCCTTGGGGTCGGTGACGGTGACAACCAGGCTGACCTCGTGCACCATGAACTGGTAGTTGAGGTCGGAGTTGAGGTGTAACGCGGAGGCATGCGGTTGGGATGAATGTTGGGCGAAGCCTACCGAAAGGAAGGCCAATAGAAACAAGATCAGCAGGATCATGCGGGCTTTCATCTTCCACTCTCGACGGGCGGTCAAACACGTAACTGACTCGTGATTTGCGCCACGTAGTCTTGCGGTGAGCAGGCGGACCGGGAACGAAGAGGGCTTTGGTCCGGCAAGCCTGCGCCGTGCGGTTTCAATTCAGGATTGGATGATTCCAGTCGTGAGCGGAGAATCTCTAAATTTCTGCCTCAACTTACGACGGTTTCGGGATGGAAGAAATACGGTGATTTTTGGGGAATGCCGAGGTGAGGTTCCGTATAGCTCTGGACAAAGTAACGGATTAACCGAGAGGGTAATAATTAAGAGGTATTTCGGCGGGAAAAGCGAACATCACACCACACGGCGGGAATGCTCCTCAGCCGAGAGATGGGCTCCGGCAAGCAAGAGCAGGCCGGTGAGAAATGCCCAGAACATCAGGCTGACCGAGAGCGCGAAGGGTCCATAGACTTCCTGAAAGTTGAGCCGGGGTAAGGCCAGGATGTAGGCATATTTCAGGGCTTCGGAAAGCAATCCCATGATGATGGCGACGGGCAAGACCGCGCCGGCCGGAACTTTTCCATTGGGCAGGAGCCAATAGATGAGGAAAAAGATGGCGATGCTGGCGCCGATGGCGAAAATTTTCATCATCAGAAAACTGACGAGGCGGACAAAGCTGGTGCCATATCCGCGCAGCACAAATTGCATGAAAGCCAGAGGGCCGGCGGTCAGCGCGATCGAGAGGAGCGCCAGCACACCGCAAGCGAAGGCGAGTCCGAGAGAGACGAGTTGATTGTGCAAGTAAGAGCGATTCTTGTCGAAATGCCAGATGCGGTTGAGGGCGACTTCGAGCGGAAGAAAAACTCCGGTGGAGGTGATCAACAGGATAAGCAGGGAAACGATCTGCACGCGGTGGCGCGAGTTCACCATCGCATTCAGATTGCGGATGACGAAATCCTGCCCGGCGGGAAGATAGTCGCGGAGCAATTCGACAATGACGTCAGCCATCACGCGCGAGTGAAAGAGATGGCGGACGAGGGTCATCAGCAGCACGACAAATGGAAAAAATGAAAGGATAGCGTTGGCCGCGACCGAAAAGGCAAAGGTGTGCACTTCGGTGCGCATGAGGTATTTCGCCGTGGAAACGGCCAGCCCGGGGCGGCGCCGGCGCGCAGGAGCGGCGGGCGGAATTGGGGATCCGGGCGGTGCAGTCAAGGTGGGCACGGGATTGACGGTTATGGTAACAGAGCAGCTTGGAATTAGTTAACCCAAAGTTTTTCAGCAAGTTACCGGGGGTATTTCTTTAACCTCGTTAAACTGATATGGGGGAGAAGCGTCAGCTGAAGAGATTCGGTTCTAATTCTTCTTGCGAATCGTTTTGTTTATGCGTATTATCTTTTGCTCGTCACCGGAATTTGGTCTGGTGGCTAGTCCAAGCAAGGTTGACGTCTTTCTGTGAGTGGTGGAAACGCACCAAAATTGACGGGCTCCGGACTCAGTACTGTGCTCTCGTGGGCACAGCGTGAGTTGCGGAGTCTTTCGAGTTTAGGAGCAATTTCTTCCGCAGCAACGAAGAACGCAACCGCGTTCATCCGGTTTGCTTGAGGGGGGTATCTCGAGGCAACCAACTCGAGATTCGACCGGTCGTTCCGGATAACAATTCTTCGCGATTGAAAAAGGAGTATCTGCCGTGAGAGAGAAAGGTACAGTGAAGTGGTTTAACGGAGCGAAAGGGTATGGTTTCATCCAGCGTTCCACGGGGGAAGATGTCTTCGTGCATTTCTCCGCCATTCAGGAAAACGGTTATCGCACGCTGAATGAAGGCGAAACCGTGGAGTTCGACCTACTCAAAGGCCCCAAAGGATTCCAGGCGGCCAATGTAGTTCGAGCCTAACTGATAAATTTCTTAAACCCTCCCGGTCCCAGCGGGAGGGTTTTTTAGTCTGTAAAATTCTTGTACTACGCTTAGTGAACTTCCAGCGAAACGATGTCACCGCTGTTGGGACCGTCCGACTTGTAATTGACATCGACGGAACGTCCTTGCCAATCGCAGGAGAATTGATCGGCTCCGATCAGGACCAGCGATTTGTAATCGGCGGTATGCAGGCTCAAGGTGTTGCCCTTGCCGGATACGGTGAGAATCGCGGCCGGAGCATGCGAGCAATCCACCTGCACGAGGGTTCCTCTGAGAAATTTCGTCACGCGCTTATCGGCGGTCGTGCTCTCCTCGGAAACCTGGGTGGCGGCGGCGCGTTTGGCGGCGTCCTGATCGAGAACGTCGAAAGGCGATTTCTGAGGTTCCAGTTTGGGCGAGTTGCCAAGATTGGCGGCGATGCCGTACTTCTGCTGGCTGGCAATTTCCGACAGGCGGGCTTTCGCGTCGGAGGCGACTTGCGTGTTGTCGCTCGCCTTGAGCTGTTCCAATAACGAGGTTGCCGCCGGCCATTTTTTCGACGAAATATAAATTTCCGCCAGATGGTAGAGATAGAGCTGGTTCCGCGGGCTGAGTTGAATGGCGGCGCGTTCCGCCAGCATGGCAGGATTCGGGGTGCCTCCGTAGTTGCGGGCCACGGCGAGAAGATCGTAGGCGTCGGCGAACTCGGGATACCATTCGAGCACCGAGCGCAGGTCTTGCATCATGTTGGCCAGTCCCTGGATGTCGCCGTGGTTGGCCTGCGACATGCGGTACTTCATCACGGAAAGATAAAAGCGAATCCACAGATCACCGGAATTGAGGGAAGCGGCATCGCCCAGTTCGGCAAAAGCGTCTTCGAATTTGGAGTGCTGAATGTCGTCCCAGGCGAGGGCGCGGTGGGCGATTTCGTTTCCGATCGCCGTGTTCAACGTTTGCTGATCGTTGGGGTGTGCGACGCGGAACGGATTGGCCGTCACTTGAGTTACCGCGGTGGTGGCGAGCCGTTGCAATTCTTTCAGCCCGGCTTCGCGGCGTTCGGGAATGCGGGTCTGCACGTCGGCATAGATGGCGTGGAAGTCATCTTCGGAAAGCGATTTGCTGATGATGGCGGAAGTGTCGGGGCCGACCGGCGATGGAAAGCTGTGAATCCCGGGATGGGCGGAATTTGGGTTTGCGGAATTTGCATTCGCAGACGGCGCTCCCGCTCCACTTTGCAACGAACCCAGCGAATGGAAATATGTTTTGACGGCGGTCTCGAGCTGGCCGGGACCCAGGCCGTAGGCCTTCTGAATGGCTTCGTCGATCGGCAGCTTCTGATACATCGCCAGCCCGAGATAGGTGCCGGTTTCTGAGAGCAGCTGTTCGTGAATCAGGTAATGCATAAACATCCACGACTGCGCGTAGAACAGGGTGTGATGCGTGCCCTCGTTGAAGTCCCAGGGATCGTGCTTCATCGTGAACAGGTCGGGAACCGAGAGCCAGATTTGCGCGCCCAATAGATCGGTCAGGGACTGGGGAGCGGTGGACTGGTTCTGCGGCACATCGGGCGTGCTGATCGCGGCTTCAGGATCGCTGCCGAGTTCGACGGTGTTGTCATCGAGGCGAATGGAGGCAAAGTATTCTGAGAGGCCGACGTCGAACCATCCCTGGGCGGGCGGATAGTTGTAGTTCAAATACATGCGCGCCAGGTCATAGGCCACGGCGCGCCACGGATGCGGCTCGGTCAGGTTAAGAACGATGAAGTACTGATCGGGGCAGGGCAGAAAGAAGCCGGGCACGTCGATGGGCTGGCCGTCCTTCAAGGGCGCAAGCTGGTAATAATCCTTGTCGTTGTTGAAGGCGAGGATGGTCAGCGGGACGGCCTGCGTCAGCCGGTCTTTCCGAAGCAGTCCGGCAAAGACGGCATGCATCTGCTCGAAGCGAAGCGCGATCTGGCGGCCGCGCTTGTCACCGGCATCGGTGATCACGGTGAAGTGTGTGGAATGAACCTCGATCCAGGGCGACCGGGGCGTGGTCGAGGCCAGCGCGGGAATGGTCAGCAATACCGCAGCCAACAGCGAATACGGGATTGTACGCGGGGAAAGCATGGCAGCCTGCCAATATTATCCGCCAGCCGGGGAAGTTCTTGTCCTTTATATATACGAAATGAAACTCAGTCTTTGAAGAAGGGGCCGCTCCGGCCCGAGAGCATTTGGATGCAAACTGGGTGCAAGGGTTGAGCTCGCTTCAAAATCCGTTTCCCCGAGAGTGAGACTTAGCAGGGAACTTCTCCGTCTTGGCATGCGTAGAATCGGAGGGAGTTTCCGCCCTATGAGGATTTGGTCCCTTTTCGCTCCTCTCGCGTTGGCCGGGGGTCTGATCGCTCAGGGGATTCCCTCGGAGCCAGCCCCACCGACTCTCACGGCCGATGTGATCATGGCGCGGGTGGCGGCGAACCAGGACCGCGGCGAGGCTTTGAGAAAGCAGTTTGTTTACCGTCAGCATATTCACATCGTGACCCACAAGCCCGGTGGACGCCTGATGCGCGAAGAAACCGCCGATTACGACGTCACGCCCGCGCCCGATGGAACCGAGAAGAAGCTGACGCTTCTTACCGGACGCAACTGGCACAAAGGAAAGTATGAGGCGTTCTCGGGAGAGCCTGCCCCAGATCAGGACAGTATGGACGGGGACATGGTCAAGGATTTTCGCGAAGATCTGGCGAACGATAAGTCCAAGGACGGTTTGGGAAAGGACCTGTTTCCCCTCACCAGCGATGAGCAGAAAAATTACGCGTTTCAATGGCTCGGCGAGGAAGTACAGGACGGGCGGAAGGTCTATCACATCGGCTTTCGCCCGAAGGATAAAGGAGATATGACCTGGGCCGGGGAAGCCTACATCGATGAGGCCGAATTCGAGCCGGTGCGGGTGTTCACAAAAATGTCGCGCCGCATACCATTTCTTGTCCGCACACTGCTGGGAACGGATGTGCCGGGGCTTGGCTTCAACGTCGCGTATCATCGGCAGGAAGACGGAGTGTGGTTTCCCGCGACCTTTGGAACTGAGTTTCGCATTCGCGCCTTCTTCTTCTTCATCAATCGGGAAATTTCGATCTCGCTCGAGAATTCTGGCTTTGAGCGGACTCACGTAAAGTCCACCGTGAAAATACCCCCGATGGAGAATCATTAATTCAACCCCCGCGTTGCCGTGTCCGTGGCGGTATCCGAACTCCACCGCAAAATGCATTAGCATAGGGTCTGCATGCCGACCCCCGTGGCGAAGAACAGCGGAGCGATTCCCACCACGCTGGCCTCTCCGGGCGCGCTGCGGTTTTGGCTGGCAGTTGTGCTGATCGGCACGAGCACAGGACTGGCGGCGGCCGCGCTGACAAGATTACTGGAAGTCGTGCAGCGCATCGTCTGGCGCGGATCCGGCACGAACATCCTGCAAGCTGCCAGTCAAGCCGGGGCTTACCGGCATATCGGGGTGCTGCTGGCTGCTGGTGTTCTGACCGGCGTTGGGCAATTCATTCTCAAACAGCTCTCGAGCGGAAACGGAATCGACACGACGGCCGCAATCTGGTTCTATGCGGGACGCATGCCCGCGCTGCGGACCCTGGGCAGCGCCGTGTTATCGATCTTTGCCGTGGGCATGGGAGCGTCGATGGGACGCGAAGGCGCGCCCAAGCAGGCGGGCGCCGTCTTTGCGAATTTCTTCGCCGATGCCGAAGATCTCTCGGACGAGCAGCGGCGGTTGCTGGTAGCCTGCGGCGCGGGTGCCGGCATGGGAGCGGCCTATGGAGTTCCGGTGGGCGGGGCGCTGTTCGCGCTGGAAGTGATGCGCGGCAAACTGGCATTGCGCTATGTGCTGCCCGCGCTGTTCGCCTCGCTGATCGCGACCGCGGTTTCCTGGGTGGGCCTGCCCGATGCGCGCACTTACAGCATCCCATCTTTTCCGTTGTCTGCTTCTGTGATTCTGTGGGCCATCCTGGCCGCGCCCATCTTTTCGCTCGGGGCGATCCTCTACGTTCGGCTGGTGCGCTGGGCCGACAAGAACAAGCCGCACGGATGGCAGCGATTCATCGCTCCGACGGTGGTTCTTGGCGTGCTGGGAATTGTTTCAGTGCGCTATCCGCAGATACTGGGCAACGGCAAAGACTTGTCGCAGCTTCTTTTTGCGGGACAGATCGGAGTGCGGGTGGTGCTGGCACTTCTGCTGTTGAAGCCGCTGGCTACCATCATGTGCATGCGCAGCGGCGTGCCCGGCGGCCTGTTTACGCCGTCGCTCACCTTTGGCGCCCTGCTCGGCGCTACGCTCGGACACGCCTGGAGCGCGTTATGGCCGGGCGTTCCAGCGGGATATTTCGCGTTGCTCGGCGCGGGTGCGGTTCTCTCCGCAACGACGCAGGGTCCGATTTCGGCCGTCGTCCTCGTCATGGAACTAACGGGCCGGGACCGGTCTTTCATCTTGCCGCTGATGCTGATCGCCGCCATCTCAACCCTGATCTCACGCTCGATCGATAACCGTTCAATCTACGACGCGCGCATGAGCGATGAGCAGATTGCTGCTCGCCAGAAGTTGCGCGAGCACGAATCCGGCGACATCGGAATCCCGCAGTAAGCATCGGCCTCAAAATTCCAGTTCCATCACCATTTGCACATTGCGGGGACTGCCATTGCCGAAATAGGGATTGTAGGAATCGGGCGTGCTGGTTAAACGGAAGCCGGAACCGAAAGTGGTGGACGGGTTGGCAAAGTTCGGATGGTTCCAGATATTGAAAAATTCCGCCCGCAGCCGCAACGTCCAGTCATGAGAGATCTGCTGCGACTTCACGAATGACATATCAAAGTCGTTGAGCGAGGGTCCGCTGAAGGCATTTCGTGCCAGATCTCCGTAGGTGCCTGGGACCGGCTGCCCGAAGGCTGCCGGATTCAGATACGGTCCCAGCGGATTGAAGGGCACGTAGGGATTGCCGATCAGATTGGGGCGGTCGTGAAATTCGCCCGTGCCAGAATTATCGAAGGGCAAAGTGATGTTGATCGGCCCGCCAGTCTGCAAGGTCGTAATGCCATTTACCTGCCAGTTGGAAGCGAGCATGTGCACCCAGCCGGGAACGTCGGCGGGCGCGGGCACGCGCCAGGCATAGGTGATCGTGAAGCGATGGCGGATGTCGAAGTCGGAGCGCCCGTAGTCGAGGCGCAGGTTGCGGCTGTCCTCGGGCGGTCCGTGATAAAAGCCGCCGGCTCCCGAGGCATCGTCGAGCGATTTGGAGAATGTATAGGCGGCGCGAAAAGTCAGATTGGCGGCGGAGCGCTGCGCCGAGACCTGCAGGCTGTTGTAGTTGGAATAGGCAGTCGCGGAAAGCGTGTTGATCACTCGAAACTGAGGAAATGCCGCGTAGAACGGCCGGCGAGCCTGTTCGCTCACGGGATCGGAACTTCCCGGGTTCGGCTGATTGATGTCGAGGACCACAGGCAAATCCGAGCCGCGGGTGCCGTAATAGGCGATGCGCAAAGTCTGTGGCCCGCCCAGGGATTGTTCATAGGCCAGATCGTAATCCTGATAGCGGGGGTCGGGATAATGCCGTTCCACACCAAAGACATCGAATGGCGGCTGCGGCGCTGCCGGCCCGAAGATCTGGACACCCGGGCCAAACGGTACCGGCGCGGGCGGCGTGATGGTGAAGATTGCACTGGAACCGAGCGGATTGAATACCGGCCCGGAAAGGATCGAGTTCGAGTTATTGCTGTTGCCCATTAATTCATCGAATGGCTGGGCATTGAAATACATTCCCCAACCGCCGGTCAGCGTGCGCGAGCCGCCTAGTCCGAGCGCAAACGCGGCGCGGGGAGCGAAATCGGTGAGGTTCGGCTGATATTCGTGCGCGAGTCCGTTGCTGCCGACCGGTACGAGTCCGGCGCTGGGAAGAAAGTTACTCATCCGGCCTTGCTTCTCGGAGGGCACGGAGAATTGGTCGTGGCGAAGTCCAAGGGTGATCTTGAGCCTGGGCCGAACCTGCCAGCCGTCCTCCACGAAGGCCGACCAGCGGCGCTGGCGCAAATAGCGCTCGGAGTTGCCGCGCGCGATGGTGGTTACGCCGGGAGAAGGCAGTCCGGCGAGCAGGTCCACGAGGCTGGCGATGGGGAAGTCGCTCGTGAGCTGGTTGCCGAGTTGCGAGCCATCGAACACCATCCGCCCACGCATGCCGGTGTCGGTAAACGCGTTCTCCTGCAGCAAGGTCAAGCTGCCGCCGAACTTCCATTGATGCGCGCCGCGATTCCATGCGAGGCCATCGGAGAAGTCGTAGACATCGCTGACGCGTCCGCGGGGCAGGGAGGTGGAAGCGCCGAGATTTTCGTATTCGCCGGGCGCGATATCGATTTCCGGCAGGCCGGAATCGCGGCCGGATGTGACTCCGGTATTCAGGCCGAGAGTGGATGGATCAAAGCCAACGTCTCCGGGAAGCGTCGTCTCGTTGTAGCGCGAATAGCCGACGCGGGCAGAGTTGATCAAGCGCGGGGAGAGCGCTCGTTGCCACTCGGCAGCGAATAACTGCACGATGTCGTGGGACTGCGAGGCATACGCCGGGAGCCGCGAGCCGCCCCCCAACCCGAATGACCCTTGGGGGAAACTTTGACGGTTTGCGCCCAAGGCGTATGAAACCGAGATGGTGTCGCGGCCCTTCTCGCCATGATCCAACTTCAGAATCATGGTGTTGCCGTCGCTGCGTCCGAGATCAGAAAAACTGAGCAGGCCCTGGCCGAGCGAGGCGGGATAGAGCGCAAGAATGGGTGAGGCGAGCGCGTTCACCGGGTGTCCGTCTGAACGAACGAGCGATGTTGCCGTGGAGATTTCCGCCTGGGTGGGAAATCGGGAGGCGAAAGTTACGCCAACCCGCTCGTGCTGCCCTTCATAAGAGCTGAAAAAGTAGTTGTGAGGGAGCAGCGGTCCACCCAAGGTGAACCCGAATTGATTGTTGCGGAATTCAGGGCGTGGGCGCCCGTAGGCATTGTTATAGAAGTTGTTGGCGGCCAGCTTGTCGTTGTCGAAAAATTCGAACAGCGATCCGTGCAGCTTTCGCCCGCCACGCTTGATGGTGGTGATCACGGCCGCGCCGGAAGGTCCGTACTCGGCGCCGGTGTTGGTTTGTACGTTGATTTCCTGGATGGCATCGAGCGGCAGCAGAACGGCGGGCGCACCGAATGCGCCGCCCTGCCCGATGGCTTCGGCGCTGCGGAAGGGATCAAGATTATTCGTGCCGCTGACGATGTAGGTGTTGTAATGCTGGCGGCTGCCATTGACGGGAAACGAGCCGAACGTGCCTCCAGTGGCTCCGGCGCCGGGGACGAGAGTTTCCAGAACACCAGACGCCTGCCCGCGCACCGGAAGCGTGCGAACCTGCTCTTCGACGCCCGCGCTGCTGACTTCGGTTACGGCGTTTGAGAGCGCCCGCCGCGGATCGAGAGTGACCTGCAATTGCCGGTTGTCCCCGGGTTGGAGTGATATGCCGGCGGCTTCAATGCTGACGTATCCAGTGTGCGTCACCTGCAGGCGATAATCGCTCGCAGGTGCAAGGCGGGAAAACTGGAACTGTCCGAGCGCGTCGCTGACCGCGGTTGCGGTCGCCCTGGTGCTCTTTCCCTGATAAACCAGGACCTTGGCGCCCGAGATGGTACGCCCATGCGTATCCGACACTCTGCCTCGCAGAGTGCTGGTTTCGGTCTGGCCGCCAGCCTGAATTGCAATAAAGAGGAAAAGAAGAGCCGTGACCGCGCGAATTAAAATGACCCGCCGACGCCCGATCAATCAAGATGCCTGTATCAACTTACGAAGTGTATCGTCAAACGCTTTCTTGTGTCCTTCTGGTCTGAAGTTTTGATCATACGCAATGCATGATCCGATTAGTGATCAATGCGTGTCACGGGGCTGCTTTGTTTGCTGGCGGACTGATGCATCTCCCCGGGCAGGTCACGGGATGTTGAAGATGACGACGGGGTGTATACTCCTTGCGTTTTGCGTCGTGCGAAACAGGGCCCCCACCAGTTACTTCCTCACCATCTTCACAATTGAAGGAGCGATCGCATGACTGGACGGCATGCACTGGCAGTCGCTGTAGCAGCGGTTGCGGTAGGCCTGAGTCAGGCAGCGAGCCAAGCGGCGAAGCAGGCTCCCCTATTTACCACGGAGCAAGTGGCGCAAGGCAAGATGCTCTATGCCACGAACTGTTCCGCATGTCATGGCGAAACGCTGCAGGGCGGAGCGGCACGCGCACTGGCCGGTCCTGCATTTGCAGCCCGGTGGAAGTCGGGCTGGGGCGATTCAAAGTTGACGGTGGATGACCTCGATTTCATCATCCGCACTACTATGCCCAAGGGATCGCCGGGAAAGATGCGTCCCGAGGAGTACACTGCGGTGCTGACCTACATCCTGCAGCAGAACGGGTATGCAGCGGGAGGCTCCTCTCCGCTGCAGGCAGGCTCGGCGCGCATGAAGCAGGCGCGACTGCAATTCGGCGTGCCTCTAGAAATCGCGGACGCCCCGCCTCCGCTGCGAGTGGCCGGGGACCCGGCCGCCGTGCCGAAAAGGGGCGGGCCAACCCAGGAAGAACTCACTCAGGCTGCGAGTTCGACGCGCAATTGGCTCTATCACAACCACGACTACTCCGGCACGCGCTATGTCGCACTGGATCAGATCAATGCGGAAAACGCCAGCCAACTCAGGCCCGTTTGCGTCTTCCAGGTGGGGGACGAAGGAAATTTCCAGACCGGTCCGATCGTATATCAAGGGACGATGTATATCACAACCAACCGCAGCACGCTGGCCTTGAACGCCACTAATTGCCGTCCGAAGTGGCGTTACGCGTGGGTGCCGCGCGCGGCTGACGTATGGCCCAGCAACCGCGGCGTGGCCCTCAAAGATGGCTATCTGGTTCGGGGAACATCCGATGGATATCTTTTAGCTCTCAATGCAGACACCGGCGCATTGGTATGGGCGGTGAAGGCGGCAGACGCGGACCAGGGCGAGACCTTCACCATGGCGCCGCTGATATTCGAAGACCTTGTTTTGATCGGACCGGCGGGCAGCGAGAATGGCATCTCCGGTTGGGTAGGCGCGTTCCGTTTGCGGGACGGTTCGCCAGTATGGAAATTTCAAACCGTGCCGGGAGCCACTCTCGCCGGTTCCCCATCCTGGGGCAATCCCCAGAAAATCAGAATCGGCGGCGGGTCTGTGTGGACGCCGTTCTCCTTGGACGCAGAGAAAGGTCAGCTATTCGTGGCGGTCACCAATCCCGCGCCCGATTTGCCTGAGAACCTGCGCCCCGGCGATAACCGCTACACAAATTCAGTCGTCGTTTTGGATGTTCACACCGGCAAGTTGCTGTGGTACCGCCAGATGGTCCCGAACGATTCTCACGATTGGGATCTGACCCAAGTGAGCCCGTTGTTCGCGGGAACGATTCATGGGAAGGAAACTCCCGTCCTGACCACCGTGGGGAAAGACGGCATCCTGCGCACGGTCAGCCGGGAGAATCACGACGTCCTGTTTTCGACTCCCGTCACTACCCTCAAGAATGTCGATGTGCCCGTCTCGACCAAAGCTTCCGAAGCCTGCCCGGGAGCGCTGGGCGGGGTGGAATGGAACGGGCCCGCACTCAACCCGGGATTGAACATGCTCTATGTCAACGCGGTCGACTGGTGCATGACATTCACCAGCGCAGAGAAAGTGAGGAACATTCCCGGGCGCATGTATATGGGTGGCACCGTGGAGTTCGCCTCCCATTCCCAGGGATGGCTGACCGCGATTGACGCTTCCACGGGGGCGGTCCAATGGAAGTATCAATCGAAGCGGCCCATGATCTCGGCGGTCACCACTACGAAAGGAAACGTGCTATTCACGGGCGAGCTGGATGGAGACTTCCTGACCCTGGATGCGCATACCGGCAAGGTGCTTTACCGGTTCAACACGGGCGGAGGTATCGGCGGCGGAATCGTTACCTACGACGAGGCCGGAAAGCAGTATGTGGCCGTCATGTCCGGCCATCCATCGAATTTCTGGTCGAGCGAGATCGCCGGCGCGCCCACGGTATTTCTGTTTGCCTTGCCGTAAGGTGTTGCTCACGACCCGACCGATGTAGCACTCCTCGGCTCGGCCAGGGCGGGCGTCTGGGACGATCCCGCCTGGCCCCAGCGGCTGCGCAGGAAGCGATTCGCCGGCTCCGAATACAGGTTGGCGACGCCGGCCCCGAGCAGTCCCGCAACCAAAATGGCGGAACCGAACAGAACAGGCACGCCGCGCATGGGCTTGCCGGCACGAAGAAACAGGTCAAATAAGCTGAACACGACGAACATATGGGTCAGGTAGATTTCATAGCTGTACCGGCCCATCCGCAGGAGTGGTGCCAACATCCTCGGGCTTCTCCATTCGATTTGAGTTGTGCCGGCGATGAACAGGCAGGTCCCCAGGCCTAGAGCGGTGAAGTTCAGCCCGGTTTTGCCCAGCCAGTCCCGATACGCCTGCCAGGAAAATATGAGGCTAGCAGAAAGGACCACAGTCCCTGCGATCCCAGCCGCCAAAGCCGCCCGCCGCGAGAAGGTTCTGCGTGACATGAACAAAGCTGTGAGGCACCCCAAGGCGATTCCTTCCATGCCTCCCAGATAGGAATAATCTTCCGCGATCCAGTTGCCACGCGCGAATACGGTGCGGCCAAACGGACCAAGGATCACAAAAACGAAAAGCAGGCCCGGCAGCGCGATATTGCGACGGAATAACCTCTTGCCGCCGAGCAGCAGACACGCCAAGGGAAAGAAGAGATAGAACATCTCTTCAATCGAAAGCGACCACAGGATGTCCCAGTTGCCGGGCAAATACCCGCGGTGAATTTCCAACTCGTTCACGTGGAGGGTCAACGCGGCCAGGAGGGCACGCCCCAGTCCGCCTGTCTTCGTCGTGACTACGTAATGCTGCACGCCCGCAAAGTGCAGAGTGCAGAGAACCGCAAGCAGCAGAAACAGGAGCGGCGCGATACGCGCAAACCGAAACACGTAGAAGCCGCGCAGGGAAACCCGGGGCAGCGATCCCCAGCGCCGGATGGTAATCGAGGTGATGAGAAACCCGGAGATGACAAAAAACATCTGCACCCCGAGTTGGGCGTTCCACACCAG
Source organism: Acidobacteriaceae bacterium (assembly GCA_027452245.1). Classification (GTDB taxonomy): domain Bacteria; phylum Acidobacteriota; class Terriglobia; order Terriglobales; family Acidobacteriaceae; genus Sulfotelmatobacter. Next base: position 27,077 of record DAIDGW010000049.1, read on the forward strand.
AATGTGCACCAGCTGCGCAGGGAGCAATGTGGTATAGGCAACATCCGCACCGCGCAGGCGGATGTTGATGTGGTTCATCAGAACGAAAAAGATGGAAAGCCCGCGGAGCAGGTCGATGCCATCAAGGCGCTTCCGCACATCTGCTTGGGACCTCGAACCACCCATGTCTCATTGTGCCTCGAAGTCGCTGGTGCGAATGGAATCTGCCTGCCAAGGAAACCTGATTGTCACTAGATTAGTGCCCAAGGAAATTTATAGGGCACCCAGGCGCCGGAACGATGTTGCACCCGGATGCGTACCACCTAGCATCCTGATCTGGAAGATGAGGTTCATGAGCCTGCACAGAACGTGCAGCCGTTTCTGACAGTAGTTCCGACGACTTTGGGTTCTCTCTCGATGCGCAATCCAACCACCGGCCGATAGGGGGAGTTGCGTCGCAGTGCTTGCGGCCGCGATACCGTGCAATCGGATCGGCTTTCTCAACCGCGCACATTATCTAACGCCAAGAGGTTTGACACTGTTTTGCGCTGCCTCTTAGAATCGAAAGAGAAGTGACGGTCAGCCTGTCTCTTCGGAAGCGGGAATGTTTCCACCACCTCCCGCCTTTTCCCGTTCAGTCTTCGCATGGCGGTGTAGCTCAGGTGGTTAGAGCGACGGTCTCATAATCCGTAGGTCGCTGGTTCGAGTCCAGCCGCCGCCACCAGGATTCAAAGCTCCGACCCCAAGGTTTGCAACCAACTGTCTCGATCCTGTACATGGTCCAGAGAACGGAAGATTCTGGGACAAACCCTCTAGTTTCTCGAACGTTTACAAAATGGACGACTTCCGTCCGAATTCCGAGCTGCGTCGGCTTTGGCAGAACGCGTGCACTCTCCTGATCGTGTTCGCAGAGGTATACCCATGAGCAGCATTCAGATCATTCATGAACAGATAGCAGCCAGTATTCAGGCCGAACGCCGCCAATTTCAACGCGTCAGAGCAGCGGTCCAGATCGAATTGAAAATCGAAGGCACCAATGTACCGATTCGTGTCGAAACTTCGGATATTTCAGAAGGTGGCTGCTACGTTGAAATGCCCCTGACGCTGCCGAAAGACGCCAAGCTGCAAATTCTGCTGTGGCTGGGACAGGACAAACTCGTGTTTTCGGGGCGCGTTGCGACCAGTCACCCACAATTCGGAAATGGTATTGAGTTCTGCACGCTTTCCCAGGATTGTACCCGGAAGCTGGTTCAGTACATTGACAGGGAGCGATTGGTGAGCGACTCCGCAACCTCCCCGGCTGCGGCAGTGTCGCTGATTGTGTAACGATCGACTTACCGAATGCCTGCTGATGCTTTGCCCTGATAAGGGAAGCCTCGAACGTGCCGGTGCGAGGACGAGTCCGGGTGTTTCGTTCAAGGTTCGTTAAAACTCTTTTTCGGATTTGCCTAAGAGCGCAGGAGCGGATTACACGGAAAACTCCGCCGCAGTGTTTGCTATCGCGGAGCAACCAGGCAGTGATTTACCGCGTGCACAGAAAGCATGATCCGATTCTGCACACCTACCTTGCGCATGAGTTTCGCCACATGCGCTTTCACCGTGCGAACCTCGATACCCAAGGGTATTGCGATTTCTTTGTTTGACCGTCCCGCAACAAGCATTTCCAGCACCTCTTGTTCGCGGCTCGTAAAATCAACCCTGCCGCTGATCCGGCCGCCGTAACCGGTGGAACGATCTACAAATTTGGCGAGCACTCTTCGCGGCGCCCAAATGAGTCCTTCGCTCACTATCCGGATCGCATTCACGAACTCTGAGGCCACGGCGGCTTCGTCGACATAACCCTTTGCCCCGATCGACAATGCCTCCAGCATGTTCTCGTCATCGCCACCCTGGCCAGTCACGATGACTCCGAGATTCGGATTCGCCAATCTCAGCTGTTGCAGAATTCCGGATAACGCCTGTGAGTTTCGTCGCGCGACGATCATGACCTGGAATTCCGAGGCCCGTCCGATTTCGCCTAGCGACAATGACTGCAAATCTAGGTCATCCTGCCCTCCCATTAGCGCGCGAAAACCCGCGATGCGCAAAGGATCGGCTTCCAAGATTCCGACATGAATGCAAGCTTGTTGTTTAGGATTGCGAGTTTTCATAAAAACAATTCTGATTTCTGACCGTAATAAGTTAAATGCACGCCTTGAACGAGAAGCTACTTTGCCTCTCTGGCTGGTTCTCTTCGTGCACTTGCATCACCAAAGTATCGTCTTACGAGTTACCTCGGTGCATGTTTGGTTTGTAGAAGATAGCCATTTTGAAAGACCGGACGCGTCCACCCCTGAGTGTTTTGGATCGGGATTTTTCCGTCGCAGGAACAAATCCTGGAATTCATTCCGCGGATCGAATGTCTTCATTTCACATCCATTACGCGGCAGAGCCAAAACGCCGGCCCCGGGTCGCGAATATATACCGCAGCGTTTGGCATTACAGTTTTTTGTATTTCCTAGGGATTCTTCCGTATTTCCTGTTTTGACTTCTCCTAATACGATTGGAATCAGCTAAAAGAAACGCTCAGGCGATGCGGCCGCCCTGCATCGCGTACGTAACAAAACGTATGCGCGCTGCTTGCCGGAGGTATGGCCCGTCCACGCAAATTCGTCGTCTCCCCAATTCCTACCTGGGCATGCAGAGTGAGGGCACTCCGTCAGAGCCTAGGGATGAACCAGTTGGAATTCGGACGGATTTTAGGATTCTCTCCCATTGTCGTTTCCCGCTGGGAGCGTGGCCTCAAAAAGCCTTCCGCCGAGGGTTTCATCAAAATGGGCAAAATGTCGAAACGGCCGTCGGGCTGGTACTTTTGGCGTCTGGCCGGTGTTGACCAGCAAGACGCTCTTCGCATGCTAGGGGATGGGCATTGACTGCGGGGTTGGTAGTCAAGCCTTACTTGCAGATTTCAGGGCAAGTTACTTCGGGTTACCGAAGTTTGCCGCAACCCACTCCAAATCATTGTTGATAAATGGGTTAACTGGTAGGTTGAGTGTGGGTTGAGGTAAGACTTTTTGATGACTGGAGCCACGGCTATTGCTGCCAGAACGCGGAGCCATGTTCGCCCTTGGCGAAGCATCCCATGGGCGGCAAGACTCTTCATTTCCGTAATTATTGTCGCCGGGACCAGTGTCCTGTCGTATGGCGCGGTGCATCAGTCCAGCCGAAATATTGCCGAGTTCATCTGTTATCTCGGAATCGCAATTCTCGCTTCGAGATTAAAGGTCAGCCTGCCTGGGATCACCGGAACTCTTTCGGTGAATTTTCTTTTCATCCTGATCGGGGTCTTAGAACTGAGTTTTGCCGAGACGCTCACGCTGGGCGCGGTATCGATGCTGGCGCAGTGCTTGTACCCTGACCCGCCCCGTGCCATACAAACCACTTTTAACGTGTGTGCAGGATCGATCTCAACCGCCCTGGCATACCTGGCCTATCACGACCCAGTGATAAATGACCTGGTATCCAGCAAGCCCATCCTGCTCTGTCTGGCTGCGTCCGTCTATTTCATTGCGAACGCCGGTTCGATTGCGACCGTAATCTCACTCGCGGAAGGGCGCCGTTTTACCGGAATTCTGGTCGATTGCTATTTCTGGTCTTTCCCCTATTATCTCGTGGGCGCCGGTATTGCCGGAGGCGTGGCATGGCTGAATCACACCTTTAACTGGGAATCGTCGTTGCTGTTGGTCCCCGCAGTGTACGTCATTTACCGTTCGTATCGCCTCTACCTGGGAAAGCTCGAGGATGAAAAACGCCACGTCGAAGAGATCGCCAACCTCCATTTGCGAACCATTGAAGCCTTGGCCCTTGCTATCGAAGCCAAAGACCAGACAACCCATGACCACCTGCAACGCGTTCGCGTCTACGCAATTGAAGTAGCCAAGGAATTAGGAGTTACCGGAGCTGAACTCGAGGCCTTGCATGCGGCTGCTTTGTTGCACGATATCGGAAAGCTAGCGGTACCCGAGCACATCATCTCGAAACCCGGCCGCCTGACCCCCGAAGAGTTTGAAAAAATGAAGATTCACACGATCGTAGGGGCTGAGATCCTCGAGCGTGTCCGGTTTCCCTATCCGGTGGTCCCGATTGTCCGCGCTCACCATGAGAAATGGGACGGAACTGGCTATCCCATGGGACTCAAAGGGGCCGAGATCCCAGTCGGTGCACGCATCTTGTCTGCGGTTGATTATCTCGACGCTCTTGCCTCAGACCGGCAGTATCGCCGCGCGTTGCCCTTAAATGAAGTCATGAAGAAACTTGCGGCCGAGTCGGGAAAATCGTTCGACCCCAAGGTGGTTGACGTTTTGCAGCGCCGTTATCAAAGCCTGGAACGCATGGCTATCGCCAAGTCCGCACAGGACGGTAACAGTCCACTCTCGACGGGAACAAAGATTGAACGCGGCGAAGCCCCCGCTGCCGGATTTGAAAACACTGCCGCACGTGATTACGCGGGTCGCGAGGCCACATTTCTTTCTTCGATCGCCGCCGCCCGCCAGGAGGCACAAGCTCTTTTCGAACTGAGCCAGGATCTTGGAGCCTCGCTCAGTTTGGGCGAAACACTTTCTGTATTCTCGCTCAAGCTCAAGCCCATGGTTCCCTATGACGCGATCGCGATCTACATCAAACGGGACGATGAACTGATTCCCGAATACGTCAATGGCGATAACTACCGTCTCTTCTCCTCGCTGCGAATTCCCATGGGACAGGGACTTTCTGGATGGGTAGCGCAAAATAGAAAGCCGATCATCAACGGAAATCCCTCGGTTGAGCCTGGATATCTGAATGATCCCATGAAGTTCAGCACGCTGCAGTCCGCTCTGGCGGTACCGCTCGAAGCGGTGGGCGGAATCGTCGGCGTGCTGGCGCTCTATCGTGCCGAGCGCGATTCATTCACCTCTGACCACTTGCGCATCATGCTGGCCGTCAGCAGCAAGATGGCCTTGTCCATCGAAAACGCCCTGAAATACCAGCAGGCGGAAAATTCAGCTACTACCGATTATTTGACAGGATTGCCCAATGCCCGCTCGCTCTTCTTACAGCTTGACCGCGAACTTGCCCGTTGTAAGCGCGACAATTCCTCGGTTACAGTCATGGTCTGCGATCTCGACGGCTTCAAGCAGATCAACGATCGCTTCGGCCATCTTGAAGGCAACCGGACGCTCCGCCTGTTCGCCCAGGCCCTAAAAGACACCTGCCGCGAGTACGATTATGTCGCTCGCATGGGCGGCGACGAGTTTGTTGTTGTTGTTCCGGGACTGCAGCCCGACGCCTCAGGCAAAAAAGCCGAGCAACTCCGCACGCTTGCGAAACAAGCAGGATTCGATGTATGCGGCGAAGAAATTCTATCTTTAAGCGTGGGACAGGCCGTCTATCCCACCGATGGCCAGGATGCCGAAGAGCTTCTCGCCGAAGCCGATCGGCGCATGTACCTCGAAAAGCAAAAGCAGCTCTCCTACAAGGATCGCCGCGCCCATCCCCGCATGAAATGCCGCGTCACGATCGAGTTGCAGGCGGGCGAAAGCCGTACACCCGTTTTCGGAACACTTATCGATCTCAGCATGGGAGGCTGTTATGTCGAAACCAGCGAGATCCTCGCTGTAGGCACACGGGTCCGCATCGGTTTCTCACTGGACACGGGCAGTCTTTGGGCGGAAGGCAGTATCACTCGCATCGATCCAGGTTCCGGCCTGGCCGTGCAGTTCCGCGAAGTAAACCGCGAAGGGCGCGACAAGATGCTCAGGATCATTGAGTATGTCCAGAAGACAACCGCGTTCTACAACAATCGTTATTTCGACAGCCTGGTCAAGCGCTAAGAACCCCTGTGCACCTTGTACCGCTGACTCTAAGGTCCACATGCGTGAGAACCGTTGGCTCATCTTGAAGCGCATCCCCACTGCCCTTAGACTTGTTGTGTGCATGTTCACAACCACGGCGTAGCCGGGCCAACCCGCGTCCTGAAGATCTCGGTGGCGGTCACCATCTGCTACATTGCTCTACTGGTTGTAGCGGGGATACGGTCACACTCACTGGCCCTGCTCTCTGAAGCCGGACACAACCTTTCTGATCTGCTCGCCCTGCTGCTCTCATTAGTAGCGGTCTATCTCCAAGCCCGTCCGCCAAGCGCAACCAAGACCTACGGATATCATCGCGCTGGAGTTCTTGCCGCTCTGGTCAATTCCGTGTCCCTGGTGGCAGTATCGTTTTTCATCTTTTACGAGGCCTTCCGTCGCCTGCAGCATCCCGAGCACGTTCATGCCGGAACGATGATGGCCGTGGCCGCCGCTGGCGTTGCCATGAATGGGATCATCGCCCTGCTGCTTTACCGCTCCTCTGCGGGTTCCGGAGCCGACGTGAACATTCGCAGTGCTCTGCTGCACGAACTCGGAGACACTCTCTCCACGGCTGCCGTGATCGCCGGGGGCTGGGCCATTATGGTGACGGGGAATTACTGGATCGATCCGGCGCTCTCGTTTGGAATCGGCGTGCTGATTCTCTGGTCGGGATTCGGCATTGTTCGCGAGACGCTGAACATCCTTCTGGAAGGCACGCCGCGAGGAATGAAATTAGATCGTGTAGAATCCGCCATTCGCGAAATTGAAGGTGTGAACGATGTTCACGACCTGCATGTCTGGAGCATCGGGTCGGAGACCCACGCCTTGTCCTGCCACATCTCGATCGCCGATATCCCGCCCTCGGTAAGCGAACGCATTCTGCGCGACGTCAAAGAACGCCTGCATCACGAATTCCGCATCGACCACACGACCATTCAGTTCGAACACGTGAATTGTGAAGTGGCGCATGGCTGCGTTCTCCCCGTCAGCGAGAATCATGAGCACCAGCACCACAATCACTGAGGTTCCTATTTCTGGCGAGCATAGATTTCAGCCACTCGCTCGATCGTGTCCGCTTCTTCCGCCGATTTGTCGGGCCTGAGCCGCACAATCCGCGGGAAGCGCAAGGCGTATCCGCTGTCGTGTCGCTCGGACTTCATCATGTTGTTGAATGCCACTTCGATGACGATCTTCGGTTCCACGATCAACCGGAATTCCTGATCTTCGATCGTGTGCTCCAAGAACCACTGCGTCTTCTCTCTGATGTCGGCATCGGTCAGGCCGGAATACGCTTTCCCGATATTCACCAGCCGATCTCCATTCCACACCGCGAATGTATAGTCGCTCAGCACCTTGATGCGCTTGCCGTGACCATATTCAACGGCGGTTACAACCACGTCCAGCGTCGCCAATTCCCGCTTCATCTTCAGCCATGATTTGCCCCGCTTCCCCGGACTATATGTGGAATCGAGGTTTTTGATCATTAATCCTTCGTTGCCTCGCGCCTGCGCAGCCAAAAATAGTTCATCAAGTTGCTCCGGAGAAGCTGCGCGGAATACCGGCGCACGAATGATGCTCCCTGCCACACTCGTTTGCTCGTCCTCAAACGCAAGCTTCGGCTGACTCTGGATTGTTCTGTAGCCTCTTGGGCGAGAGTCCCTCTCCGCCAAGAGTTCGTCTAGAATTCTCGCCCGCTTCTTTAAGGCGCAGTCGATCGTCAGTTCTCCGTCGGCGTAGAGAACATCAAAGACCAGATAAGCCACCGGGATCTCGCGTAGCATCTTTTCGCTGACCTTCTTCCTCCCCAGGCGCTGCTGCAGAACACTGAACGGACGCGCCCTGCCCAGATTTACAGCCTTATGTCGATCCGCCGGAGAAACCGCTCCATCCAGAATTTCCTTTGTCATTTCAATCTCTGCCGGATACTCCCATGCCACAATTTCTCCATCCAGGATCGCCTCTCGCCGCAACCCTGCCAGTGCCTCGGGAATTTCCGGAAAAGATTCGGTGATCTCATCTCTCGTGCGCGAGAAGATCTTTACTTCTCCATTGGAGATATGCGCCTGCGCACGTACCCCGTCGTATTTATCTTCAACCGCCGCTTCGGGGAAATAGCTCAGGCCCTCTCCTGCCGATTCAATCGGGCTGGCCAGCATGAATCCCAGAGGATGAAACATGCGCATCCTTGCCTCGCCCAATCGCCTTGCGGCTGCGAACCGCAGCGTCTCGCCGATATCACCCAGCAGCATATTGGCGCGCTGAACATCGCTAGGTGCTGCATCGTAAGCTTTACCAATCGCCTCCTCAACCAGACTTTCTTTCAATCCAATCCGCAGATCGCCGGTCATGATTTTCACGATGTACTTGGCTTCCAGCGGAGTCGCCCGCGACAGCAGTTCGCGCACCAATCCCACCTTGGCCGCTGCGCCTCGCGCCGCCGCAATCTGCCGGAACATCGACTCGGCTTCCAGCACCCCGAGGCCTTGACCATTTCTTTTCGGCAAGACTTCCCCCGCAACCGCCCCCAAGTCCCCGTGCCTGCGATATTCCCCCGCCAGTTCGCTACTTGACTTCCCCGCAAGCTCGGCTACGATTTGCCACAAAGAACGTCCGCCAACCTGCAACGTGGTTTCCTCCCACACAGGAAACGGCTGTCCCGACAGAAATACGGCTGAAATAGCCGACTCATCTACACCACACGACTTCAGATAATCCGCCACGAGCGCCGTTTTCACCAGCTTCTTGGTCGTGCCTGCAATCTGCTCGCAGGTTTCGGCAAATTTTCTCATTCCGGAAGAATAGATGACCGGAGCCGGCTCCGCGTCAGTCGCTCAATGGTGAATCTGGCACGCTGCAAACCCCTTCGCCCGAGGAAACTAGATATGCAATACGAGACAGACTTCCAGCTGTCCACCGCACCCCTCGAATGCAATACTGTGTGCCCATGTTCCTGCGCTCGGTCGCCCTCGCCGTCGTCCTTAGCGGAACCTTGTTCGCGCAACCCGCCCCGGAGTGGACCCAGCCATTCCCTCCCTATCGAATCACTGCAAACATCTACTATGTGGGAAGCAAGGATCTCGCCTCGTTTCTGATCACCACTCCACAGGGACACATCCTCATCAACAGCAATCTCGAAACGTCTGTTCCGCAAGTCAAAAGCAGCGTTGAGAAACTTGGATTTCATTTTCGCGACATCAAGGTTCTTCTTATCAGCCACGCGCATTTTGATCACTGCGCGGGCAGCGCATTACTCAAGCGCCTGACCGGCGCCAAATACATGGTCATGGACGCCGATGTGCCGGTCGTGGAAGATGGCGGCCGCAGCGACTTTCGTTACGGCAACTCGCCATCCATGTTCTTCCCGCCCACCAAGGTGGACCGCGTCCTCCACGATGGAGACCAAGTCCGCCTCGGCGGCATTAGCTTGGTGGCACATCTCACCGCGGGCCACACCAAAGGCTGCACCACTTGGACTATGCAGGTGCACGACGGCGGCAAAAGCTACAACGTCGTCATTGTCGGCAGTCCGAACCTGAACCCCGGCTATAACCTGGTTCACGATCCCAAATACCCTCAAATGGCGCAGGATTACGAACAGACCTTTCAGGTTTTGAAGTCCCTACCCTGTGACATCTTCCTCGGGGCCCATGGCAGCTACTACGACATGACGAGAAAATTCGCGGAACTGGGAAAGACTGGTTCGAACCCATTCATTGACCCTGCCGGTTACAAGGCCTATATCGCGGACCGCGAACAGGCCTTCCGTGCGGAATTGGCCAGGCAGGAGGCACCCTAGAGCGGTTCGTATAGGCCTCTTTCCGCCCTGTGTTACCCTTATGTTTGGCTCTTTCCCAGCTCCTGGAGCATCTAATACCCGTGCGTTCTCTGCGAAATTACCTGAAGTTCCTTGCGGCTGTGCAGCTATTGCCGGCGCTCGAAAGCGGGGAAGAAACTTTGGTCGGCGGACAGGCCGTGCTTGAGGGCGTAATGATGCGCTCTCCCCATGCCTGGGCCATCGCCTGCCGCAAACCCTCGGGCGAAGTTGTCACCATGAGCCAGACACTCGACCGTCCCTCCGAAAAGCACAAGTGGATGGGCTGGCCCATCCTTCGCGGCGTGATGACGCTTGGTTACGCCATGACTCTCGGTTATCGCGCCCTGCGTTTTTCCGCCAACGTCGCCATTGAAGATGTCATGCAGCAAGATTCCGAAGCGGCGAACCACGTAGGAACAGCCGCCACTACCGAGCAAAGCTCAGCCGCTGCCGCTCGCGAAAAGGCTTCAACCATCAGCGGATGGATGGCCGCCATTAACATCATCATCTCTATTGCATTCTTCATCTTCATGTACAAGTATCTGCCGCTGCTTGCGGCCACGGAACTGAAGAAGGCTAATCCTGCGCTAGGCGGCCAAATCGTCTTCAATCTCGTTGATGGTGCTATTCGCCTCGTGCTTTTCCTGTTCTTTATCTGGGGAGTCTCTCTCTGGAAAGATATTCGCCGCGTCTACGAGTATCACGGCGCCGAGCACAAGACCGTTTTCGCATTCGAAGACGGCAAACCGTTGGAGACTGCGGAAGTCCAGAGATACTCGACCTATCACCCTCGTTGCGGCACTAGCTTCCTGATGACGGTAATGCTGATATCGATCGGCTTCTACATGCTGATCCCGTTCACCACATTCTGGCCGCGCTTCGCCGCGCGCATCGCGCTGCTACCGCTCATTGCCGGCGTTTCCTACGAGATCATCCGCTTTGCCGCCAAGCACAAAGGGTCGCTGTTCGCGATGATGACCGCTCCCGGCCTCTGGCTGCAGCGCATCACCACCAAGCCTCCCTCTGACGATCAGGCCCAGTGCGCCATCAAAGCCCTCGACGAAGCCATGGCACTGGAAAAGGACCATGGCGGGGAACTGGTGATTGCCTAGAGACCGTCTTGGGCGGCGTCCGAGGACCATAGACTAGCGACCAACGAAGATGTTTGAGAGACTTGACCAAATCGAAGCCCGCTACGAAGAACTGACCCACGCTCTGGCCTTGCCGGAAACGATCAGCGACTCGACGAAGTACCAGAAGACTGCCAAGGCCCACAGCGAAATTTCGCCCATCGTCGAAAAATATCGCGAATACAAAGATCTGAAAAAAGGAATCGCCGATAGTCGCGCCCTGCTCGCCGAAGAAAAAGATCCTGAGATGCGTGCCTATGCGCAGGAAGAACTCGATAAACTCGAATCGCGCGTCACCTGGACTGAGGAAGAACTGAAGGTTTTGCTCCTGCCCAAAGATCCCAACGACGAAAAGAACATCATTCTCGAAATCCGTGCCGGTACCGGGGGCGATGAGGCCACCCTCTTTGCTGCCGAGATTTTCCGCATGTACTCTCGCTACGCCGAGTCGCAGCGCTGGAAGGTCGAAGTGCTTTCCACCTCCGAATCCTCGGTCGGCGGGTTGAAAGAGGTCATCGCCATCATCGAAGGTAATCGCGTTTACTCGCAGCTCAAATACGAGAGTGGCGTCCATCGCGTTCAGCGTGTCCCGGCAACCGAGCAACAAGGACGCGTGCACACCTCTGCCGTCACCGTCGCCGTCCTTCCCGAAGCCGAAGACGTCGACATCAAGATCGAAGCCAAAGATCTTCGTATCGATACCTTCTGCTCCTCCGGCCCCGGCGGCCAGTCCGTGAATACGACGTACTCCGCCGTCCGCATCACGCATATTCCGACCAACACGGTGGTTAGCTGCCAGGACGAAAAGTCGCAGATCAAGAATCGCGAAAAGGGAATGCGCGTTCTCCGCGCCCGCCTGTACGAAATTGAGATGGAAAAGCAGCAGGAAGCGCTAGCCAAAGAGCGCCGCGCCATGGTGAAGTCCGGCGACCGTAGCGAGAAGATTCGCACCTACAACTTCCCGCAGAACCGCCTGACTGATCACCGCATCGGCTTCACCATCCACCAGCTCGACTCGGTGATGGACGGTAAAATCCAGCCCCTCATCGAAGCTCTGGTTACGCATTACCAGGCGGAAAAGTTGAAACAGGAAACCGCCGGCGTGGTGTAACCCTGATACGAGAACACCTATCGCTTCTCCGCTCCGTCCCAGTTACTAATGTCCCGATACCAGCACCTACTAGAAAAGCGGGATTTTGTCGGTTACTTTTCCTTCGATCAGGAGGACTTCTTTGAAATATCTCTGGCTTGCTATTCTCTGCCTTTCGCTTACTCCCTTCACTGCCGCGCAAGCTGCCGACGATATGCCTTCCCGCGACGACGTCATGGCTTACCTGCAGATCATGCGCACGCATGACATGATCCAGAAGATGGCACAGGTGCAAGCGCAATCCACCGAGCAACTATTGAAGTCCGCATTTCTGAAAAACAACACGAAACTGCCTGCGGATTTCGACTCTCGATTCCGCAAGTCTATGGAAGACCTCATCAAGAACATGCCCATCGACGACATGACGCAAGCCATGATCCCCGTCTATCAGAAACACTTCACCAAGGGTGACCTCGAAGCCATGACTGCTTTTTATTCCTCTCCCGTCGGACAGAAAGTCCTTCAGGAATTGCCCGCGGTTATGCAGGAAGGCAACCAGTCTATGATGCCGATCCTGAGCAAGTACATTGGTGAGTGGATGGTACGGATGCAACAGGAATTCAAGCCGAAGAAAACAGTCGTCCTTAGCGATCAGGACTAGCCTCAAACATCATCCGAACGGATCGTTTCCTTTGAGCAATTCACCGGCGGGGTCCACCTCTCTGGTAAAACGTTCTCATGAAAGATCTGCATTCCACACTCTCCTCCGTTCTCGTCGAATGCTTTACCAGCAACGCAGCCCGCATTCACGAGCTTGCTGCCGGGATTCCCGAACAACACTTCTGGAAAAAACCCTATGTTTACGGCAACAGTTTCGGTCACCTCGTTCTGCACCTGACTGGAAACCTCAACTACTACATCGGCGCGCAAATCGCGCGTACTGGCTACATCCGCGACCGCCCGAAAGAATTTAACGATCCCAACCCCCCCTCGAAGCAGGAATCACTAAGACACCTTGACGATGCCATTGCTATGGTGACCCGCACACTGCACTCCCAAACGGCGGACGACTGGGCCGCGCCATACTCGGCCGTTGGTAGCGCTTGCGCTAATCGCCTGGCAATGATTTTCCAGTGTGCCGCGCACATGCAGCACCACATCGGCCAGATGATTTATCTCAACGCGGAGTGGAACCGTATAGACTCGAAGTGACGGGCGGGGCAACCCTCCCGCGTCCTTTGTCACCTAGGTGATCTATGTCGAACGCGAAATCCCGCTCTCTGCTCGCCCTCGCCGGGTTCGGTGCTGTTACCGCTGCCGCCGCCTGGTACGGAGCTCGTTACAGCCACAAAGGAGAGAATGACCCCTGGTACCGCACTCTGGTAAAGCCCAGTTTCACTCCGCCTGAGAAAGTATTCCCCGTGGTTTGGACGACCTTGTTCGCCCTAATTGCCTTCTCGGGATGGCGCATCTGGAGCTCTGCTCCCTCTCGCCATCGCGATGCGGCTCTCCGCCTCTGGATCGAGCAACTTGCCGAAAATTCGCAATGGTCCAAATTCTTTTTTGGGCAGCATCATCCGCGCCTGGCATTAGCCGATTCGATTGCACTCGAGCAGAGCATTCTGGCCTACATCCGCACCGCCAGAAAAGTGGATCGCGCCGCCGCCAATGCCTTCATTCCTTATGCCGCATGGGTTGCATTTGCTACAGTCCTCAATGCCGAAATCGCTCGGTTGAACCCGCACGCAGCCTAAGACGCCTCATGTGGGGACGCCCCCATAGTCACTTGACGCTCAGGTGTACACTGGCTATGGGGTTGTTGCGCCCTGAACCCCGCGATGCACAAGCCTTTCTCCCCTCACGGTTCCGGGCCATAGGCGTGTAAAGACATAAAAATTTGGCAGCATCCCCGATTGCAATCGCTTCATCTGAAGTCAGTTCGGAGCCCGCTTGGCAGTTTCTGCTCCATTCCGTTGGGGAACTTTGGCCGTTGCGCTGATGGTCGTTGCAACCCCGCTTTTTTCAACTGCGGAAACCCAGCTTAGCCGCCATCGCCAGCCCCCTCCTTCCAATATCATCATCGGCTTCGTTGGCGGATTCGTGCGTCACAACAACCCTCACCAGGAACCAGTGAAACTCGCCAGGGACCTTCGAAAAACAGCTCCTCCCGATACCTACGTCCGCGTATTCGAGAATCGTCACCGGAGAGCTGCCTATCGCACGATCGTTCGCCTGCTTGATACAGACCACGATGGCAAGCTCTCTTCGGCAGAAAAGAATCGCGCCCGCATCATGCTCTTCGGTCATAGTTGGGGAGCCGCCGCCGCTGTTTTGCTGGCCCGCGATCTCGACCGTCAGGACATCCCTGTGCTTCTGACGGTTCAGGTGGATAGCGTGGCCAAACTTTGGCAGGACGACTCTGCCATCCCCGATAATGTTGCCGAGGCCGTCAACTTCTATCAGCCTCACGGGTTGATTCATGGGCAGCGTCTCATCACCCCCGTGGATCCCATCAAAACCGAGATTCTCGGCAACATTCTCATCGATTACCGAAAGCATCCCGTGGAATGTACCGGAATCTCGTGGTTCGACCGCTACATCACTCCCTCACATGCCGAGAGTCAATGCGATCCTCGCCTCTGGTCGCACATTGAAGAAATGCTGCGCCAGCGCCTCGCGGTGCAATCGGCGAAAGCTGTCAGCCCCCAAATCAGCGATAAGGCTCAGTAAGGCCTGGGATTGTTTTCGGAATTCATTCAGTGGACCGCCGCAATCAGTCCTTTTGATCCCACTGCCAAAGCCCCTCCGCCAGGATATGCACTGATCGCATTAAATATCAGCCCCTCAGCCTCTCGTCCTGGGATTCGCCTTGTCTTGTGCCGCGGTTGCAAATCCAGAATGAAATCCTGCCCCACGATGAATGCTCCGCTCTTCGCCGAGCCTGAGACGCCTCGCTCATATGCAACCGCTGAAAAATATGCCTGTGGACGAACTGCGGAAAGCTTCCACGTCTTGCCACCATCTTCGGTGAACGCCAGATTCGGCCCGTCATCCTCTGGGCGTTTGTAATCTCCTCCGGCCATGACGCCGTGGATCGCATCCCGAAATGCAATCGAAAAGATTCCAGCCGATTCTGGCCCGTGAACCATCGGCGTATTCGTCACCTGCCATGTTTCTCCCGTATCGCCAGAATGAAATACGCGTGCAACGCTCCCGCCCGTTCCAAACCAGAGATTGCCATCGTGTGCCCGCGCGTTATTTACAACGCTTCCCAGTACCGCTAAGCACCTGTTGGACGCCGCAAACGCTCCTTCACCCTCTTCCGCAACCGGCATGTTCGCGGTAGAAAGTGCACGCCAGTTCTTTCCGTTGTCCGTAGCCAGTATTTCGAATTTTAGTTTTCCCGATTCATCAGGAATTGGATCGCCCAGCACTACACCATGCTTCCTATCCCAAAAGGCGATGGAATCGAAGAACCCCTTCGGATTTCCGTTCGTGAACTGTAATTCCCAGTGCCGCCCGGCGTCCGACGTGTGATAAATTCGCGACTGCTCGCCCGGCCCTGAAGACATCAGGAACGCCTCGTTGGCCGAAAATGCCACTACTCCGCGGAAGTCCAGTGCCTCCGCTCCTTTCACTTGCGATGCTGCCCAATGTTTGCCGTCGGTGGTCCGGAGATAAGTCCCGTGCGTGCCGGAAGCCCACGCGAGCAACCGTGAAACCGCGCTTACACCCCGAAGACTCTCAGTTGTATTGGAAGTCAGGATTTGAGTTTGGGCAAAAGCCGCGGACGCGGCAAGCACAAGCGCGAGAGAAGATGCGAATCGAGTTAGCACATTGGCTTTCGTCAAGCGTTGAACGATAGACCACGCAACCCGGCTCGTCAAACTACGGCAGCAGCACGTTATCGATCAGCCGCGTCGTGCCCACGTAGGCCGCTACCGCTACCAGCGTTCCCGAAGACACCTGCTCCACTTCTTCCAGTGTATCCGGATTGATGATTTCAAAATAATCTAGCTTGACGCCCTTTTCTGTCGAGATCGCGCTTCGCCCTTGCGATGCCAGGAACCACCCCCGCCGTTCACCCTGTTGCGCCAGTTCCTTCACGCGTTCCAGCGAGCGATGCAACGCCAACGCATGTTTCCTCTGCTCCGGATCGAGATATGCGTTCCGCGAACTCATCGCCAGCCCATCCGGCTCGCGGACGATCGGGCACCCCACAATCTCCACCGGCAGATTCAAATCGCGAACCATGCGGCGAATAATCGCCAGTTGTGCTGCATCCTTCTGCCCGAAAAATGCGGTATCAGGCTCAATAATGTGAAACAGCATAGAAACGACTGTCGTCACGCCGCGGAAATGTCCCGGTCGTGACCGTCCATCCAGTTTGTCGCTCAGCCCTTCCACTGTCACCCACGTCGCCGCTCCCGCCGGATACATCTCTTCGTTCGCCGGCGCAAACACAACATCCAACCCCTCGTTCTCCAGGAGAGCCAAATCATGGTCGAAGTTCCGCGGATACTTCGCCAGATCCTCATTCGGACCGAATTGTGTGGGATTCACAAAGATAGAAGCTGCCACCGCTCCGCACACCTGACGCGCCGCCCGCACCAGCGACAAATGACCCTCATGCAAAGCGCCCATGGTCGGCACAAATCCCAACCGCTTTCCGTCGTCCTTCAGAGTGCGGCACGTAGATCGAGTCTCGCTGATTGTCGTGTAGATTTTGATGGACTTACCCAGATGGCTTTTAATCAGGTTTAACTACGGACCTCACGCGGTCCGCCATTCGGAATGCGCTCAAGCGGCAGATGCCATTACGATCCCTTGGCCGTGTCCCACTCTACCGTTACGTGCGCGCCTTCCAGTTCCCCTGCGGCAATGCCGCGATTCCGCCGGATGGCAATCTGATCCTGCTGAGTAGCCGTGGATTCGTCCTGGACGATCATCGCTACCACTCGCCCGTACGGCCAAGCTGTCGGGGGCAGTTCTGCGAGTTGGTCGAGCAACTCCTCCGGCTTAATGATCCGTTCTTCGTTCGGAGTGATGATGGTCACCATTCCCACTCCGTCCGGCCGGATCACCAGATAAGGATTCCGCCAGTTCTTAGTCTCGTGCACTACCGGATATTTCGCGACATCCCCAACCGGAATCTTCTGCAGGCGCTCGGCAGCGCTCGGCGGGGCCGCGGCTTTCGCTGAACAACCGACCAGAATCAGCCATATCCCGGCCGCCAGCAATCCCGTGGTCAACCCTTGTATGTAAGTCCTTGGTTTCGTCATAGGCGCAGAGTAAAGGATGCAAAACGCATCCCGAAGGCTGCATTCCACTCCGTCGGCAATTTTACCTATCGCACCGCCACTGGTACATCAGTTTTGAACGCCCACACCAGCGCTACGACCCACCCAATCATTGTCCAACCCAGAAACAAATTGAGCAACAGAATGGATGTCGTGTCCCGTTTGCTCCGCGCAAACGCCACAATGGTCGGCAGAAAATACATCAGGAAGCCGAAACCGAAGAATGGAAAGAAAAAGATTGTCGAAAAGAGGTGCATAGCTTTGCCTCCTCTGCTCCCCAGCGTAACTTCGCTACAAACAGTTACGTGTGGTTTCGTCGCCTGGTTCCGTGGCCCAGAAACACTACCGTCGGATTGCCAGTTTTCGATCCAGTACGGAATCGAGCGCCGCTTTCGCCTCGCGCGATAGATGATACGACTCTGCGTCCGACGGATATTGGTGCGACTTCACGTCCGCACAATACCCCTGCACCGCCTTCGCCATCAGCTCGCGAGCGTCCGCGTAGTGTCGCACGAACTTTGCCGGCGCGCCAAACGTCAGGCTGACTAGATCATGAAATACCAGCACCTGTCCGTCACACTCCGGACCGGCGCCAATTCCGACTGTAGGCGCAGAAATCTCCGCCGTGATCATTGCCGCCACTTCCCGCGGAATGCCTTCCAGAAACAGGCAAGATACGCCGGCTCCATCCAGCGCCACGGCATCGCGCATCAGTTGCTCGATCGCGCCCAGGCTTTTTCCCTGAACCTTGTAGCCGCCCATTACATTCACCGACTGCGGCGTCAGCCCAATATGTCCCGCCACCGGAATCTCTGCATCAATGATTCGCCGGATCAGGTCTGCGCGCTTCTCGCCGCCTTCCAGCTTCACCATCTCCGCTCCGCCTTCTTTCACGAATCGAGCGGCATTGGCCACCGCACCCGACGCATCGATCTGGTAGGACCCATATGGCATGTCGGCGACCAGCAGCGCGTTCTTCACACCGCGGCGCACCGCTTTCACGTGATGCAGCATCTCCTCCATCGTGACCGAGAGGGTATTCTCATAGCCGAGCATCGCCTGTGCCAGCGAATCCCCAACCAGCACTACGTCAACCCCAGCTTCATCCTCAATGCGCGCAGTTGCGTAATCGTACGCGGTAAGGCAGGTTATCGGATCGTGGTGGAATTTCTTTTCCCGCAGGGATGCGGTCGTGGTCTTTCGACGGGACTCGTCCGCGAGCCCGCCAATCGGGGTAAGGCTCATGATCTCCTCCAGTGCCCCTCCAGCCCAGCCGGATAGAGCCTGTACGCATCGTTAGATGCCCTTCGAGGTTATTTTAACCCGAAAATCCTTGTCGTACACACCCGCTTGCTGCAACCAGTAAATCATTGATATCAAATGATTTGCGCCCGTGCGTAGATGAACAGCCCCGACTTATGCTCCCGCCGCTTCCTGTCCACCCAAGGGCAGGAAGTATTGCGTTCCCTTGATCGGTTCCGTCACTTTGCGCAGCAACTCCTGCAAGTCTTCGTTGTGATCCACGAAATCAATCTCCGACGTATTCACGATCAGCAAATCCGAAGACGTGTAGTGGAAAAAGAAATGATCGTATGCCTTGACCACTTCGCTCAGATATTCTTCGCTCACCGCTCGCTCGCCCGGCGCATTCTTTTTCTTCAGGCGCTTTTTCAGGACCTCCGGCGTCGCCTGCAGATAGATCACCAGATCGGGCGTTGGTACTTGCTCACGAAAATAGTTGTAATAGCGGTTATAAATCTCCAGTTCCTGGTCGCTGAGATTCAGGTAAGCGAAAATCTTGTCTTTTTCGAAGATGTAATCAGCCACCACAAGCTTCTGCGATCTCGCGCCTAAATCCAACGCCTGCAACTGCTCGAACCTCTGCACCAGAAACGCAAATTGAGCCTGAAACGCCGCCCCGCGCTCCCCTTCGTAAAACGCGCCCAGAAACGGATTCGCCTCTGGCTCCATCACCCGTTGCGCATTCAACCGCTCCGCCAGGATCTGCGCCAGCGTGCTTTTCCCAACTCGAATGGGACCTTCCACTGCTATATAACGGGGAGATTCAAAAAGATTGGCCATGGGATCGCGAAAAAATTGAAACGGCAGAATATCTTGCCCGCCGCCTTCCGGCAATTGCAGAATCAGTTAACAGCGTCCGGTTCGCTCTGGAAATAACGCGGCAATGCTGGTGGCCCGAAAATCGCCGTTCCCGTCTCCCCGATTACAGAATTGCAAAATTCCTCAATCACTCGATCCGCTACAATCCCTCCATGCTCGCACCTGCACTCGAAGCCATCGCCGCCGCGGCCTCTGTCGCCGCGGGATATCAAACGATGTCGCCCACCGGGCAGTGGTACGGACGTACCTTCATCGGCCTGCCTCGCGGATCAAAGCAGCTCGCGCTCACCTATGATGACGGCCCCAATGATCCGCACACTTTTCGTTTGCTCGAGGTCCTTGCGCGTCACAATGTTCACGCTACTTTTTTTTTGATCGGAAAATATGTTGGCCAGCGTCCCGACATCGCTCGCCAACTCCTGGCCGCCGGACACACCATTGGCAATCACACCTTCTCTCATCCGCTCCTCACTCTAAAAGCCAATTCCACCATCCGCCAGCAGCTTTCCGATTGTCGCGCGGCTCTTGAAGATGCCGTCGGCGCGCATTCGAATCTATTTCGCCCCCCGTTTGGCGGACGCCGTCCCGCCGTCCTCCACCTCGCCCGCCAGTTCGGCCTTGCGCCTATCATGTGGAACGTCACTGCATACGACTGGAACGCTCCGCCCGCCGCGCAAATCGAGCGCAAAGTGGTGAAACAAATTCGCGGCGGTGACGTCATCCTTCTCCACGATGGCGGACACAAGCACATGGGTGCCGACCGCTCCCAGACTGTCATCGCTACGGATCACCTGATCGCCCGTTACAAGTCCCAAGGCTACGAGTTTCGTACAATTCCCCAGATGATCGAGTCGACGCCGGCGCATGAAGCCTTCGCATCCCAGCATCGCTGAACATGATTTTTGCGCCCGCAAGGAGCACGCATGAAACGCCTTCTTCTGTTCCTTATCTTTGTCACCGCATTCGCCTGCGCCCAGCCCCAGGCGCTGTTCTACATGACCAACAGTCCCGGCTCGGTGCAATCTTTTCTCGATCATGCCAGCAAGATCGACATTATCGTTCCCGCCTGGTACTCCATTGACGCCGATGGACTCGTCTGGGGAAGTCCCAACCCGCAGGTCTTGCAAGCGGCCGCGAGCCACCACGTGCCCGTCATGCCCATCATCGGCAGCACCGATCAGGGCGCGCTGCACAAAGTCTTCGTCACCGCCGCCGCGCGC
Source organism: Acidobacteriaceae bacterium (assembly GCA_027452245.1). Lineage (GTDB taxonomy): Bacteria > Acidobacteriota > Terriglobia > Terriglobales > Acidobacteriaceae > Sulfotelmatobacter. The sequence continues at coordinate 47,598 of DAIDGW010000049.1, forward strand.
AATGCCTATATCGCCTCACTTCTGTCGGAGTGCAAGAAGTATGGCTACAGCGGTATTCAGATTGATTTTGAAAACGTGAACTGGACCGACCGTGATCTCTTCTCCGCTCTCGTCGCTCAAACCGCGTCCGCGCTTCACAAACAGAATCTGCAGCTCACCATCGCGACTGTCCCCAACGCCCCCGGAGCCCCCGGTTCCGGAGACTACTCCCACTGGCTTTACGCCAACTGGCGCGGAGCCTACGACCTCAAGGCTCTCGCCCAGTCCGTCGATCTCATCTGCCTCATGACCTACGACCAGAACACGCGCTGGACGCAGCCCGGCCCCGTCGCCGGCTATCCCTGGACCGTTCAGCAACTCGACTATGCATTGCAATTTGTGCCAAAGGAAAAATTGTCGTTAGGCATCCCTCTCTACGGCTATCACTGGTTCGCCGGAGATCCCAAAGACGACAAGCCGAATCCCAATGCCGAGGACGTCGGTCAGCAGCAAATCGCGCAATTCATCGCCGCTTATCATCCCACTGTCGAATGGGACGCCAGCGACCGCACGCCCTGGTTCTACTTCTATCGCGACGATAACCGCGACTGGGTTTTCTATACCGACAAGCGGGCCTTTCAGGAACGCTGGAATCTCGCCCGCGATCGCGGGCTCCAGGGGTTCTGCTCCTGGGTCCTCGGCTCCGAAGACCCCGCGATCTGGACAATCCTGCCGGGGCACAACTAGAACAGGCTAGAAATTCAATTTGACCTCGCATTTGCTTGCGATAGGTGAAGCCGTAGCCTTGTTGCACACTCCCGGAATCACAACGCCTTGGGCCCTCTTGCCTTGTGGTAGAGACCTAGATCACCTCGTTGTGGATTCCGTCCAGGAAGCTAAGACCTGGTAGGACTTGAAAACCCGCTGTGCGCTGCCAGGCAAGATCGCGAAAACGCTCACGCTACCGGATCGCCATGGACTTCGATGCTGCGCGCGTCGATGCCAGCAAACTCGGGCATCGGCAACCTCCCGGTCCAGTTCGCCAACCCCCAGAACACGGCCGTCGTTGAACTGAGAATTCCGGCCACCGCGCCAATCGTGCGCGGGCTGTAATAGGTCGAAGCAATCCCGGCCCCCATCAGCGAGATCATCATCATTCCCCAGGTAAGCGTCTCCATGGTGGAGAACACGCGCCCGCGATACTGGTTCGATACCGTCCGCAACAGATATGAATAGTTCAGCACGGAATTAATCGCGATCGCGGTGCGCGACAGGATGATGAATAGCAGAGCCATCTCAAACCGCCGCATCTGGCTGAATAAAACGTAGGCGCCGCCGTGCAGGATGTAATTCACGAAGATCACTCGCTTATAGTTCTCGAACGACAGGCGTTTGCCCAGCCAGTGCGCGATTCCGCCGCCGATCAGCAATCCAACCCCGGCACATCCCCAAATCACCGCGATGCCCGCCGCTCCCGCGTTGAACACGACTTCGCCAAACAGCGTGAACAACACTTGTGCCGCGCCTCCGCCGGTGGCCCAACCCACCGAGAGCAGCGCGATCGCGAGCACCAGCGGCACCGATCTCATATACCGCAGTCCTTCCCGGTATTCATGCCAGGGACGAACCACCTCCGCTTCCGTCAGATTCTTCGGTTCCGGACGAAACGCTGTTCCCTTCGGCGCTCGTAAGTGCCAGATCGCCCATGCCGAAAAGACGAATGACAGCGCGTTGAGCACGAACGCCCACTTGTAGCCGATCGCGATCACGGTGGCACCGAGAAATGTGCCGACCGTCAGCGTCGTCCACTGCGTGGTCTGCGTCAGCGAGTTTGCCGTGTGCAGCTCTTTCGGACTTGCGATCGTGGGCAGAATGGCCGAGCGTCCAGCGGTAAAAAATGGGGACGCGACCATGAGCAGCGCACTGAAAAGATAGAGCAGCCAACTCTGATGATGCCCTATGGCCAGAATGAATCCGAGCGCGATCACAGCCCGGGTCAGATCGCTGGTGATCATGATCTGCTTGCGGTCGAAGCGGTCGAGCAGAACGCCCGCGAGCGGCCCCACGGTGACGGCGGGAATGGCGCGCGCCAGCATAATTCCCGTGACCACCAATCCCGAGCGCGTCAGGATCATCGCCAGCGAGAACACGGCGATATTGTTGAACTGATCGCCAATTTCGCTGACTACCTGTCCCATCCAGGTATAGCGATAATTGCGGTTCTGCCTCAGGAGTTGAAGAAATTCACGCATCGCGATAAAAACGTTCCCCGCAGCGCGATTGAGGCTCACACCGGGAGAAGAAAGTTTTTAAGAGTCCCGCATTTTAACATCCGGGGGTGGGGAACGTTAGGAACCGATGCTTGGGTGTGGCTCATTGAGCCACACCCAAGCCTTGGATCACTTATGAGCCCATGTGATCGAGCGCGTCCCTCCTGTTTCACCCAGAAACGCGCAGACAACGGTAGGCCGAAACCGGTTCAGGTCAAAACTGTCGGAAATGTTTGCGACTCAGGCCTGTCCCTTTTCTCCCATCAGTTTGCGCGCCTGTTCGACAAGATGGCGGATGGGTCGGTCTTTTGAGACGACAGTCGACACGCCCGATGCGCGCGCATGATTTTCCATGACGGTGCCGGCAAACATCGTGAACAGGATGATTGGGACCTCGGGCAGCTTCTTTCGCAGCAAGGGAGCTGCCTGCAACCCATTCATCGTCGGCATGGAAAGATCGAGCACGATCAGATCGGGGTGGCTGCTGGGAGCTCGCTCCACTGCCTGTGCGCCATCCGAAGCCTCACCGCAAACGGAAAACCCTGCCGACTCAAATACCGTACGAAGGGAGCGCCGGACAATTGCGTTATCATCTGCCAGAAAAACACACTTCTGCATCGCCAATAACCTTGTTTCCTTTAAGCAGCCCGACCTATATCTGCCAGTCTGGGAAGTTCAATTTCTCTGTCTTTAGACACCGCAACGACTCAATAGCGGCGTGGAGCGCCCGCTTCTCGTCATCGTGATCGGGATCGCCAGACAGTGTTTGCAAGCGGAGAAATATTGCGCTTTCCGCGTCCGCGACCTTCGCCGCAAGTTTTGGCGGGTCGGACTCTCTCATCGCGTCCTGATATTTCTGCTGCCAGTTTGCGAATCCGTTCGGAGGTCCCGAGTTCTGGTTCTCAGCCATAAGCTCTCCTGGACACGCGCTACCCCCTTACGGCAATTGCGCATGAATCTGCCTTAAGCAGTTGCAGGAAATACGCAAGCGAACTTTCATCCTATTGGATGGGCTATGAATGTCAATGCAGGTTATAACGCAGGTGCTAAACCTGATCCCCTAAGGATCAAAGGAATTAGCGGCAGAAACCGGCAACTCAGGCGGCAGCGTCTTCGAAATTAGCAGGCACCATCAGCAGAACACGGAGATCCATGACGGCGTGGATCAGTATGGGGAGGAGCAGGCTTCCGGTCACAATGAAAATGGCGCCGAGCATAAAGCCGATCACCACAGTTGAGGCGGCCTGTACCGTTCCTTGATACAGATGCCCGATTCCAAAGATCAGAGACGAGATCACGAGTGCCCAGGAAAGGCTGAAGTGGAGCGGCGTAACTCCGAAATAATGGAGCAGAAATCCGCGATAGACGATCTCCTCGCAGATCCCGGCCGTGATGCAGACCAGCCACCACCAGTGGCGCTCTTCTTTGGTGGAGGGAAGCAGGAAGCTGAACTTCTTTGCCGCGACGGCGGCTTTGGCGCGAATCTGCTTCATCCATACCGCAAGGATGGCGGGAACCATGATGGCGATCAAGGCGCCGATCGTAAGTCCCTTCACGAACATCGCGGCGTGCGATCCCGGCATCAACCAGCCGATTTCCTGCGGTCGAGGATGGATAGTCACAAGGCGCCAGAACCCGACGGCCAAGACGGCAACCAGCGCGCAGGCCCAAGACGCGGTAATGATTTGCGCATAGAAACGGACTTTTTTGCGTGGATTCGTGCTCGCCTTGAGGCGTGGAATCGCGTAGTAATCCTACAGGGGTGCGCCAATTACGAGAGCCAGCAGGAGAATGTTCTGAAGAAGCATTCCCGCCTCCGCTTTGAACTTACTGTTCCATGCCCAGAGACGCGCTGACGGACTTGCCGTACTCTCTGGCCTTTTCGAGCACGCGCGGCTCATCGATGGTGAGCAGTTTCCGGTCACGCATGACCGTTTTGCCCCCAATGATCACCGTCTCGACGTCATCGCCTTTCAGCGCATACGCCAACTGCGCGTAGACATCGTACATAGGAACTGCGTTCGGCTCATCGAGGCTGATAACGTCGAGGTCGGCCTTCTTCCCTGGCTCGAGTGATCCAATTTCCTTTTCCATGTGGAGAGCGCGTGCGCCATCGATGGTCGCCATTTCCACGACTGCCTTGGCATTCAGCGCCAGTGGATTCATCTGTGTGATCTTGGCCAGCTTGGCGGCGAGATCCATCTCTTCCATCAGGTCGAGATCGTTGTTGCTTCCGGCGGGACCATCCGTGCCCAGACCGACTGCCACGCCCGCCGCCCGCATCTGCGGGACTGGTGACACCCCGCTCGCCAGCATCATGTTGCTGGAAGGATTATGCACACATCCGACTTGCTTTTGCGCGAGAATCTTTTCGTCGGCGGTATCGACGTAAATACAGTGCGCCGCGACCACATCGGGGCCGAGCACGCCGATGCTGTTGAGGTATGCGACTGGCGACATGCCGTGCGCCTTTTCGCTATCGTCCCACTCCTTTTTCATCTCGGCCACATGAATCAGGATGGGCGCGTGATATTTTCGCGCCAGCGCGGCGGCCGCTTGCAGTGTTTTCTGCGAACAGGTGTACATGGAGTGCGGAGCCACGGCGGCGTGAATCAGAGGATCACCTTGCCACTTGCGGATAAAGCGCTCGCTGTAGGCGAGCATGTCGTCAAGGTTCTTGTTGTCGGGAGTGGGAAAGTCGATGAAGGTCTCGCCTACAACTCCGCGCAATCCCGCAGCCTTGGTTTCTTCCGCGATGGCCTCTTCGAAATAGTACATATCGGCGAATGTGGTGACACCGTAGCGGATCTGTTCGGCGGCAGCCAGGCGAGTGCCCCAGCGGACGAAATCTTCGTTCACGTTCTTCTTTTCGGCGGGGAAGATGTACTTGTAAAGCCAGTCATTCAGCGTGACATCGTCATGCAATCCGCGAAACAGGGTCATGGGGACGTGCGTATGACCGTTGACGAATCCCGGGACAATCAGTTTCCCATGTGCGTCGATGGTATGCGCTCCGTGATACTTCGAATCAATTTCGGAACGCGGCCCAACAGCGACGATGGAATCGCCGCGGATCGCGATGCTGCCATCGTGCAGCACGGTGCGATTAGCGTCCATCGTGACGATCATGCCGTCGCTGACAATGAGATCGACAGGCTGCGATTGCGCCGCTGCAAGGCTGGCTGGCGCCCAGATGAAAATGAATAAGACGCAGATATTCCCCAAATTTCGCACAAGGGCTCTCCTGTAATTGGAGACACCACTATAGACGGAATCAAACGAGGGGGGAAATAGCGGAGGATCAGGTGGGACTGGAAGCGAGGCGTGCGGGGGAGATCGCGCTCGCCTCTTCGCGCAGCCCTAGGGTCATTAGGAGACAAGAGGCTCGTTACATGGCAACCTGGCACTCAGCAGATATGGCTTAAGCAGTATGATTTCAGGACATGACAGAGTCAGAGATTCCCAGTTTTCGTGAAGCGCGGAGAATGGTCGATCGGCGGGCGCTTGTGCAGCAGCCTGCAGCGGAGAAGGTTGCGCTGACGCTGGCAACAGGACGTGTCCTGGCCGAGGATCTTCGCGCCGACCGCGACATTCCGCCATTTCCGCGCTCCACGCGCGACGGATATGCGGTGCGCGTGGCAGATCTGGGCAAGCTTCCTGCGGTATTGAAGGTTTTGGGTGAAATTCGCGCCGGAGAGCGGGCGGAAAATCTGCCCTCCACTGTTGCGACTGGAGAAGCAGTGGCGATCATGACCGGAGCGCCGGTTCCCAGCGGAGCCGATGCGGTCGTGATGGTTGAGTTTACTTCCCAAGGCAATGGAGATGGGAGGGTGACGGTCTCGCGCGGAGTAGGTCCGGGCGAGAACATTGTTCTACGCGGAGCCGAAGCGAAGCAGGGCAGCATTCTGCTGGAACGTGGTACGCGCCTGCAGGAAGCGGCGATCGGATTGGCGGCTTCGGTGGGACGGGATCAGTTGGCCGTCTACCGCAAGCCGCGGGTGGCAATCCTGAGCACGGGAGACGAGATTGTGGAGGTGACAGCCGAGCCCGGTCCCACGCAAATTCGCAATTCCAACAGCTATTCGCTGGCGGCGCAGGTGGAGCGAGCGGGAGGAGAGGCGATTCGGCTGCCGATCGCTCCCGATGAAGCCGGACGATTGCGGGAGTTGATAGAAGAAGGATTGCGGGCCGATCTGCTTGTCATGACAGGCGGCGTTTCGATGGGGCGCTATGACCTGGTCGAGCAGGTTCTGGAGGAAATCGGCGCTGAGTTCTTTTTCACAGGAGCGAAAATTCAGCCGGGGCGTCCGGTGGTGTTTGGACGTGCGCAGAGGAAATATTTCTTTGGATTGCCGGGGAATCCGGTTTCGACAATGGTCACGTTGGAGTTGTTTGCACGGCCCATGCTGCAGGCGCTGGCCGGAATGAAGCCGCGTCCGCTGACATTTTTGCATGCACGAGCGAAAAGCGAGATACGCGTGAAGCCGGGGCTGACGCGTTTTCTTCCCGCAAATATTTCCGGCGAATACGAAGAATCGCAGGTGGAGTTAGTAATGTGGCAGGGATCGGGAGACATCGCGGCGACGGCCCGCGCAAATTGCTACGCCGTGATCGCTCCGGATCGCGAAAAAATCGGCGCAGGCGAGTGGGTTCCGGTCATGATGCGATAGAGGCTGCATCAAGACGGGCTGTGTAAGATAGAGTGTGCGTGGTGACCAAGAAGCTATCTCACTATGATGGTGCCGGACGCGTCCGCATGGTGGACGTGTCGCGCAAAGCGACAACCGACCGCGAAGCGGAAGCGAGCGCGTTCGTGGCGATGAAGACTGCTGTGCTTGAGGCGCTGCCGGCGAATCCCAAGGGCGATCCGCTGGAGGTGGCGCGTATAGCCGGAATTATGGCGGCGAAACGCACCGCGGAACTGATCCCGTTGTGCCATCCGTTGCCGCTGGCCAGCGTTGATGTGGATATGCGGCTGTGCGAGAATGGCGTGGCTATTACCTCAAGAGTTAAGACCACGGCCGAAACCGGCGTGGAGATGGAAGCGATGGTCGCGGCCAGTGTCGCGGCCCTGACGGTTTACGATATGTGCAAGGCGCTGGACAAGGGAATTGAGATCCGCGAGATCGTGCTCGAGCGTAAGTCGGGCGGCAAGAGCGGAGACTATCGGCGCGTGCGAAGCCGGTCGAAATAGGCGCACTTTTCATGGCAAACGACGTCAAGCTGCTGCTGGTGGAAGATAATCCGATGGTGTTGAAGATGCTGCAGCAGGCATTGTCGCCGCTGGCCGCGATCACGACGGCGGGCGACGCCGCCGACGGCCTGCTGAAAGCGGTGGACGACCCTCCGGAGTTGGTGGTGTGCGATTACCGCATGCCCGGGATGGATGGACGCCAGTTCATCGAGAAGCTGAAGAGCCGTCCGGCGACCGCAAATTTTTCTTCTGTGCTGATGGCGAGTAAAGCCGATATTTCTGAGCGGCTGTCGCAGAGCGACGCAGCCGACGATCTCCTGGAGAAGCCGTTCTTCCTGAAAGACGCAACCCGCCGCATCAAGCGCATGGTCGACCGCATTGCGCTGGAAAAGATGGCGAAGACCGCGCCGTCGGACGGGGTGGTGCGCGGCAATCTGGCGCAGATGAACGTCATCGACCTGATGCAGTCGCTCGAAATGGGGCGCAAGAGTTGCCAGTTGACCCTGACGAACCAGGGTGAGACGTGCGAAGTGTTCTTCTCTGAGGGACAAGTGAAACACGCGACCTACGGATCGCTGGTCGGGGACGAAGCAGTGTTCAAGGTTCTGCGCTGGACCGGTGGGGTCTTCGAGCTCAACTTCGAAGGCAAGACCGACAAAGAAACCACCCAGTTGAATACCCAGGGACTGTTGATGGAAGGCCTGCGGCTATTGGATGAATCGCAGCGTGATGGCAGCGGCGAGAGTGCGGAAGGGGCAGCTGCGGCTGAAGCTCCCACAGCGAGTGGCGGACGCCGGAAACGGGAAGAAGAGGAAGATGTCCTCCTCGACAACTGAGACAAGGCGGCAGGCGTACAGGGCCGCAGTGATCACGGTCAGCGATTCTTGCGCGCGCGGTAAACGCGAGGATCTTTCTGGTCCGGCGGTGGCGGAAGTGCTCCGAAAGGCTGGATTCGAGCCGGTTGCGCAGCAAGTTGTTCCCGACGAATCCGTTCAGATTCAGAATCTTCTGGTTCGCCTGACCCGTGAGGTGCGCCTGGTGGTCACGACTGGGGGGACTGGGATTGCGACCCGGGATGTCACTCCGGAGGCTACGCAGGCGGTGTGCGATCGAGTGCTTGATGGCGTCGCGGAACGCATGCGCAGCGAGGGAGTAAAGCGCACTCCGTTTGCGGCATTGAGTCGAGGGATTTGTGGGACGCGGGGAATGGCGTTGGTCCTGAATCTGCCGGGGAGTCCGAAGGGGGCAGTAGAATCGCTGCAGGCTGTCCTTGAACTGATTCCACACGCTCTGGAGTTGCTGGAAGGCCACACGGAACACCATTCGGCGAAAATTTGAATTCTTTTGACGGCACCTTACTTCCAAGATGCATCGCCAAAAGCGGTGGTCTTTTTGTGTAAAGAAGTTGACGTACACTGAACTCTTTCCTTGAAAGCAATCGGACACATACTGGCGCGTTACACGGCGTGGATCTGGCACCTGCTCAGTTTTTTCGGAATCTGGGGCGTGTTTGTCATTGCCTTCGCCGATTCCGCGCTGCTGGGCATGCCGGTTGACGCAGTCGTAGCCACGTTCGTCTATCGCGACCACCATCATTTCCTGCTGCTGGTGCTGCTGGCGTCGGCGGGTTCGGCGTTGGGCAGCATTCCTCTTTACTTGATTGGATACTTCGGCGGCGAGAAAGTGTTGCGCAAGAGAATCTCAGAAGAACGATTCAAGCGCATTCACCGGTCTTTTGAGGAGCATGAATTCTGGGCGCTGATGTTTCCGGCGATGCTGCCTCCGCCCACGCCCTTCAAGGCGTTTGTGCTGGGAGCGGCGGTGTTCCAGATGCGCTTTGTGGACTTTTTGGCGGCGATTTTTGCCGGGCGGTTCGTACGGTTTTTTCTGCTGAGCTTGCTCACACTGCGCTTCGGGCCGCAAATCGCCGAGATTGCGGGACGGGTATTCCATCAGCATTTTGCCTGGGTGCTGGGAGCGCTGGCCGGTGGGCTATTTCTGTGGTTGCTGGTCCGGCGGAGGAAGCGCGGGAAGCAGAGCGCGTGAAAAGCAGCGGACCAGTGCGCACTCCGATTCGTAAGGGATCGAGTTCCTTCGCCAGGATGACAAAGCTCCAGGAATTAAAACCCTAACGTTCTTAGCCACGGCAAACGACTCGGCTAAAGATGAGGCCTTTCAAGACTCAAGCGCAGCGCAGCTACGCGGCGGCGATGTGATCGTTGGCGGACTTGTGCATCCATCCCGCCAGAGCATGCAGCAGCGCCGGAGTGGCAAACATGGCCGCGGTGAAGATCATGTCGCCTTCGATCGCGCGGCGGAAGAAGGGCAGACCGGCGTCATAGCAGGTTAATAGTCCCGCCATCGTGTGCGGATACATGTTGGTCCAGGCGGCCCACACGGCGAAGTTGCTGATCACAAAAAATGAGACTGAGCAGGTGAGCGCGGCGGCGGCGATGCGCAATACCCCGGCATTCTGCTTCAAGTTCGAGCCCAGCCAGATCATGGCCGCGTACCACGCCCAAGTCACAAGGTGGTCCCAGCTGAGCGGGTAGCGGTAGAAGAGGGTGGTCAGGAGTACGTCCGAGGCGGCGAACAGCGCGACCGGAATCCACATCTTGCGGCGGGATTCGCGGTATCCAAAGAAGAGCAGAGCCGCTCCTACAGGAGTCAAGGCCAGGGGATGAGGCATGAAGCGCACTGCAATTGCAAATAGAACAAAGAAATATGCCAGCATGGTCACCTCGAACTGGCTTCTATTCTGGGCGCTGGAACCATAAGACGTCAAGACGGGTCACGCGCCTGGCTGAAAACCCAGGCGTCGCTGACGAGAAAATTGGCGATGGAGCAGAGCGCGATGGCCACGGCATTAGCCAATAAGTAGTTCAGGTGCTCCAATCCGACCAGAACCTTCATGAGAAAGAGATTTCCCAGGATTGAAATCGTGCCGGTTGTGAAATTGAAACGGAGCAGGCGGGCACATGATTGTGACCACGAGGTTTGAGCCCGATCAGCCCAAGTGTATCGTTCATGCCACAAGAAGTTATGAATCACGGCAAGTTCGACTGCTAGAGCGGTCGCCAGCAAGTAGTCGAGATGGGCTGCACTCTTGAAAATCAAGAGTGCGAGCATCTGCACAGCGATGCCAATGGCGCCGACCAGATTGAATTTGAAGCAGCGCCTAATCTGCCGTGAAGCAGAGTTTTGCCGCTGCGTACCCGTCATGACACGATCCTGTCTTCCCGATAGAGGCGGATCGTGTTTTCGATGGTGAAGAAGATGAGCACGACAGCCATGCCGACGATGCCGATCGCGCCGCCGACGTCGAACAGGCGATAACGCACTCCGAATACAAGCACGATGGGCTTCCAGAACAGGGCCAAATTCCCGACGGCGAGCAGGATGCGCAATTCCGTGGGACCGAACTTCCAGAAGGACAAGCGAAATTCTCCAAGAGCGTGCGTCGCGAGATAGGACTGGATCGAGAGAAGCAAGAAAGCCGCGAGCAATCCCATGGCAATCCAGGGATGCATATATCCGGAAAAGGCGAGTCCGCTCATTAAAGCTAGGGCGCCGAAGCTATCGACCATGTGATCGACGTAGAAGCCGTATCGCGGACGCGGCGTCTGGCGAACCCGGGCCAGAGTTCCATCGAGAGAGTCTCCAAGCCAGTTCAAAGCCAGAAAAACGATGACGGCGAGTAGGCCGAGATGGCTGCGCGAAGACAATGCGTAGGAGACTCCCGCGCCGATCTGGGCGGCGAAGCCGAGCGCAGTGAGGTGATCGGGACCGATCCAAGGGGGCGTTTGGTCGGCAAGCCGAAGCAATGCTTTTTTCTCTATGCAAGCGACCCAGCTTTCCTGCAGACGTCGCGCTTCGGCAAACGGGTTTGACCGCCGGATTTCCACCAGGAGCCTGGGATTTACTTGTTCACAGAATTGGGTCATCAAGGGCAATCCTGCTGCGGTTTGGGATCTTGCACCTGCCATGTTGAGCCTCCGAAGGGCCGCAATTCGGCCCGGTAAGGGCCACTGTGCAATGGCAGGCAGACGGTGGCAATGCACGGCCAGTCAAATCCGAGTCAACCAAAGATCAATTCGTAAGTGGATGGAAGCAAAAGAGTTGGGCAAGAAGCTTAGGAGGAGGCGAACCTCTTCACGGGTGATGACGTATCCTGCTGAGAATGATTCTGAATGGACTACGAGTTTGCAACTATCTCTGGCTGGGGTTCGCAGTAATCTGGCTGATCTGGGCTATGCGCACCAAGAAGACGCAGAGCCGTGCGTCATATTCGTCGCGAGTTCTCTATGGCGTGATCACGTTTGCGGGATTCTATATGGTGTTTGGGAACATGGTTCCGTGGGCAGGTCGGTTGTGGATCCGGCTGCTACCGCACGCGTTGTGGGCGCAGGTGCTCGGGGTTGCAGTTACGACTGCAGGCCTCGGCTTTGCCGTCTGGGCGAGGATCTACCTGGGTAGCAACTGGAGCGGCATCGCGATGGTCAAAGTCGGGCACGAACTGATCCGAACCGGACCGTACCGGTGGGTGAGACATCCGATCTACTCGGGATTAATTCTGGCGCTGGCGGGAACCGCAATCACGGTCGGACGCCTGCAAACTTTTCTTGGCCCCCCGATTCTCTACCTGGGATTCAAATACAAGAGCCTGATCGAAGAACGCCTGATGACGGAAACGTTCGGCAACGCCTACGAGGAGTACCGTCAAACGACGGGTGCGATCGTGCCCAGGTTCCACTGAGGTTCAAGTTGGGACGTTTTTCGGCAAATTGTTCCGGCGAATCTGCAGATTCATCGATTCCCCGTTCCCGCTGCGATAAGCTGTAACTTCCTGATGACGAGATTCCTGCGCTTCTTCCGGCCGTCGCACCAGCATACTGCCTTCTCGGCGACACTTCTGCTGATGATTACGGTGATGCTGTCCCGGCTGATCGGCTACGTGCGCGAGGCTTACATCGCATATGCATTCGGAGCGGGAGGGCAGGTGGACGCGTACGTTGCGGCGTTCACCCTGCCGGACTGGCTCAACTACATCGTGGCGGGCGGCGCGGCGTCGATCACGTTCATTTCTATCTACACCCGCTTCCTGGCGGAGAAGCGCGAAGCTGACGCCGAAAAGACCTTTTCGGTGATCATCACCGTCATGACAGCCGTGATGATTGTCGGAACGATCATCACCGAAATTTTTACTCCGCAATTCGTGCGCTGGATGTTTCATGGATTTTCACCGGCACAAACTGCCCTGTGCGTTCATCTGACGCGCATTCTTCTTCCGGCGCAGATCTTTTTCTATGTTGGCGGAGTGGTCTCGGCGGTCTTGTTGTCGCATCGGCTGTTTCTGTTCCCGGCACTGGGTCCGTTGCTATACAACGTGTTCATTATTTTCGGCGGAGTGGTTGGAGGGCGGCGGCTGGGTATTGCTTCGTTGGCCTATGGCGCGCTGGCCGGAAGCTTAGTTGGACCGTTTCTGGCGAGCGTTATCGGAGCGGTGCGGATCGGAACCGGCTACAAGCCTTCCTTTGAAATCAGCAATCCGGCCTTTCGGGAATGGGTGAGATTGTCGATCCCATTGATGCTGGGAGTGTCGCTGGTTACAGCCGACGACTGGATTCTGCGGCACTATGCGTCGAGCGGCGTGGGCGACATCGCACGGCTGAACTACGCGAAGCGGCTATTCGCGGTTCCGATAGCGGTGCTCGGGCAGGCAACCGGGCAAGCGTCCTTGCCATTTTTTGCGCGGCTGTTCAATGAAAGAAGGATGAAAGATTTTGCCGCGACGGTGAACGATTCGGTCTATCGCGTAAGCGCGGCCTCGTTTTTGGCCACGGCTTGGATGATGGCAGCAGCCCTGCCCCTAATTGATCTGGTTTACCGGCGCGGGCGCTTTACGTTCACGGATACGCAAACCACGGCGATCTATTTCTTCTGGTTCTCGCTATCGCTGGCATTGTGGTCGGCGCAGGCACTATATGCAAGAGCTTTCTATGCCGCAGGCGATACGCTGACGCCGATGCTTGCGGTGACGATCATTACGGCGGCGTCGCTGCCGATGTATTCCTTCTTGTTTCATCACTTCGGCGTGGTTGGGCTGGCATTTGCCTCGGACAGCGGCATCGGAGCCAATCTGCTGGCATTGGCACTGTTGCTACATTGGCGAAAGCTGATTTCCTTGTGGGAACTGCGTTGGGTAGAACTCGTAAAGGCGTCGATTACGGCGATTATTGCGGGCGCGCTCAGCTTCGAAATCGCGAAGCTGGTTCCCCTGCCGTTGAGCGGTCATGGCAGCCGCGTGGGCGACATTGAGCGGCTGGCTCTCGTCTCTGTGACTTGGGCGGGAGCTGTCGCCGCGGGATTGTGGCTGCTGCGATCGGATTTGCCGAATGATCTGAAGCGCAGAAAGCCAGCGGTGTATCCGGCGGTAGCGCAGGCGGAGAGCAAAGAAATTCTGGACAGCGGAAGAACACCGTAACCCGCGCGCTTTTTTCCCCCACAGGGACCGCCGCGAAACAAAAAATGATTGACGTTGTCGAGTACGCTGACAGTTTTCCCTTCCTGATAAGCCTGCACATGGAGCACCAGAAATTATCGGTTGCGCGTGCAACCGAGTTCGGATGTGCTGCCGCAACTGCTGAGATGGGAGAGAGCATCTTTAGAGCAGAACAATGCTAGAAACACCTGGAGCGTAGCCGAGCACGTGGTGGAAAGAACCGTATGAAAAGAATCACTCACTGGGCTGCGCTCCTGCTGCTTTTACTGAGCATTACCGGATGTCAATCGGAGTCTGGCCACCCCGGCGAAGCAGTCACAATGGAAGGGTGTGTCGCTCATCAGAGCGGGTCGTATACGCTCACTGAAGATTCTGGAGTGCAATACGAACTGATGAGTAGCACCATCGACCTGAAGCTGGAAAGCGGGCATGAAGCACTGATCCGGGGTGCCGAACTGCAATTGGCCGCAAGCCCCCTGGCCCCGGCTCGTGCGGACAATGGAGTGAGAAACGAGGTCGAGGTCACGAGCGCGAGAGTTGTATCGGATAAATGCTTTGGCTCCCCCCGGGCCTAAACGTCATTTTTTGCAGTCGTCACGGCTTCACCTTCGACGTATAGATCGCCATTCCTAAAACTGCATCGACGTTCATGGAGTCGAGCAGCGCGACTTCTTCGTGACTCGCGATCCCCCCTGCGGCAATGAGCCGGCGATTGGTCAGAGCCCGTAAAGCGCGAATCATGTCGAGCGGCAATCCCTGCATCAATCCTTCGGTATCTATGTTCGTATAGAGGAAAGAGCTGCACCAAGGTTCCAGCGTTTGCACCATTTCAATGGGCGAGATAGCGGTGCGGTGGCGCCAGCCTTGCGTTGCGACTTTGCCGTTGCGCGAGTCGATGGCGAACACGAGCTTGTCGATTCCGAGCTGCGACGCAAGATCAGCGGCAAAGTCGGCCGCGATTTCGCCGTTGCGGATCAAAGAAGATCCGAGGATGACTTTCTGGGCGCCGGTTGCAAGCATTTCTTTGGCCGCGTCGAGCGTGCGGATGCCGCCGCCAACTTGACATGGCAGACGTTGGGCAAAGTATTCGACGAGACGGCGGTTCCCGCCTTGTCCCATCGCGGCATCAAGATCGATGAGCTGAACCAGTGGATATTTGGCGAAGCGCTTGATCCAGGAGTCGAAGTCATCGAATTCCAGGGCCTTCCGTGCTCCTTGTACGAGCTGAACGATTTTGCCTCCCATCAGGTCGATGGCGGGAATCAGCATGGCAGCCTCATGGGAATTCCGGCGGCGGCAAGACTTGCTTTCAGATCGCGGATGGAGTTCAAGCCGTAATGGAAAATGGACGCGGCGAGAGCAGCATCCGCATGCCCACGCTCGAAAACTTCTACGAAATGCTGGGCTGCGCCAGCGCCTCCGGATGCGATGACGGGAATCTGCAGGTTGCGGGAAACGCGAGTTGTGAGATCGCAATCGAAACCGGAGTTGGTGCCGTCGCGGTCTATGGAGGTAAGCAAGACTTCGCCGGCACCGCGGCGCTGAGCTTCGGAGATCCAGGCGAGCACGTCGATGCCGGTGGGCCTGGTGCCGCCGGACACCCAGACTTCCCAATTGCTTCTGTTGTGGTTGTGCTTGGCGTCAACAGCGACGACGACGGCTTGCGATCCGAAGCGCGATGCAATGTCGGTAATGAGCGCGGGATTCGCGATCGCGGCGGAATTGATGGCGATCTTGTCGGCACCGGCTTCGATCACGGCCGCGGCTTCGGGCAGCGAACGAATGCCTCCGCCAACGGTGAAAGGAATGAACAGGCCGCGCCCGGCTCGGCGAACGACGTCGAGCAAAGTGGCCCGGCCTTCGCGCGTCGCAGAAATATCGAGGAGCACGATTTCGTCGGCGCCAGCTTCGGCATGGCGGCGGGCGAGTTCGGCCGGATCTCCAGCATCGCTAAGATGTGCGAAGTTCACGCCTTTGACCACGCGGCCCTTCTTGACGTCGAGACAGGCGATGATGCGCTTGGTCAGCATCGGCAGAAGTTTTCCAGGATGGTGAGTCCGACTTCGCCGGATCTTTCCGGATGAAATTGCACTCCGAACAAGTTGCGGCGTTCAACCGCAGCCGAGAATGGCAATCCGTAATCGCAGGAAGCGACTGTAAACTCCACCACCGGAGCGTAGTAGCTGTGTGTGAAATAGACGAACGGACGCGGAGGAGCTCCGCGAAAAAGCTGGGAGTCGCTGCGAAGATTCAGTTGGTTCCAGCCGACGTGAGGAGATTTCACGCCGGATGGAAAACTCTGGCAGGCGCCGGGAAATATTCCCAGCGCGCGAGTTTCCGGGGCTTCCGCGGAGGACTGGAAAAGCCACTGCATTCCAAGGCAAATCCCGAGAATGGATTTGCCGAGAGTGATCTGTCGCTGGAGAGCCGCGCCCAGAGCGGCCGCGGAGAGTGCGACGGTGGCCCGAAAGTGGCCAACTCCGGGAACGACAATTCGTTCGGCGCGCTCGATTATGGCCGGCTCGGAGGTCACGCATGCAGCGAATCCGAGATGCTCAAGCGCGCGCTTCACCGACGTGAGGTTGCCGGCGCCATAATCGACAATGGCGATCATAAGAGTCCTTTGGTGCTGGGCAACATGCGTTTCATTCGGCGATCGTGCCAGCAGGCCGCGCGCAGGGCGCGTGCAAACGCTTTGAAGAGCGCTTCGATTTTGTGGTGGTTCGAGCGTCCGTAGAGCACGCGGACGTGTACATTGGATCGGGATCCGCGGGCAAAGCCTTCGAAGAAATCGTGTACGAGTTCGGATTGAAGATCGCCGACGCGCAGGGTCTTCACTTTCGTATCGATCACGGCCGACGAGCGTCCGCCAAAATCGACGGCCGCAAGTGCGAGCGTTTCGTCCATCGGCATCAGGAAATAGCCGGCGCGCAGGATTCCCTTTTTATTTCCGAGCGCCTGATCGAACGCCTCGCCCAGCGCGATACCGACGTCTTCGACCGTGTGGTGCTGATCGACATCGAGATCACCGGCTGCGCGCAGGTCGACATCAAAGCCCCCATGGCGGGCGAACAACTCCAGCATGTGATCGAAAAAGCGAATGCCGGTGGAAACGCGGTAGCGGCCCCGGCCCTCGATGATGAGCTTGAGTGTGATATCTGTTTCTGCTGTTTTCCTCGCAATGCGCACCTTTCTCATGCGAGCGACCTTTCTGCGAGCGCAAGCGCGCCCACGGCTCCTTCGAGAATCGGGAGCAACTGATCCATTTGCGGCGAAGTTCCGATGGTGATGCGAACACAACCCGCGCATCCGGGATCGTGGGATCGGTCGCGGACGAGAATGCCGCGAGTGGCCATTTCAGCGACAAATTCGCGGGCTTGGGCGCCGATTTTCGCGAGAATAAAGTTGGCTTGGCTGGGCCAGTGCGTAATGCCGAGCGAGCGCAAGGCCGCTTCGAGCCTGGTGCGTCCGTCGCGAACCCGTTCGACGTAGGACGCAACGAATACCTGGTCTTCGAACGCTACAGGTAAGCAAGCCAACGCAGCCGCGTTCACGTTGTAAGGTGAGGCGATGCGGCGGACCATGGCAATTTGTTCGGCGGCCCCGGCAAGGATGCCAACACGAAGTCCTGCCATGCCATAGGCTTTCGAAAATGTCCGCGCGACGAAGAGATTCGGAAACTTCTGAACTTCTGCGATCACGGATTCGCCATAGAAATCGAAATAGGCCTCGTCGATCAAAATCGCTGTATTCGGCGCCGCCTGCACGATCTTGAGCAGCGATTCGCGAGAAGCAACCGACCCCGTGGGATTATTAGGATTTGCGATGGCGATGATGCGGGTGCTGGGCCGAATGGCGGCGAGGAGATCGTCGGCCGGGAACGCGAAATTTGACTGCGCCAGAACGGGGATGACTTGAGCTCCGGTCGAGGCGGCAAACAGTTCATACATCGCGAAAGTCGGCACGACGACAACCGCTTCGTCTCCCGCAGCAAGATAGGTTTGGCAGAGAAGCTGAATCCCCTCGTCGACGCCGTTGGTGAGAAGAACTTCTTCGGGCCGCATTCCAAGAAGCGCAGCGACCCGGCGCTCGACGGGTGCACGCTCCGGATAACGCGCCAATGCGTCCGGTCCAAGCTCGCGCAACTTTTGCAGCACGCGGGATGAGGGCCCGACGGTGTTTTCGTTGAAGTCAAGCCGCAGACCCTGGCGATCGGCCAGCGGCGGACGATATTCGTGGAGGGCTCGTACGGCAGCGCGAGCTTTAAGCATGGGTACACCTCAATCGAATCGATTCCGCATGGGCTTCAAGTCCTTCCACTTCTGCCAGTGCTGAGATTGTGGGAGCGATGCGGTCTAATCCCGCTCGCGAAAGTTTCTGCACGGTGATGATCTTCACAAAGTCGAGGACAGAAAGCCCGCCGCGGAAGCGCGCAGCACCGCCGGTAGGAAGAACGTGATTGGGACCGCTGGCATAATCGCCTGCAGCCTGCGCGGAATAATCTCCGACGAAGACCGACCCGGCATGGCGAACCCGCTTCACATCGCGCTCGTCCACCGTGATGTGCTCGGGAGCGAGTTCGTTGGCCCACTGCATCGCCTGATCGCGCGACCCCGCGACGAGAATGCAGCCATTGTTGGCCAACGCTTGCTGGGCAATGCAATTGTTCGCAGCAAGCACCTGCAATTCGTCGAAGACGCCAGCCGCCAGTTTCGCAGAACGAGTGATCAGAACCGAGAGGCAATCGGGGTCGTGCTCGGCTTGGGCTACGAGATCGGCGGCGATGTAGCGGACGTTCCCGCGATGACTGACGATGACGGTCTCGGTCGGGCCGGCGAGCATGTCGATGGCGCAATCAAATGCGACGAGCTTTTTTGCGGCAGTCATGTAGGCGTTGCCGGGGCCGACTATCTTGTCAACGCGCGAGATCGAAGCCGTTCCGTAAGCGAGGGCGGCGATGGCCTGCGCGCCTCCAATGCGATAGAACTCCTTGATTCCAAGAACATGAGCGACAGCCAGTAACTCTGGCTTGGTATTCGGCGAAATGACGCAGATACGCGGCACGTCCGCCACTTGCGCCGTAATGACGGTCATCAGCAGCGTAGAAAGCAGAGGATAGCGTCCGCCAGGAACGTAACAT
This sequence comes from Acidobacteriaceae bacterium, assembly GCA_027452245.1. GTDB lineage: Bacteria > Acidobacteriota > Terriglobia > Terriglobales > Acidobacteriaceae > Sulfotelmatobacter. The sequence continues at coordinate 66,683 of DAIDGW010000049.1, forward strand.
GCGACGGAGTCGAGAGGGATCACGAGTTGGCCGAGAGTGATTCCGTCGCGAGTGCGACTCCGGGCAGTGGGTCTCTGGCGCTGCGCAAACCTGCGGATGTTTTCCGACGCTCGTTTCACATGCGACATCAGCTCCGGCGGAACGGAGCGACGCGCCCGGCTCATTTCCGCCGCGCTCACACGCAATGAGTTGTCGCCCAACTTGTCGAACTGCCGCGCGTATTCTCTCAGGGCGGCATCGCCGCGCGAGCGCACCTCGTGCACGATGCGTTCGGCAACGCGTTGCTGTGCTTCAAATCGCAACTTTCGTCGCGTCGTCTGCAAGACCCACTCTTCCGCATCACGTTTGTCGAGGATCCGCATCATGCGACCACCTTGTTCAGCGGATACTCGACAATGCCCTCGGCTTTCGCCGCCTTCAACTGGGGGATCACTTCCCAAGCCCTGGTCTCTTCGATGACCGTATTGACGGCGACCCACATTTCGTCGCTGAGCGCCGCGATCGTTGGTTGATTCAACGCCGGCAACACGGCCAGCACGCCAGGCAGGTCTTTGCGGCGGACGTTCAGCATCAGTCCCACGCGGCCCTTGGCTTCGAGCGCCCCGCAAAGCATCAGCGCGAGATTGTGCATCTTCTGCCGCTTGCACGGATCCTCCCACGATGTTTTGTTCGCGATGAGCTGCGTGTTCGATTCCAGAACGGTGTCGAGGATGGCGAGGCGATTGGCGCGCAGTGAGCTGCCAGTTTCGGTGACTTCGACTATGGCGTCGGCGAGATCGGGTGGCTTGATCTCGGTGGCTCCCCAGGAAAACTCAACATTAACGTCAACGTTCTTTTTCGCGAAATAGGAGCGCGTGACCCCCACCAGTTCGGTGGCGATGGTGCGTCCGGCGAGGTCTTCGGCGTTGCGAAACGGAGAATCTTCCGGTACCGCGAGCACCCAACGAACCTTCCCCCGGCTTTGCTTGGCGTAAACCAGATCGCTGATTGTCACAACTTCGAGTCCGCTCTCGAGAACCCAATCGAGCCCGGTCAGCCCGATATCGAGCACGCCGTGCTCGACGTAGCGCGCCATCTCCTGCGCCCGGATCAGCATGCATTCGATTTGCGGGTCGCTGGTGGAAGCGGCATACGAGCGGCCACTGGTATAAACGGCCAATCCCGCATTGGAGAGCAGCTGCAACGTCGATTCCTGCAGGCTGCCCTTGGGCACCCCGAGTCGCAGCTTCATAAGCGCTCTTCCAAAGCTTCCACGGAAGTGAAGGTCAAATCTTTGGTGAAGCATGACGTGCTGCCCTCGTGGCAGATGCGGCCATCGCCTCGTACTCGCACGCGCAGCAGCAAGGTGTCGCAATCGCAATCGGTCGTGACCGAAATGATCTGGGCAAAGTTGCCGGAGGTTTCCCCCTTGGTCCAAAGCTCATTGCGGGTGCGGCTGAAAAAGGTGGCGCGGCCGGTGCGCAGAGTTTTTCCCAGCGCTTCGCGGTTCATGAACCCCAGCATGAGAACCGCCCCCGAGTCGGCGTCCTGAAGAACTGCGGGCAAGAGGCCGTTCAGCTTGTCAAAATCGAGGTCGACCATCGTGTGCTCCTTCCGGTTGTCGCAAAAAACAAAAAACCCGCTGCGCTTTTCGCGTCAGCGGGTTCAACCTTGAATGATTGCTAAATTCTCTAGGTGAAGACCTCCGCTGACACGTGGGCCACGTGATGATGATGGTGACGATGGCTCTGTGACAGCGAAGTCATTTCGTAATCAATATAGGGGAGAGCAGGAAAAGCGTCAAGGAATTGTGCGAGGCATTGGAAGCTCCATTAACTTTCGCGAATGCATGGCAAGCAGATCCCTCGAATTGCACTGTGAATTCGCCAGCGAATCGTCCTGCTTTGCTGACGACGGATAGCATCGGAAGACACGGTACCAAGACGGTGACTGCAAGAGGCTCAGGAGCCGCGGATTCCGCTATTTTTATGCTATAATCGACAAAGCTTCGAGATCATTTAAGTTGCTTACAATTCAATCAGTTAGCGATTCCCAGCCCTAGCAAAATGTCGGTCTCGAATTCCAGGTCAAAGCTAACAACTGAAGGCTGAAAAATCGAATGGCAGACGATCAGAATCCTGAGCTCCCCTTAACACCGCCCGCCGGCGATGGCGGTAGCGGTCCCGGCGCGCTGAACATTCAACCGGTCAACATCGAAGAGGAGATGCGGCGGTCGTATCTCGACTACTCGATGTCGGTGATTATCGGCCGCGCGCTGCCCGACGTGAAAGACGGATTGAAGCCGGTGCATCGGCGGATTCTCTACACCATGCAGCAGATGGGCCTGCAGCCCAACCGCGCCACGCGCAAATGCGCGCGCATCGTCGGAGACGTGATGGGCAAGTACCATCCCCACGGCAATCTCGCGGTGTATGACGCACTGGTGCGCCTCGCGCAGCCGTGGAGCATGCGGTATCCGTTGATTTTTGGGCAGGGAAATTTCGGCTCAGTCGATGGAGATCCGCCGGCGGCCGATCGTTACACCGAGGCCAAGCTGGCGCAGGTTTCAACCGCTCTGCTCGAAGACCTCGACAAAGATACAGTTGACTTCCACCCAAACTACGACGGCAGCGAAGTCGAGCCCGACGTTCTGCCGACCCGCATCCCGAACCTGCTGATCAATGGATCGGACGGCATCGCGGTGGGCATGGCGACGAAGATTCCGCCGCACAATCTCACCGAGATCGTCGATGCCACCATCACGCTGATCAATAATCCCAACGCACAGCTCGCGGAAGTCCTGAAATACGTGCAGGGACCGGATTTCCCGACCGCCGGAATTATTCACGGACGCGCCGGAATTTTCGAAGCCTACAAAACCGGGCGCGGCCGTTTCATGATGCGAGCTAAGGCGGCGATCGAAGCTCTGAACAAGGATCGGCAGTCGATCATCGTCACCGAAATTCCGTACCAGGTAAACAAGGCTGTCCTGATCAAGCGCATCGCGCAACTGGTCAACGACAAAGATATCGAAGACATTTCCGACGTGCGCGACGAGAGCGATCGCGACGGCATGCGCATCGTGATCGAACTCAAGCGCGGCGCCGAAGCGCAGATCGTGCTCAACCAACTTTTCAAGCACACGCAGATGCAGGACAGTTTCTCGATGATCCTGCTCGCGGTAGTGAACGGCCAGCCGCGGGAAATGGGCCTGATCGAAACGATCCGGCATTTCATCGATCACCGTGTCGATGTGGTGCGCCGGCGGACTTCCTACCTGCTGGCGAAAGCGCGCGAGCGGGAACACATTCTCGAAGGCTACGGCACGGCGCTCGACCATCTCGACAACGTGATTGCGATTATCCGCGGCAGCGCCAATCGCGCCGACGCACGCGAAAATTTGGTGCTCTACTTCGGCGGCAAGAAGATCGACATCAATACCACCGGACGCGCGCCGAAGCTGAATCCGGAAAAGCCGTTTACCGCCAGGCAGGCCGACGCGATCCTCGAACTGCAATTGCACCGATTGACTAAGCTTTCTATCGATGAGATCGCCAACGAGTTGAAGCAGGTGCGCGAGAACATCGCGGAGTACGAATCCATCCTGAGCTCTGAGAAGAAGCTGCGCAGCGTCATTATCAAAGAGCTCGAAGAAGTAAAGAAGCTCTACGGCGACGAGCGGCGCACGCGGATCGAAGACGAAGCCGCGGAACTCGTACTGGAAGACCTGATTGCCGATGAGCAGGTCGCCGTGACGGTTAGCCACTCCGGCTACATGAAGCGGACACCGATCTCCACCTACCGCATGCAGCGGCGCGGCGGCACCGGACGCACCGGCATGAAGACCCGCGACGAAGATTTCGTCGAGCATCTGTTCATCGCATCGACGCACTCGTACATCCTGATCTTTACCAACACGGGTCGTGTCTACTGGCTGAAGGTGTACGAGATTCCAGACGTCAGCGCGGCGGGGAAAGGCAAGCACATCGGCAACCTTGTATCGCTGCAGCCCGGCGAGACGGTGCGCTCGATGCTGGCAGTGCGCAGTCTGGAAGATCCGACCAAGTTCATCTTCTTCGCCACGCGCAACGGTACGGTGAAGAAGACAGAGTTGAAAGATTTCTCCAACGTGCTGTCGCGCGGCATCATCGCAATCGGCATCGAGCAGGGAGACGAACTGGTCGGCACAACGTTGACCGACGGCAACCAGATCATCTTCCTCGCATCGCACGAAGGGAAGGCGATCCGCTTCGACGAAACGGTGGTTCGCTCCATGGGACGTCCGGCGTACGGCGTCCGCGGCATGAGCCTCGAAGAGAAGGATTACATCGTCGGCATGGCGACGACTCCCAAGGACGCGAAGAAGGCCGAAGAGGCGCTGGAAAATGCCAAGGCCAAAGCCGGAGTACCCGAAGCCACTGCAACCGACGAAATCGTTCCCGTGCTGGGTTCGCTGATTCTCTCGGTTACCGAGAATGGATTCGGCAAGCGCACTGCAGCCGATGAATACCGGTTGCAGAATCGTGGCGGCTCGGGCGTCATCAACGTGAAGACGACAGAACGCACCGGCAAGGTGGTCGGAATCGCGCAGGTCAACGAAAACTCTCAGGTCATGCTGATCAGCCAGTACGGCAAGATCATCCGCATGGACTCGACGACTATCCGCGAATCCGGACGCATCGCGCAGGGCGTGCGCCTGCTCCACATGGAGCCCGGCGATCGCGTCGCTGCGGCCGTCGTGATCGCTCCGGAAGAAGAAGCGAATGGCAACAGCGGCAACGGCACGCTGATTCAGTAATTGGAGTACGAGCAGGCGCGGGCGACTTTCGTCCGCGCCTGCTCGTTTTCAGTGGGTCGTAGCTCGGTCGAGGGACGGCGAGGGGGAAGGAAAGAACCCGGCCAATCCCCAAGGTACGAAGCGAGGAGATCTGGCCGAGTCGATGATTAGATATCCAGGTTCTTCACGTCCAGGGCGTTTTCTTCGATGAACTTACGGCGCGCATCGACATCCTCGCCCATCAGCGTAGTGAAGATAGTTTCGCACTCGGCGAGATCCTCCATCTTGACCGAGAGCAGGGTGCGCCGCTCGGGATCCATGGTCGTATCCCAAAGCTGCGGTGCGGTCATCTCGCCCAGACCCTTGTAGCGCTGGATATCGTATCCGCGAGTGCCTTCCTGCTTGACGAATTCGAAGAGATCGCGCGGATTATTCTTCTCGACAACTTCGATTTCCGTTTTGCGCTTGGGCGCGGCAGGTTTGGCAGCTTTCTTTTCGCCATCACCTTCGCCGTCGGCATCGTCGCCGGAACCGTTGGCCGAAGCCTTGCCCACAGACTCCACCACAAAGGGCGGCTCCATGTATGGCTCGATCTGCTTGAACTTGGCCATCATCTGCCGGCATTCCGGCGCTGACGCGAGTTCCCAATTGATGGCGTGCTCGGCGCCTTGGGAGTTCACATAGTGCAGCTCCCACAGATTGTGCTCATCGTCAAACTTGAGCTCGACGCTCTTGAAGCCCCGATCCTTCTGCATCCTCTTCAACTCTTTCTCGAGCTTCTCGATCTTTTTCGGCGGAGTATTCTTTTCGCCCTCGAAATCGGCTTTCTTCGAGAGATCGAGTTTCGAGAGCAGCGCCGTCACGTTTTCATCGCGAACGCGCTTATCAACCTTGTCGAAGAATCCGAGATACTCTTTGAGCACGCTCATGAACCGCGACAAGTCTTTGCCTTCGAGCTTGGCCGCGCCTTCCCCATAGCGAACCACCAGCGCATCAGCCGCACGCTTCAGCATGACCTTGTCGAACTCATCGTCGTTCTTGATGTACTGCATCGACTTGCCCTTCTTGATCGAATACAGCGGCGGTTGCGCAATGTAGACATGGCCGCGCTTGATCAGTTCCTGCATGTGCCGGAAGAAGAACGTCAGCAGCAGCGTGCGGATGTGCGAGCCGTCGACGTCGGCGTCGGTCATGAGAATGATTTTTCCGTAGCGAACTTTCGTCGGATCGAAATCGTCTTTGGCGATGCCGGTACCGAGCGCAGTGATCATGGCGCGAATTTCTTCGTGCGCCAGCATCTTGTCATAGCGCGCTTTTTCGACGTTGAGGATTTTTCCTTTCAGCGGCAGGATCGCCTGGAAGCGCCGGTCGCGTCCCTGCTTGGCGGTTCCACCTGCGGATTCGCCCTCGACCAGGAATAATTCGCAACGGCCCGGATCGCGCTCCGAGCAATCGGCCAACTTGCCCGGTAATCCGCCGGAATCGAGCGCACCCTTGCGGCGCGTCAGATCGCGTGCCTTGCGGGCGGCCTCGCGGGCGCGTGCGGCGTCAATGGCCTTGTTGATGATCTTGCGGGCAACGGTCGAATTTTGCTCGAAGAATGCCCCTAGGCGTTCATTCACGAATGCCTGCACCACACCGGCGATATCCGAATTCAACTTGCCCTTGGTCTGTCCTTCAAATTGCGGCTGCGGCAGCTTCACGCTGATTACCGCGACTAATCCCTCACGCACGTCGTCGCCGGTGAGATTTTCTTTCACATCGCGGAACAATCCCATCTGCTGCCCCGCGTAGTTGATGGTGCGCGTCAGCGCCATGCGGAATCCGGAAAGATGCGTTCCGCCATCAATGGTGTTGATGTTGTTCGCGAAACTGAAAATCGTCTCGGAGTAGCCGTCGTTGTACTGCAGGCCGATTTCCATGTGCACGTTGCCGCGGTCATCTTCCATGTAGATCGGCTTGTCATGCAGAACCTGCTTGCCGCGATTCAGGTGCTTGATAAATTCGGCGATGCCGCCGTTGTACTTGAACTCGGTGTGCTTGGGCTCGCCCGTTTTGGGATCGTTCGCGCGCTCGTCCGTCAGCGTGATGACCAGGCCTTTGTTGAGGAAAGCGAGTTCGCGCAGGCGCTGCGAGAGCGTGTCGTAGTTGTATTCGGTCGCGGTGAAGATCGACTTATCGGGAAGGAAGTGCACCTTCGTTCCGCGCTTCTTGGTCGCGCCAGTTTTCTTCAGCTTGCTGGTCGGATCGCCCGCCGAATACGTCTGCTGCCAGGTCGAGCCATCACGCCAGATTTCCAGTTCGAGTTCTTCGCTAAGCGCATTCACGCAAGAGACGCCGACGCCGTGCAATCCGCCGGAAACTTTGTACGTCGACGAATCGAATTTTCCGCCGGCGTGCAACTTGGTCATGACGACCTGCGCGGCAGAGACTTTTTCGCCGTCGATTTCCATGTCGTCGACCGGAATGCCCCGTCCGTCATCCACGACCGTAATCGAGTTGTCGATGTGAATCGTGACTTCGATCTTGGTGGCGAATCCCGCAAGAGCTTCGTCGACCGAGTTGTCGACGACTTCATACACGAGATGATGCAGCCCGAGCTCGCCGGTCGAGCCGATGTACATCGCCGGGCGTTTGCGCACGGCTTCCATGCCGCCGAGAACTTTGATCGACTCGGCGGTATAGCCGTTTCCGTTGCCTCCGTTGGATGTCACCGGAGTGGGCTTTCCATTCTTGCTTTTGGTCTCTGCGATAGGAGTATTGATCTCTTTGGTGGCCATTCCGCTCCGCGAAAATGTCCCGATTTGCACTTCAAGATTTTCTCTTTGTGCGCCTCTGGAAGCAGGCCGGGAAAAGTCGCGTATAACCCTCGCTTAAGCCGATCCGAAAACCAGTTCAAGTTATTGATATTAAAAATACTTAGGGTCTATTCACGACTGTAAAAATTATACCATGAGCAGGGTGGCCTCGGGTACTCTAATGGACTGGAATCGGCGGAGTAAATGTCGTGGATTGTATGGGCTAGCAGGACGTCTCGACGCTACGCAACCGGGGTAGTCCTGAGCGAGGGTTATCCTGTTGAAGCACGCAGCCTGCTGTCGTGTCATCCCCACGTTAACTCATTATAGCCATTGATTCCCAGCGGACAGCTCAGTGCAATCCGAGATGCCCTCAGGTCATGGCCCGATCAACTACAATAGGCACTCCTGATAACATAATGGCGGGGTTCTACAACGTATGGCTGTTCCCGTGTCGCAGATGTGGACTGTCAGTAGCTACGTGCTCCGGCAAAAGCTCGCCGGACGCAAGCAGTATCCGCTCGTGCTTATGCTCGAGCCGTTGTTCCGCTGCAACCTCGCCTGCGCCGGATGCGGCAAGATCCAATATCCCGCCCACATCCTGAAGAAGAACCTCAGCCCCGAAGAGTGCTTCCGCGCCGTCGATGAGTGCGGCGCGCCCATGGTGTCGATCCCCGGCGGCGAACCGTTGATGCATCCGCAGATCGCCGAGATCGTGGAAGGCCTGGTCGCGCGCAAGAAATACATTTATCTCTGCACCAACGCATTGCTGCTGAAAGAAAAGCTCGACCAGTTCCAGCCCAGCAAGTATCTGACCTTCAGTGTGCACCTCGACGGCAACCGCGAAGAGCACGACCTGGCCGTCTGCCGCGAAGGCGGATACGACATCGCTGTCGATGCCATCAAAGAAGCGCTGCATCGCGGATTCCGGGTGACCACGAATACGACCCTGTTCGACGGAGCCGATCCCAAGTCGGTCCGCCAGTTCTTCGACGAGATGATGGAGCTTGGTCTCGAAGGCATGATGCTCTCGCCGGGATATTCCTACGACAAGGCTCCCGACCAGAAGCACTTTCTCGGCCGCGCCCGCACCCGCCGCATGTTCCGCGCGATCCTCTCAAACCGCAACAGGAATTGGCGCTTCAACCTGTCGCCGCTCTTTCTCGAATTCCTGATGGGCAGGCGGACCTTCCCCTGCACTCCGTGGGGTATGCCAACCTACAATATTTTCGGATGGCAGAAGCCCTGCTACCTGCTGCAGGACGGCTACGCCGAAACTTTTGCCGAGCTGATGGGCACGACCGCGTGGCAGAACTACGGCACGGAATCCGGAAATCCGGCATGCGCGAATTGCATGGTGCATAGCGGATACGAAGCGTCGGCGGTGAATGCGACCTTCAGCTCGCTGAGTGGATTTTTGGCGACCGTGAAGGCGACGTTGTCGACTCGCTATGAAGATCCCGACGCGTTGCGCCTTCTGGACGAGCCGATCACGCCCGTGAATCCCCTGGTGCAGATCAATTCAGCCGCCGATCCCTCCACCAAGCTGCAGGAGACGCAAGTCTAACAACCGAGCTTGGCTCGACCGGACAGCCGACGGCGCCTGTCCCCACATGGAATTTTTCCTGAGGTTAAGCACAGAATGACAGGCAAAGAAGCCGGCTATAACGAACAACATCCGCCGCATGTGAACCCCGACGCGCTGGAAATTGCTCCGGGAACGGAGCGCCAGCAACTCGAGGGATGGATCCCGCAGCTCGCCTCCGACAACGAAATCCGCGAGGCGCTCGAAAAGGCGTTCGACTATCGCGGAGACATTACTATCACCCGCAAAGACGGATCGAAGATCGAAGGCTACCTCTTCGACCGCCGTACCGGAGCCACGCTGAAAGATTCGATTGTTCGGCTTTATCCGAAGACCAGCGATGCGAAGATCTCAATATCTTACGCCGACATCGCGGCTCTCGCCTTCACCGGACGCGATACGGCCGCCGGCAAGAGCTGGGAAGCCTGGATGAAAAAATACGCCGAGAAGAAAGCCCGCGGCGAAAAAGACCTAAGTTTGTATTCCGAACCGCTGGAGTAATTTGGACCCAGCTCCCCTTTTAACGGGAGATTTCAATCAGCCCGGTCTCCACTCATCCCAAGTGACTGAAAACACAGTGGTCGCGCCGCCGACCATGGCACACTCAGAGCCATGGCAAAATAGTATGCGGGGAGGAAATGAGGAACCATGGAAGTTACAGTCGAACATCTGGGAGCGGTGCAGTTCGAGATTAAGGCGCGGCAGCATACGATCGTCTGCGACCAGCCGCTCGACAACGGAGGCCATGATGAAGGCATGACGCCCCCCGAGTTGTTGCTGGCCTCGCTGGCTTCCTGTGCCGGCTTTTATGCCGCCCAGTATCTGCGCAAGTTCAAGCTCGCCACCGAAGGCACGCGCGTGCGAGTTACGGCCGAAAAGGCGAAGGATCCTGCACGCCTGGAGAATTTCCGCATCGCCATCGAAACTCCGGTGGAGTTATCGGACCAGCACCGTGATGGCGTAGAAAAAGCCGTGCACCATTGCCTGATTCACAATACGCTGCTGCATCCGCCGAAGGTTTTCATCGATATCAGGCAACTTGCCATCGCGAAGTGAAACTCATTTCTTTGGCGGAGCGTGTGTGCGTCCTTCGAAGTTAAGCCCGTTTATCAGGCCCGTGACTTCGTCTTCCGTCCCACCGATAAATGTGAAGGAAATAGCATAGCCCCGCTCCAGCATGACTAACGTTGACTGGTGCATCAGTCGCGTTCCCACGTTCTTCTGAAAATCTTCGCGTGGCACAGGCTTCCCGTCGATTTGAAGCTCATACGGTCCTTCGCTGACTTCGAATCCCTGGGATTTGGTGACTTCTTCAATCGGCCCAAAATACTGCACCGCTTCCTTTAATCCCGGATAGGCACTGGACGGTTCGGCGGCGATCAGGATGGAGGAATTAACGTCTTCTGCCCGTGCGTCAGGAGGACGAGAGAACGCAGCGAGAAGAACCCGGCCGCCATTCTGCGAAGCAGGCTGGCCCTCGTCGTTCTGATTCATCTCGTCGGTGCGCAGCACCCATCCGGGCGGGACTTTGCAGCTAAATCCGAGCGCCGCATTGCGATAAACCCCGTTGCTGACGGATCCAGAGCTCAGCGGACTGGCGTGAGCAGACTTCTGACCGCCTTGACCAGATATGGCAGACACTTGCAGTTGAGACGTAGCGCAGAACAGAACAAGCGCAAAGCCCAGCCGCATAAGATTGCGGTAACTCATATCGCAATCTTACGCGAGCCGAGCCCGCTATCTAAGGAGCGCGAGGTTGAGCTGAACCTGTAAACCTGCCAGGTTACGTCCGTCAAGCCGCGACCTTTTCCATCACCAGTTGCGTGCAATGCATGCAGCGGCGTGCGTCGATAGGGATCTCGCCCATACACTCCGGACACTTTTTGGTGGTCGGGTCCGTCGGTTTAGGTTCCTTGTGCATTTTCGCGACCAGGAAGTTGACGGGTACCACCACAAAGAAGTAAACCGCGGCTGCAATCAAAATGAACGAAATAAGAGCGTTCACGAAGTCTCCGATGGGGAACTCGGTGCCGTGAACGACGAACTTCAATTTCGAGTAGTCCGGCTTGCCCACGACCAGCGCGATCAACGGAGTCAGAAAGGCCTTGGTAAGCTCGGTGACCACCCCGCCGAATGCCGCGCCGACGACGACACCGACGGCCATGTCTACTACGTTTCCGCGCAGGATGAACTTTTTGAACCCGGATAGCATGAATTCACCTCCTGAACCGAACTGGCGCCCAATCTATGCCAGCCGGGATATGCAGGTCAAGCCGTACTGGCGAAGGAATGGGATAATGCGCCCTATACCGGCTATTTTGCCTTACCCGATGCCTTGCGCAAGTGGTGTGCCTGCTCAAATTCGTCGGCGAGTTGCCGGGTTCCCAGATTTTCGCGAATCTGGGCCAGTCGCTGTTCCAGCCGGAACAATGCATGTTCCAGATTCTTCTTGTTCGAGATCGTGATATCGCGCCACATCGAATAAGGGCTGGCGGAGATGCGGGTCATCTCGCGGAGAGCACGGCCTCCTGCGGGAAGCAGCGGCGCCTGCTCGCCGAATTCTTCGACCAGAGCGGCAGCAAGTGCCGTGGAAATCATCTGCGGCAAATGGCTGATCCAAGCGCAGATGCGGTCGTGCTCATCCGGCGGCACGATCGCGATGCGGGCGCCAATCTGGTCGATCCATCCGGCAAACTCGGCAGCCAATCCATGATTCACGGCCTGTCCCGGAAACGGCGTGAGGAACCATACGGCACGATGGAATAGGTCTGCGTCGGCGTACTCGACTCCACTCAGTTCCTTGCCGGCCATAGGGTGGCCAGGCAGGAAGCGATCGCCGGCTCGTTTACCGAAGACCTTCAGCGCGCGATCCATGATTACAGATTTCGTGCTGCCGACATCTGTCAGCAGACATCCGGGGGCAAGTGCCGGCCCCACGCGTTCAATCATGTCGACGATGGCCAGTACTGGAGTGGCGAGAACCACAAGCTGGCTGCCGTGGACCGCCGCTCCCGGATCCGAACAGCCATCATCAATGGCGCCGCAATCCTTTGCCTTCTCCAGCGCCGAATCGCGATCGCAGCCCACGATACGGCCGCGGAACTTATGCTTCTTCAGCGCGAGCCCCAACGAGCCTCCCATGAGGCCGGTGCCGATAATCGTGATTTGGCGGAAAGACATCAAAATTGAATTGGCGAATTGTGAAATTTAGAAACTGAGAATCGTTTTGGAATTTCTTTCAAATTACCGAATTACCCGATCAGCCAACTTTTCTTCCTACTGCGGGCGCGATCATGCGCAGCTCGTCCATAAGCTTGCTGAACTGATCGGGGAACAGGGATTGAGCGCCGTCGGAGAATGCCTTCTCGGGATTGCAATGAACTTCAATCAGCAATGCATCGGCTCCGGCAGCGACGGCAGCGCGAGCCATAGGAGGCACCTTATCCCGCCGTCCAGTTCCGTGCGAGGGATCGGCCGTCATGGGCAAATGCGACAGTTTGTGGATGATGGGAATCGCAGAAATATCCATCGTGTTCCGCGTGTAGGTTTCAAAGGTGCGAATGCCGCGCTCGCAGAGAATCACGTCGTAGTTTCCGCCGGCCATAATGTACTCAGCCGAGAGCAGCAGCTCTTCGAGTGTGGCCGCGATTCCGCGCTTCAAGAGCACGGGCTTGCGAACTTTTCCTAATTCGCGCAGCAGATTGAAATTCTGCATGTTGCGCGCCCCGACCTGCAGAATATCAACGTAGGGCATCATCAGCGGGATCTGCGAGATTTCCATCACTTCGCTGATGACCGGCAGATTGAATTTCTCGCCGGCTTCCCGCAGCAGCTTTAGCGCTTCTTCCCCATGACCCTGAAACGAATAGGGGGAGCTTCTCGGTTTGAATGCTCCGCCTCGAAGCACGCGGGCGCCCGCTTTGGCAACGGCTTCGGCAGTAGAAAAAAGCTGTTCACGCGATTCAACCGAGCACGGACCAGCCATGACCACGACATCGTTTCCGCCGATGTTGACGCCGTTCGGCAAGCGGACAATCGTACCTTCCGGACGGAAGCTTCGTCCGGCGAGCTTGTAGGGAGCACTGATGCGATGAACTTCCTGTACGCCCGGCAGCAACTCAAGGTTGCGGATGTCGAAATCGATGCCCGTGCCCACCGCCCCCAGCACGGTCATGCGCGCGCCGCTGGAACGGTGCACCTCAAATCCCAGCTTCACCAACTGGTCAATGACCTGCTGGATCTGAGTTTCTTCGGCTCCTTCTTGCATCGCAACAATCATAAAAGTCAGCTACTCGCGGGTTGTTGAATTCAAATCCTGAGATTGAACATCATCTCGCGTCATTTCAATCGTTGGCTTCGGAATCCCGTTCCGTCTCAACTGCTTTGGGCGGTTCCGGATGCACGACGATCTCGTCTTTCTGAATATTGCGCATCACGTCCATAATGCGCTCGTAAATTCGCACCAGGTCGCGATCGGGTAACGGACCACGGTTCATCTGCTGGACGTTCGTAAGCACCACCCGCTCTCGATCCGGCTCATAGATCGGCATTGATGTATTGCGCTTCAGGCGGCCGATTTCTCGTGCAGCCCTCGCCCGCTCGCTCAGCAGTTCGACCAGCCGGCGGTCAAGCTCATCAATTTTGTTACGCCAATCCGCGATGTCCATGGAGACGGCTTTCAATATCTCTAAATCTATTGCTGACGGAAGCCTCAGTTCACACTCGCCAAAGTCAGTTTTCTCACAAACTCCCCGACGGCAGCAGCCTCGCGTCCGCGATTGCGTTCAATCGTTTCGACGATCGCGCTGCCGACAACCACCGCATCTGCGAAGCTGCCCACTTCCGCGAACTGCTGCGCGCTGGAAATCCCAAATCCCACGGCAATGGGAAGTTTGGTCACCCGCCGCAACCGGCGCACCAGTTTCTGGGTGTCCTCCGCCAACTGTTGCCGCGCTCCGGTGATTCCGGTGCGCGAGATGGCATAGACGAAGCCGCGGGATGCCCCGGCGATGCGCTTCAGGCGTTCGTCAGGGCTGGTTGGAGCCGCAAGAAATATGGGACTCAGATCGTGCGTCCGCATCTCGCGGAGATATTCACCCGCTTCTTCCACTGGCAGATCGGTGACCAGCGCGCCGTCGACGCCTGCGTGCCGCGCCACCTTGCAGAATTTTCCCACGCCCATCTGCAGAATGGGATTCAGATACGAAAACACAATCAGCCCCGTGGATTGTGCCTGCTGCCGTATCTCCGCCGCCAGCGTGAGTACATGCGGCAATGATGTGCCATGTCTCAAGGCGCGCTCGCTTGCCCGCTGGATCACCGGTCCGTCGGCCACGGGATCACTGAACGGCACACCGAGTTCGATTACGTCGGCACCCGCTTCAATCGCGGCCAGCACGATTTCGCGAGTGGTCGCGAGATCAGGATCTCCGCACGTCACGTACACCACCAGCGCCGGCTTCTTGTAAAACATAAGAGGCATAAAGATTAGGTAACTGAGTGATCTTGCAATCGGGTAATTTAAAAACAGAACCAGAGATATTCAATTTCCAGGTTTCACAATTACCCAATTAAATTTCTCAATCACTCAATGTCCAGGTTTTCCCGCAAGATCCCGATGTCTTTGTCGCCGCGGCCCGAGATATTCACGATCACTACATCGGACTTTTTCATCTTTGGTGCGCGCTTGATTACCTCGGCAACCGCGTGCGCCGACTCCAGCGCCGGGATGATTCCCTCGGTCCGTGCCAGCAAAATCGTAGCTTCGAGCGCCTCCTTATCTGACGCGGGAACGTATTCGGCACGGCCGGCATCGCGTAACCCAGCATGTTCCGGCCCAATCGACGGATAATCCAGACCCGCGGAAACCGAATGCGTGAGCGCGATCTGGCCCCCGGCATCCTGGAGGACATAAGAATACGTGCCCTGCAGAACGCCAGGCTTGCCGCCGCGGAACCGCGCCGCATGATCGCCTAGCGACTCCCCGCGACCGCCGGCCTCCACCCCGACCAATTTCACCCTTTTGTCCTTGATGAATTCGTAGAATGCGCCGATCGCATTCGATCCTCCGCCCACGCACGCAATTACCGCTGTCGGAAGTTTTCCTTCCGCTTTCAAAACCTGGGCGCGCGCCTCGCGCCCGATCACGCGATGAAAATCGCGCACCATCGTCGGATAAGGATGCGCCCCAAGCACGCTTCCCAGCAGATAATGAGTCGTGCGGACATTCGTGACCCAATCGCGCATGGCCTCATTGATCGCATCTTTCAATGTGCGCGATCCCGAATCAACGCCCCGCACTTCGGCGCCGAGCAACCGCATGCGGAAGACGTTCAATTCCTGTCGCCGCATGTCTTCCGTGCCCATGTACACGACGCACTCAAATCCCATCAGCGCGCAAACAGTTGCGGTCGCCACACCGTGTTGACCCGCTCCGGTCTCGGCGATGACGCGGTGTTTGCCCATGCGTTCGACGAGCAAGGCTTGTCCCAGGCAGTTGTTGATCTTGTGCGCGCCGGTGTGCAGCAGGTCTTCGCGTTTCAGGTAAATCTTCGGGCCACCCAGTTTCTCCGTGAGCCGCCGCGCGAAAAACAATGGCGTGGGGCGTCCAGCGTAGGTTCTGAGCAACTCATCGAGACGCTTCCGGAACTTCGGGTCTTGCTTCGCCTTCAGATATTCGCGCTCAAGTTCGTCGAGCGCGGCCATGAGTGTCTCAGGGACGTACCGCCCCCCATAAACACCAAAGCGCCCGGGTTCATTTTTTGAATGAGTCTGCTCCGATAAAACACGGGGGGGGCCCCATGTCCCGCCGATTTTGCGAGACATGGGAAGTCTCACCGTCGATTTGGGCACTGTCGCCATCTCTAACTCACCTTCCGGTCGTATTCCCGGACTGCGCGCACAAACGCCCGCACCTTCTCCGGATCTTTTTTGCCCGGCGAAGCCTCAACCCCCGAAGCTACGTCCACTCCAAAGGGATGAAAGCCGTCGATAGCTTCACTTACATTGAGCGGCGTCAGCCCGCCTGCAACGATAATTGGCAAGTTCAACCCTAATGCTTGAATCATTCCTTTCGTGGCATCCCAATTGAACTTAGTGCCGGTACCTCCGGTGAAGCCGTTCACTTGCGCGTCAATGAGAATCGCAAATGGATCTTCAGTCGTCCGACGCCGGATCGCGATTCCGGTTTGCTTTGGAATCAGTTCTTCTGCTGAAATTACCGGCACCAGCTTTGCCACTCCAACGCAATCCAGCGCAGCGCGCGGATCGCGCCACACACTCTCCAGAGACCGCTTTCCGTGAAGTTGCACGGCCGTGAATCCGGCATTCACAACCACCCCACGAATCTCCTCGCAATCAGAGTTCACAAACACTCCCACCTTCTCCACACCGTTCGGTAGCTTCGCGCAAATCCCTCTTGCCGTTTCCACTGTCACATTCCGCGGACTCTTCTCGTAGAAGACGAATCCCACCGCATCGGCGCCGGCCTCAACCGCGACGAGCGCATCTTCCAGGTTCGTCATTCCGCAAAGTTTGACCCACGTCATGAAACCGCTTCCAGCTTTCACTATCCAGCCACCACTAACCAAGTGCTTCAACTCACCTGCAACGGAATTCAGTGTAGCTGGCTACTGGGCACCGCAATTAGCTCCCGCAGCGCATCGCCGGGCCTCTCAGCCCGCATCAGCGACTCGCCGATCAGGAATGCATCGTATCCTGCTGCCCGCAGATGTAGGATGTCCTGTACGGAGCGAATCCCGCTTTCGGCAACCCGCACGACATTGCGGGGAAAATGCTTTGCC
This sequence comes from Acidobacteriaceae bacterium, assembly GCA_027452245.1. Lineage (GTDB taxonomy): Bacteria > Acidobacteriota > Terriglobia > Terriglobales > Acidobacteriaceae > Sulfotelmatobacter. Next base: position 83,624 of record DAIDGW010000049.1, read on the forward strand.
AATCCGAATGCGGTTTCCAGATCTACCTTGAAGGTGCGCAGATCGCGCGTGTTGACGCCAATCAGGTCACACGAAGCACCGAGCGCCCGGTGCAATTCTTCTTCATCGTGGACTTCGCACAATACATCGAGTCCACGAGAACGGGCTGCATCCGCCAGGCGTTCCAACTCATTCCTGCTGAGGGCGGCTACGATTAACAGAACGGCGTCCGCGCCATTGGCGCGCGCCTCGAGAAGCTGAAATTCGTCGACGATGAAGTCCTTGCGCAGACAGGGTAGATGAGCCGCGTGCGATGCCCGGCGAAGGTTCTCCAGAGACCCCTGAAAGAATTCTTCGTCTGTGAGTACGGACAACGCTGCCGCACCTGCCGCTTCCAGTTCGCTGGCCAGCGCCGCAGGATCAAAGTCACTCCGGATCAGTCCCTTGGAAGGAGAGGCTTTCTTCAGTTCGGCAATAACTGCGACGCCCTCGCGGCTCTTTTCCTGGAGAGAGCGTCGAAAGCCACGCGGGACGTTCGTTTCCGCCCGGTGCTCCAACTCGCGCAGATCGGCCCTGTTTTTGGTGACACTGACTTTGCGCCGCGTAGCCGCGACAATTTTGTCCAGAACCGCAGACATAGGGGATGCCTGATTATACGGGATAGGCTCTTATAACCAGTCGCGAATCCAGTGTGAACGCGGAGCTTAACCTACCTCTTGGGTCTGGACGGAGCCTTGCCTGCGGCGCGGGAAGCGCGTTTTTGACTCCGCTTCTCGACCAGCACCACAACATGAGCCATCGCGGTATTTTCGGTATTTAAGCCTTCAGGAGTTTTTGCTTTTAATCCGACGCAATCGGGATTGATGTCCAGCAGTTCCGCCACGCGACTTCGAATAGCTTGGGCGTGCGGGCCGATTTTAGGAGCGGCAAGGATCAGGCTGCTATCAATATTTGTGACGATATATCCGGCCTGTTCTACCCGCCGCAGCGCTTCTCGCAGGAAAACCACCGAGTCGGCGCCCTTCCATTTCGCCTCCGACGGCGGAAACAGCGCGCCGATGTCGGGTGCAGCCATCGATCCCAGTAGCGCATCGGTAATGGCGTGCAGAAGGAGATCGCCATCGGAATGTCCACCCAGGCCCTTGTCATGGGCGAGCACGACGCCTCCGATTTTCAGAGGAATGCCGGGGCGAAATTCATGCGAATCGAATCCGTACCCTATGCGCGTCTTCGGTTGTCGCTGGCTCTTCATGATTGCTTTCGAGAATGTCGGCCCGGTTTTACGCGGACTGCAAGCGCCTGCTGAAAATGTATGTAAATCCCGTTTCACTTCTCCAGGTAGAACTCAGCGAGTTCCATGTCCGCAGGCGTGGTGATTTTTATGTTCCGCGGAGATCCCATCACGACCGCAACATCGACTCCGGAGCGCTCGGCCAGCGAAGCTTCGTCGGTACCCGCGAAACCATCATTGGCGGCTTCCTCGAAGATTTTCTTGAGGATGCTGTAGCGGAAGCCCTGCGGCGTTTGCGCCAGCACAATCTGTGCTCGCGGGATGGTGGACTTTATCAGGGCGCCTTCGGCGGTGCGCTCGACTTGCTTGACTGTATCGATCGCCGGTATGCCCGCAATGGCCGCTCCGTATTTCTTTACTGCTTCAATCACCTCGGTAATGATCTCTGTCGTGACGAACGGCCGCACCGCATCGTGTACAAGAACAATATCGTCGGCATCCGCTGAGATCCTCTTCAGAGCCTGCTCGACCGATTGCTGGCGGTGCTCGCCGCCCACGACCAGTTCAATGCTCTTTTTCGCAAGATCTTTGTCTTGCTGCAGACGCGCGCGGAATCCCTCCATCTCGTTTTCGCGTAACGCAATCCAGATTTGGCTGACCTCCTCCACCCAGGCAAACTTGCGGAGGGTATGAATCAGGATGGGAGTTCCTCCCAATTCCGTGAATTGCTTGGAGGCCTTCGGCTTTTTATTTTTCGCGGCGGCTGGAGGGGCCATCCGTGTTCCCAGTCCTGCAGCGGGAATGATCACGATCACCTTCATAGCGGTCTGTCAGTATACGAGTGCGGAAGAAGGACTTCAAACCGGGGACCACAGTAATACCAGATACACTGTAGCAATCGCCGCAGCGGCATGCATTTTCTGCTCGGGTACTACCCCGCATCTAGCTGTGGAGAACTTGTGTAAGTTCCAGAGAATAAGAGGACTTAGTACCCCGCCTTCCTAAGGCACGTGGTTTGCTCGCAACCTCGTCTCTGGCTTCTGCTCCTAATCCATTAGGTAAGTAATCTCCGTTCGTGCGAGGGGCGTACAAATGGCAATAGGACGTCGTTTTTGGATCGGCACAGTTTCACTTGCGATCGCGGTTTGCCTCGGGCTTGCTCTCTTGATTGCTACTCTCGGCGCTGCTGCAGGGGCGGCGTCCGATGAGCCAGAGTCGGCTCCGACGAGTTCCCCTACGCCTTTGCAATCTCCCGTGGGTATGGCTACTACGGCCGCTGCTGCACAACAAACCTATGAGGGAATCGTTACCGATACACACTGTGGGGCCAAGCATCGTCCGGCAATCGATATGAGTGCCGCCAATTGTACGCGTGCGTGCGTTCATGCCGGGGCCCAATTCTCGTTGGTGGAGGGCGACTCGGCCTACGTGTTAAAGGGAGATTTGCAGCAGCTTAAGCATGCTGCTGGAACACGTGTGAAAATCACCGGGACCCTCACCGGCAATACGATCCAAGTGGCCAGGATTTCACCCGAACTTTAATTCCTGATAAGAATGCCGCCCCTTTCAGGACGGCATTCTCGAGTGTTCTCGAACTGCCTTACGAGGTTGTGGTTTTGGCCTCGGGAACAGGCGTCGGAACCACAGTTCCCGTCTGAACAACCGTGACCTGATTCGCAGTTGCTGCGGGGGCGGCCGGGCGCGAGTACGACCGCTCATCCCATTTGCCGAAGATCATCTTGCCCGCGGTCGTTTGCAACACCGACGTCACGGACACGTCGATAGTCTTGCCGATCATCTTGCGTGCGTTATCCACGACCACCATCGTCCCATCATCCAGGTAAGCCACCCCCTGGTTGTATTCCTTGCCTTCCTTGAGAATGAACACCCGCATAGTCTCGCCGGGTAGCACGATTGGTTTTAGGGAGTTGGCGAGCTCATTGATGTTGAGGACCTCAACGCCCTGCAATTGGGCCACCTTGTTGAGATTGAAATCATTGGTGATGATTTTGCCTTCGTAAACCTTGGCCAGTTCGATCAGCTTCAGATCGACTTCGCGAACGGCCGGGAAATCATCCTCGACGATCTGAATCTGCAGGTTTGCCATTTTTTGCAAGCGTTGCAGGACGTCGAGGCCACGGCGTCCGCGGTTGCGTTTCAAGGAATCGGCGGAGTCGGCGACCAGTTGCAGTTCGCGAAGTACGAACTGTGGCGTGACGATCACACCATCGAGAAAGCCCGTTTCGGCAATATCGGCGATGCGGCCGTCGATGATGACGCTGGTATCCAGAATCTTGTAGCTTTTTTTCCCCTGCTTTTCGCCGCCGAAGATGCCGCCCAGCGCCGAAAGATTCAGCAGGTCTCCTTTGTTCGCACCAACAATCAGCCCGACGTAGGCCATCAACAGCATCACCAGAATCTGCAGAAAGCTCTGCAGATGTCCGGCAGGAATGCTGTTACGGATAACGAGGGCAAACAGATAGGCGCCGCAGATGCCGAAAATGCTGCCGATAGCGGCTCCAATCAGCCGCTTCAGGCTCATCATCCTCAGCCTCCACTCGAAAACGATGATCGCCAGTCCGAACAGCCCCCCCAGAATTGCATCCAGTTTGTGGGGCAATCCGAACGGTTCAATCAGAGCGCAAGTGATGGCAACAACAACGATAAATAGGAAACGAATAAGAACTAAGTCCACGGAGGAACCTCCTCCGGGCGCAGTGCCGTTATCAATCCTAGCCTTGCAGAGTCGCCCGTGCCGTTTCACGACGCCCCTGACGCGATTCGGCTCTTTCCAAGTAGCAGGCGCGTTTATTTAGGGGAATTAGAAATACGCCCGTCCCGGCTTAAAGGGGCAAAGCCGGAAATTATCAAACGCCAAGAGTATATACCTTAGCTCAAGGGCAGAGAAGAACCTCAGGCCACCGACAGGCCATAGACCGGACTAGGCGGTCCGCATCGGTTGAGAAGCCCGCTCGTAATAGGTGGGCATACCGAGATCGAGCCGGCGGCCCTTCGGGCTGAAGCGCCGAATGTGCAACAGGCCCCAGCGCTGCAGCGCGAATTGCAAAGTCGTTCCCAAGACCCCAAATCCATACTCCACGCTGCGCTTGAAGTTGATAGACGATGCCTCTTCAAAGTATTTCGTGGGACAGGAAACTTCGCCGATCCGAAAGCCGAAATGTACGCACTGCGCCAGCATCTGGTTGTCGAAGACAAAGTCGTCCGAATTCTCAAGCAGCGGCAGTTCGGTCAGTACCTTTCGGCTGAATGCCCGGTACCCGGTGTGGTATTCCGAAAGCTTCACCTGCAAGAAGAAGTTTTCGAACGCGGTAAGAAGCCGGTTGGAAATGTACTTGTAAATCGGCATGCCTCCACGGAGAGCAGTGCCGCCAATAATACGCGATGCCAAAACGACATCGTAAACCTCGTACGCAACCATGCTGGCCAAGGCCGTCACCAGCAGCGGCGTGTACTGATAATCGGGATGTACCATGATCACTACATCGGCGCCCGCCGCCAGCGCTTCGCGGTAGCAGGTCTGCTGATTCCGGCCGTATCCGTAGTTCCTGTCGTGCCGGAACACGTGCAGTCCCATGCGATTGGCGACTTCGACGGTCTGGTCGGAACTGCTGTCATCCACCAGAATGCGGATATCCACCAGATCGGGCAATTCTGACACTGTGGCTTCCAACGTTTTTTCCGCATTGTATGCGGGCATTACGACCGCAATGCGTTTGCCGTTGATCATTGAAAAACCCTGGCTGCAATTAGAGAGACTGCCTTCATGATACCTGAGAACATCTGCGGGTCGTAACACGCTGGTTACCATAGTTACTCAGACCACGAGTTGCCACCCAGGTTATAGACGGTCGCGTAATCCAAACGTACTACCCCCATTAATCTGAAATGGTTACTGTTCTTGTGCTTTCGTGCTTCACGTCACGGACGCACGTTAACTCCGTCACAGCCCGCGCATTGACCACTCGATACCCTTCGCCGCATGGCCGAAAGCTCCCCTTGGAACGGTCAATTCTCCCGCTTTGATCTCGTCGCGAGGATGGGAGATCGCCCGCCCTCGATCGTTCAAGTGGGTGAGGTTCCGATTGGCGCTGGATTCGTTGTGATGGCGGGGCCATGCGCCGTGGAGTCGGAACGGCAGATTCTAGAAACTGCCGAATTTGTAGCGTCGGCCGGGGCACGATTTCTTCGGGGCGGCGCTTACAAGCCGCGATCTTCTCCATATTCATTTCAAGGCCTCGGGATTGAAGGCCTCAAACTGCTGCGCAAGGCCCGCGAGCGGACTGGACTCTACATCATCACCGAAGTGATGAGCGAGTCGGATGTCGAATTGATTGCCGAATTCGCGGACGTCATGCAGGTGGGCACGCGCAGCATGGAAAACTACGCGCTACTACAGAAACTTGGCGGATGCGGCCGACCGGTTCTGCTGAAGCGCGGGATGACGGCGCGCCTTGACGAACTCATGCACTCGGCGCAAGTGATCGCAGAGCATGGAAATTCGCAGATCATTTTTTGCGAGCGCGGCATCCGTACCTTCGAAACGGCTACCCGGAATACCTTTGATATCGCCGCAGTCCCAATCCTCAAAACTGTTTCGCATCTGCCAGTCATTGTCGACCCAAGTCACGCTGCCGGTGTGCGCTCGCTTGTGCCCATTCTGGCGTGTGCTGGCGCGGTAGTCGGAGCCGACGGACTGCTCGTTGAAGTACATCCCTCGCCGGAAAAAGCCCTAAGCGATGGTGTGCAGTCGCTGAATTTCGCCGAGTTCGCGGCGATGATGCGCGATCTGCAACGCTACGTCTCCTTAGATTTTTCACGACCTGAAGCTGCCGAAGTCAAACAGCTGCAACTCTTAGTGGTGGGAGGTAACGCCTAGGTGCCGTTTCGGACGTTTCTCCCGGTTGTAGCGACGCTCGCATGTCTTGTTGCGTTAGGCGCCGGCAGTCTTCCCGCAAACAATTCCATTTCACTGGTCTACACAGCCGCGCCTGATTACGACCTCCTCGCGTGGATGCGGGGAGCAGACCGCTTTCCGCGTGGGGCAGACCTGTACCTTCGAGATGCACAAGGGGCACGCCGGCTGGCTCCGGATTTTGCCGCGTCCGCTGATGCAAGCGTCTCGTTCGATGCCTCGTACATTCTGTTCGCCGGAAAGAAGAAGGCGAAAGATCCCTGGCAGGTCTGGGAATTGGCCTTGCAGGACGGCAGCCTGCGCAGAATAACCCACACCGCCTTCGATTGCGTCCGCCCCTTATTTGTTTCGCCGGATCAATTTGTATATGCGGCGAATGTCCATGGCCGTTACTTGATCGAACTTGGCGGTCTGGCCTCGGCAGGAGACAGCCCCCTGCAACTGACATACGGTGCCGGGAACTCTCTTCCCGCCGACATTTTGCGCGACGGGCGCGTGCTGTTCGAATCGGGCTTTTCCCTGAACGACAGCGCAATTTCTGAGATTTATACCGTCTATACGGATGGCAGCGGAGTTGAATCGTATCGCTGCGACCATGGGGGTTCCAGGTACTCGGCCCGGCAACTAGCTTCCGGCGACCTTCTCTTTGCCACCCCAACGGGACTTGCCCGCTTCACCTCAGCCCTGTCCCATCAAGTTCCGGTGCAACTTCCGGCGAAAGAATACGCAGGAGATGTAACGGAACTGCCCGATGGATCGTGGCTGTTAAGTGCGCGCACGAATCATAAAGGTAAGTATGCGCTGATGAAGCGCCAGCCTGACAGCAACGCGCTGCAAACCGAAATTGATCCGGCTGGTGCGAATCTCGTGCAGCCCGTCTTGCTCGCACCAAGGACGGTTCCTAACCAACATCCTTCGGGATTGCATGGATGGTCTTACGCAAATCTGCTCTGCCTGAATGCGTACACATCGAAGCAGACGATGCGCGCAGGCTCCATCGCCTCTGTGCGTTTGTATTCGCGCAGCACGTCAGGATCGCCCGAACTTCTGGGATCAGCTTCGGTTGAAAAAGACGGGTCGTTTTATCTGCGTGTACCCGGCGACCAGCCGCTGCAAATCGAACTCGCAGACAAATCGGGTAGGACTGTGCGTCGAGAATCCGGCTGGTTCTGGATGCGCGGCGGTGAGCAGCGTGTGTGCACCGGATGCCACGCGGGGCCGGAAACCGCACCGGAGAACGCTGTCCCAACGGTACTGCAGAAATCAATCATCCCGGCAGACATGACTCGTTTCATCAAGCAAGAAAGCGCTCAGGGAGGGCGATAAGATGCTGATGCGACTGCTAACGAGCACTCTTCTTGTATCGGTTGCCCTGGCGCAGACACCTTCTGCGACAACTCCTGCCCCCTCATCAACTATCCGCTTCGAAGATGCGACCGCGGCCTCCGGTATTCATTTCACCCACAGCTTCGGCGCACAGGACCTCGGTTCGCTGCTGGAAGGCACTGGCGGCGGATGCGTCTGGTTCGATTACAACAACGATGGTCTGCCCGATCTGTATGTCGTCAGCGGAAAGCCTCTCGGCGAAGGCATGCATCCCTATCCGCTGAAGACGGCGCCCAACCCTCCCCCGCACAACCATCTGTATCGAAACAACGGCAACGGAACCTTTACCGATGTCACCGATCGGGCGGGTGTGGCAGCCAACATTTATGGCATGGCGGCCATTGCCGCTGACTTCGACAACGACGGATTCGTCGATCTGTTCGTCACCGGTTATGGCAAAGCGATTCTCTATCACAACAACGGCGACGGAACCTTCACCGATGTCACGGCGAAGGCCGGGATCAATGTCGACGGCTGGTCGATCAGTTCGGTATGGCTCGATTACGATCGCGACGGTTGCGTCGATCTTTTTGTCGGACGTTACGTAAAATTCGATCCCAAGTACCGCACTTACTACGCAGCCGACAACTATCCCGGGCCTCTCGATTACGAGGGCACTACCAACCGCCTTTATCACAACAACTGCAACGGAACCTTTACCGACGTTACCGACAAGTCCGGGATCGGCGTTTACAAGGGCCGCACGATGGGCGTAACCGCCGCTGATTTCGATGGCGACGGCTGGCCTGACATCTACGTTTCCAACGACAAGACCGAAAATTTTCTCTTCCACAACAAGCATGACGGGACGTTCGAAGAGGTTGCAGCGGATATGGGAGTCGGCTACGGGCAAAACGGTGAGATGACTTCCTCAATGGGCCCGGTCTTCGCCGACTTCGATGGCGATGGCGCGCTCGATCTTTGGGTGACCGATTCGAAGTACGACCGTCTGATGCGCAACAACGGTAAGCTGGGATTCGAAGATATCAGTGCGGCTTCGGGAATCTCCGAGGCCGCCGGCCAGTATGTCAGCTGGGCCAGTGGAGTCTACGACTTCGACAACGATGGCCTCCTTGACATCCTGGTATTTCACGGCGGATTGATTCATCTCATTCCAGAAGAGCATTCGCTTTACCGTGGCCTGCCGAACCGTAAGTTTGCCGACGTGTCGCATCAGGCCGGGCCCGTGCTCGACGCGAAGACCGTGGGTCGCGGCGCATGCTTTGCCGACTATGACAACGACGGCAAGGTCGATGCCTATCTGGTGAATCTTGGCGCTCCGGGAAAGTTGTTGCACAACGTCTCGCAAAATCAGAATCACTGGATCACCATCGCGCTGCAAGGAGCGAAGAGCAATCGCGACGGTATCGGCGCGCGCGTCGAAATCCTCGCCGGCGGCCACAAGCAGGTTGCAGAAAGAACCGGCGGCTCAGGATACCTGTCGCAAGATGACTGGCGCCTGCATTTCGGCCTGGGATCAGCGGCACGAATCGACACGCTGACCGTCCACTGGCCGAGCGGACGCGAACAGACCCTGAAAGACATCCCCGCCGACGGCATCCTCAAAATCGAGGAGCCGAAATGAGACTCTCGCTCATTGCCTTTCTCGTCGCCGCTTTCGGGCTGGCGCTTCCGGCCATGCCGCCAGATACCGGACCGCGCTATCTTTCGCCCGGCGAGCTGGCCATTTCTCCCGATGGCCATTTTCTTTACGTAACTTGCGAACGCAGCGACGAGCTTCGTGTGCTCGACACGCAGACCGGCTCGGTCCAGCAGATCATTCATGTCGGGCATGTGCCGCGGGGAGTGAGCGTATCCGGGGACGGACATCTCATTTTTGTGACGAATTCGTGGGAAGACACGGTCTCAGTCATCGATGCCGCCAAATTGCAGTTGCTGCGGACGCTGCCCACAGGATTTGAGCCCATCAGCGCCGTTTCCGATCTTTCCGGCACGACGCTCTACACCGCCAACCGTCTCAGCAATGACATTTCTGTCATCGATCTGAAAACCGGCAATGAGATGAAACGCCTGGCGGCGGGACGCGGCGCAAGCTATCTGGCGCTTTCGCCGGATGGCAAGTATGTGTTCTGCACACATATCTATCCCAACATCGGCGCGGATCGAACTCCGCCGCAATCGGAAATCACCGTCATCGATACTGCCCGGCAACGCGTGGTCGCGCGGTCATCGCTGCACAATGTCGGCGGGGTCTTCCACATCGCGCTATCGAAGAATGGACGCCTGGGAGTCGCCGCTCAACTTCGCCCCAAGAATCTGATTCCCATGGCTCACGTCGAGCATGGCTGGGTCTTCGGCAATTCCCTGAGCCTCTTCGGAGAAGAGATCGGCGGCCTGATGCAGGTCCCTCTCGACGAACTCGATAGGTACTTCGCGCTGCCCTACGGAGTTGCCATTGCGCCCGATGCCGGCAAAGTCTTCGTCAGTGCAGCGGGATCCAACAACGTCACGGTCATTGACGTTCCCGCGCTGCTGCATTTTGCCAGGCTGCATCGGACGTCGTTCGCGAACGATCTCGCCGCTTCCGCCAATTACGTTACCGCCCGAATTCCCGTGGGACGCAATCCGCGCGGCATTGTCCTGTCCCCCGACGGCAAACGGCTGTACGTGGCGAACCGCATGGATGACACGATCAGCTTGATCGATACGGCTGCAGCGCGAGTCAGCTCGGTGATCGATCTCGGCGGACCTAAGACGGTCACCCCGGTCCGCCGCGGCGAGCAGGTGTTCAATGATGCCCATTTCTCATTCCAGGGACAGTTCAGCTGCGCCAACTGCCATCTCGACGAAACCTTCGATGGGATGCAGTGGGACCTTGAGCCGGACGGATTCGGAGTCGACATCGTCGACAACCGCTCGATTGAAGACCTCGCGGGAACCCAGCCTTTCAAATGGAACGGAGGCAATCCTGATCTGGCAACTGAATGCGGCCCGCGCACGGCAAAGTTCATTTACCGCTCGCAGAGCTTCAACGCGCAGGAACTCACCGACCTGGTCACCTTCGTGCTCGCGATTCCGCTCCGTCCCAATCGCTACCGCGGCAAAAATGGAGAGTTAACTCCTGCGCAGGAGCGCGGCAAGGCCATTTTCGAACGCGCGGTGCGCATGGACGGCAGACCTATTCCCGAGAATCAGCGCTGCTCCTACTGTCATTCCGGCCCGAAATACACCAACAATCAGCTCGCCAACGTGGGCAGCGGCAAGCCGACCGATCGTTCTCCCATGATCGACACGGCCCATTTGCCCGATATTGCCTACTCGGCTCCTTATCTGCACGACGGCTCGGCCAAATCGCTGGAAGAAATCTGGACCGTCTTCAATCCCAAAGACACGCATGGAATCACCAATGATCTCACCAAAGATCAGTTGAACGATTTGATCGAGTACCTGAGGACTCTATGAGAAAGCCGATCTTTCTCGCGGTAATGTTTCTGTCGCTTGCTGCGCTGTCGTTCGCAGCAACTCCACAGATGCCCAGGTTCCGCTGGGAGAATTTCACCACCTCCAACGGCCTTCCCGATGACCACGTCTTCTGCGTGCTGGTGGATGGAAACCGCATCTGGGCCGGAACCGAGGACGGGCTCGGACTCTACGAGAATGGCAAATGGAAAGTCTACCGCCCCGCGGATGGACTCGCGCATCGCGTCGTGTTGTCGCTCGCTCTCGACAAAGCCACCGGAGATGTCTGGGCCGGAACCATGGGCGGACTGAGCCGGATTTCCGCCGGGCGCATCGATAGTTTCACCCAACTGAATTCCGGCCTTGCCAACGATATCGTGTACGGCGTTGGAGTGCAGGGCGACTATGTTTGGGTCGCGACCGCCGCCGGAGCCAGCCGCCTGAATACACGGACGTCGCAATGGAGCATCTTCAACGAACGCAACACCCCCATGTACGAGATTTGGACCTACTCGGTCAGCCCGGGACAAGACAAGGTCTATTACGCGGTGTGGGGCGGCGGCGTTCTCGAATATGACGTCCAGACTGCCCACTGGAAGGATTACAACGATCCCGACGGCGAGACCGAACTCGTGTTGTTCAAGGATCAGGGACTGATCCACGAGATCACGACCTCCGTCAGCTACGTCGACAAGATTGTCTGGATCGCAACTTACTTCGGCGCCAGCCGCTACGATGGGCGCAACTGGCATAACTTCCTGACCAAAGACAGCGGCCTGCCCAGTAATTTCCTGAACCACATTAAAGGCGTCGACGCCAACCGCGCCTGGTTCTCGACGGACAAAGGGCTGGCGTATTACGACGGCACGAACTGGGCCGTCTACCGCCCTGCGCTGGACACACACAAACCCGAAATGCTGGTCCGCGATGCCGAAGGCAACGTCACCAGATTAAACGTCCGCACCGCGCCCGCCCACAACTACATTCTCGGCGTCGACTTTCAGGGTGACGACCTTTGGGTCGCGACCGCCAAGGGACTGAGTCACGGAGTTCGGGAGAAATAAAGAAACGACTTTATCAAGGAGCCATCATGACCGTTGCTGAATTGCTGCAGGAAGTTTCCACCAAGCCAATTGAGAAGCGAGCCATCACCAATCTGAACGTGCTGAATGAGGCTTATGCCTATGGCAGCGCATTCTCCCGCGGCATGCGCATTGATCTCGGAAACCTGGTCGTCCTTCTCATCTCGGGAACCGCCAGCATCGATGACGCGGGACGCACAGTGCACGTCGGAGATCTCCGCGCGCAGGTGCGTCGAACCTTCGATAACATCACCGCGCTGCTCGCCTCCGAGGGTGCCAGCTGGAAAGATATCGTGCGCACCACCTGCTATCTGCGCGATATCGAACGCGACTACCCGGCATTCAACGAAGAACGCTCCGCTTTCTACCGCGCCCAGGGATTGAACCCTTTGCCGGCTTCGACGGGAATTCAGGCGATTCTCTGCCGTCCGGACCTGCTGGTCGAGATTGAAGCCATCGCGATGTTCCACCGCGAAAAGTCTACGGAGTAACTCATGTCCCGCCTCTGGGTTTTAGCGTTTGTGCTGCTTGCGGTTTGCGCGTCCGCGCAGAATCCGGCGTGTTCGTGCGGCGCGAATCCGCCCGGCATTCCTGCTCCGCGTTCGCTCAAACCTTACACCGGAGCGCCGGACGATCTCCGCCCCTACTCGAAATTCACCAAGCCGTATTACGAAAACTACACCGACCTGATCGAGTACAACGGCGCGGCCCGCGACATCCCCGATCCTGACCTGAAAGATCTGTCTGAAATCCGTATCGGCTTTCTCGGTCCCCTGCACGATCATCCCGACCAGGTCCTCGGGAATCACATGCTCCACGGTGCGCAGCTTGCCATCGATGAAGCCAATGCCGCCGGGGGCTACTGCGGAAAGCCATTCAAGCTGATGCTGCACAACGACTCCGCGGTGTGGGGAGCGGCCAGCAACGAAGTCGTAAAGATGGTTTACGACGAAAAAGTCTGGGCCATGTTCGGATCGATCAGCGGCGACACCACCCACATTGCGCTGCGCGTCACGCTGAAGGCCGAAACTCCCCTGATCAACAGTGCGGCCACCGATCCTACCATTCCCGAGACCCTCGTCCCCTGGTTCTTCACGGATCTGCAGGACGATCGCGTGCAGGGCTACACGCTCGCGCGACACATCTACACCGAGCTTGGATTGAAGCGCATTGCCATTCTGCGCGTTAACGATCGCTACGGACGCTTCGGCGTGCTGAAATTTCGCGATGCCTCCCGGCGCCTGGGCCATCCCGTTGTGATCGAGCAGAAATTCATGCCCGGCGATACCGACTTCCGCCGGCAACTGCGAGTGATTCAGGATTCCCGCGTCGATGGCATTGTCCTGTGGACCGACATCGCGCCCGCAGCCGCAATTCTCCAGCAGATGCGCGAACTCGGCATGAAGCAGCGCGTCTTCGGCAGCCATCGCACTATCGGCGAGGAGTTGATAAATCTGGCCGGGCGGGCTGCGGAAGGCTTCGAGGCCGTTTTCCCCTATAACCCAAATCAAACGCGGCCCGCATGGCTCGACTTCAACACCCGCTTCGAAGCCCAGTATCACGAAAAGCCCGATCACTTTGCCGCACTCGCTTACGATGCCATCAACATTCTGCTGCAGGCCATCTGCCGCGCCGGACTGAATCGCGGCCGCATTCGCGACACCCTGACCTCCATGACGCAGTACGAAGGCGTCACCGGAGAGATGACGTTTGATCCCAACTGCAAAAACATCGCGCCTATGTATCTGGCGGCCGTGCACAACGGCACCATTGAATATCGCCGCATCACCATGCAGAAGCCCTACGCCGTGGTTGGAGAAGGTGGAGTTTCATTCTCCGGGCCGGCCACCGCCGACCTGGATTCCACCCGGCCCTTGAAGATTGTCGTATTTGGACCGCATGCCGACGAGCAGGCTAAATCTGTAGAACTGGCGCTGGCCGCCGCGGATGGCAAGCACTTTTCCTTAATGGGGATTCCGACTGAACAATCGTGGGGCGCGGCCTCAAGCGCGCTGGCGCAGGCCATCTCTGGAGATCAGATCGTCGCCGTTGTCGCTCTTGACCGCAACTCGGCTCATCTTGCTGAACAACTTGGCACCAAACTGTTTGTGCCGGTGATCGCGATTTCTTCCGATAAGGTTCTGACGTCCACGAATGTGGCCTGGATTTTCCGCTTGCCTGAAGGCACACCCCTGCCCGAGGCAGTGCGCTTGTTGATCTCGGCAACTCAGGCGGCTGGCGCCAACCGTCAGAAGGTCCGCGATTACCTCGCTTCAGGAGCGTCCGTAAACAGGATGAGTTTCGCCTCCACCGGAGAACTCCGATAATCTGCTCAGGAGCCTGAAATGTGCCACACGGCTGCACGGCGGACAGGCGCTTGACGACGAAATACGCCTTTCACAAACAGGGTGAGTTTTGCCTCAACAACGGCGCCTTCGAGAACCGGGCCCATGTAGTCGAGAATACGATCCCGCTTACCGACCGTTCATGTCTGTGGGTGGTGATACCCACGGCGGTGACGATTGTCACGCGGATTCAGGATAAAATTAGAATTCGCCGCTGTGGCGGATTTTTATCCCAGGTTATCCTGACCGGCTATCTTGAACGCTTCCTATAAAACTGCAGTTGCGGCCATGTTTGCGCTGGGCCATGAGTTGGCTCACACTCCATCGCACAAGTTCGATCTCGACCACATGCGTGTTCTGCTCCGGGCAATGGAGCATCCCGAGCAAAAGTTTCCCAGCGTATTGATTGCTGGCACCAACGGCAAAGGATCGACGGCGGCCACTCTCGCCGCCATCCTGCAGGCTTCCAATCTGAAAATTGGGCTATACACTTCTCCCCATCTCGTCCGGATCAACGAACGAGTTCGCATCGATGGAGCCGAAATCAGCAACGACGATTTCGCGACTCTGCACGCCGAAATTGATCGCATCGCCGAGCGCCTCGTCGCAGACGGCGAACTTCCCTGGCATCCGAGCTTCTTCGAGATGATGACCGCGATGGCTTTCCTGCACTTCGCGCGCCAGTCTATCGATATCGCTGTGCTCGAAGTTGGCATGGGAGGGCGTCTCGATGCTACGAATGTTGTCGAGCCCTTGGTCAGTATCATTTCCGACATCTCCCTTGATCATCAGAAGTTTCTGGGAAACACGGTTTCCGAGATCGCCCGCGAAAAAGCCGGGATCATCCGTGCCGGAAAACCTGTCGTGACTCTGCCCCAGCAGCCACAGGCCAATGACGTAATCGGCAATTCAATTCTCGAAAAGAACGCGCTCGGCGTGAGCGCTGTGCCCTATGTGCCTCCGGTCTCGCCAGACAGTCCTTCGACCTATGCCGGAGAAGACACATCGCATTACTTCCTCGACGTATTGGGCGAGAAGATTCTGGTCGAATCACCACTGGTCGGCCGTCATCAACTGCGCAATATCGCACTCGCCATCTCTGCGGCCGAGCAGCTAAGTCACAACTTCTCTGGCATCACTGCTCGTACCATCGAGCGCGGAATTCGCCAGACACGGTGGCCCGGCCGATTTCAAAAGCTTCTATTGCCGGGATGGCCGCCGCTCGTAGTCGACGTCGCGCACAATCCCGCCGGCGCATGGGCCCTGCGCTCCGCTCTTTCTGAAAACTATGAAGGCCGCCCATTGACCTTCATCTTCGGGGCCATGCGCGACAAGGCTATTTCTGAAATTGCTGAAATCCTGTTCCCGCTGGCCGAGAGAGTTATCGCGACAAGGTCCGATAATCCGCGCTCTGCATTGCCCGAAGAAATTCACTCTGCTGCCCGGCGTACCGGCGCCGAAATCGAATCTGCCGCCGATGTTCCCACAGCGTTGCGTCGAATTCAGGGTCTCAGCGCCTCCGATGTTGTCGTAATCACCGGCTCAATCTACATCGTCGGCGAAGCCATTCGGTTCTTCGCCGAGAACGCGTAGAGCTTCCATTGTTGCTCTCGTCGCTACTTCAGGTGATAAAAGACTCCCAGGATGATGCCGAAGAGGATGTGCGGAAGAACGACTGCGATCGGAGTGCGCACTCCGTAGTTCAGCGCCATAAATCCCGGTGGTTCCAGCATGTTGTGCGCCTCCGGACCGTGTTGTTCGCTGGCCATCCGCGGGTGCAGTCCGGGCATGAGTGCCATCAGAACAATCAATACGAATAGCGCATGGACAACTCCGATGATCGCGCCACGCCACCAACCCGCCGCCCCCAGAGACTCGAAGATGAAGATATAGACCAAGGAAAACAACCAGCCCAGTCCCAGGCTGGCAAAAAAGCCATACAACCTGGCTCGATCGCGGTTGGGCGTGAAGATCGTGCCCAGCATGTAGGGAAAATTCATTCGCGTCAGCCCCATGCCTTGCGTCGCCGCGCTGACTGTCGTCAACACAATGTTCGCGACGAAACCCCACAACAGCCAACTGGACCAGTCCACCCCTATCCCCCTTTCCGCGATGCCTTGACGTCCGATCCAACGTTGAATGCCGGATGCGTCTGGCCTTTCTCCTGCTCATCAAGAGTGAGCGCGGCGCTGATCAGGCCGACGTGCGTGAAGGCCTGCTGAAAATTCCCCAGAGCGTCTCCCGTGGCGGGATCGATCTCCTCCGCCAACAATCCCAGTTCATTGCGATAGCTGATTAATTGCTGGAAGGCGCGGTGCGCCTCTTCCAGTGTCCCGCCTCCGAGCGCCAGGTGCTCCACTCCCCAGAACCCGCAAACCCCGAAGGCCCCTTCCTGCGGATCTCGCTGGTAGCGATACATCAGATGATTACCCGCGCCCAGTTTCTCGCACACCTTCCCATATGTTTTCTTCATCCTTTCGGAATCGGCATGTTCGAAGGCATACCAGGAAAGCCGTAGCAGCGTCGAATCAAAGCCGGAGCCGTCGAGAACGCTGACGTAGCTTTCCGCGTCGCTATTCCATCCGCGGGACTCAATCTGCTGGCGAATCTTGTCCCGTTCGCGCGTAAATTGCTCTCTTGGCACGCCGTCGAGTTTGCCTTTCTCGCCGAGTGCGAGTAAGCGGTCGAGTGTCATCCAGCACATCAGCCGCGAATGGGTGTGGTTCTTCCGGCCCGTGCGCGGTTCCCAGATTCCTTCATCCGGTTGATCCCAGTGCTCGGCCACGTATTTGCCGATTCCGATCAGTACTCTTTGCGTGGTGTGATCGAAACCTCCCAGATAATTCGCATATTGCGCCGTCGATTCAATCACCTGCCCATACACGTCCAGTTGCAATTGTCCGCGCGCCCCGTTTCCGATGCGGACCGGCTTTGAGCCGCGGTAACCGCTCAGATATTCGAGTTTCTTTTCCGCGTGACTGTTACGCCCGAATACGGTGTAGAGAACCTTCAATTGCGGTTGCGTCAGGCTGGTTGTGTGCAGCAGCCATGTGAGGAAGCCTTGCGCTTCATCTTCGTAGCCCAGGCCCAGCATGACGCGGATCGTCAACGATGCATCGCGCAGCCAGCAGAAGCGATAATCCCAATTGAGGGAATCGCCGATCCGCTCCGGCAGTGAGGTCGTAGCAGCTGCGACCACAGCTCCCGAAGGCGCGTAGTTCAGCAATTTCAGCGCGAGCGCGCTGCGCTTCACGATCTCCTCGTACGGTCCGCGGTATTTGCAGCGTGCCGCCCACGCTTGCCACCACTGGACGGAGCGCTCGATCGCTTCGGAAGTGCAATCCCCAAGCGCCCGCAACACGGTGGGCGATTCCTCTGAGTAGCTTAGTGAGAACTGAAAAACGTTCCCGCTTTTGGCCGACAGCTTCTCCCGCACACGATGCTGCCCGATGCTCAGTGGAACGTTGCCGCGCAGCCAGTAGGCTCCTCGTCCTACCGGCATCTGCAATCCCAAACCATTTGGTTTGCGGAAGTGAACGGCCTGGCTGCCATAATCCGCCCGCGGATGAAAGTCGAATTCAAATTGCATCTCACCCGCCGTGCAGCGTAATTCCCGAATCAGTTCATGATCTGCCTGAATGTGTTTTCGCTTGTATTCCTCTGAGCCGACCGGCATTAGGTCAGTCAGAGCTGCCTCGCCCGAAGCAGAGCGGAACCGGGTCTGAAGAACATTGGAGTCTGGCAAATAGGTTTGCGCGGACGTGTAGGGAGTGGTCGGAGCGATCGACCAGTGCCCGCCTTTTTCGCGATCGAGAATCGATGCAAAGATCGAGGGGCTATCGAACCTCGGCCAGCACAACCAATCGATCGACCCGTATTTCGAGACGAGAGCCGCCGAGCGCGAGTCCCCGATTACGCCGTAATCTCCAATCTTTGGATAGCTTGCATCCGAGGCCACCCTGAATAGATGACCAAATACGGCAAAAATGATGCCGAGCGAGTCAGCTTTGATGCACCAGAAGGGATGGGCTTTGCAACCGGTTTTCGAAGAACTCTTCCACCCGGCTCAGCACTTCTGGCGCGCTCTTGGATTCATAGATCGCTTTGCGCAATCCCGCGCCGCCCGGAACTCCGTGCGTGAACCACGACGCGAATTGCTTCATCTTCCCAATCGCGTCCGGCAGTTCTTCCTCAATCAGCATCTGAAAATACGTGCGGATCATCTGGTAGCGATCGTATTCGGAAGGCTGCTCGTAAGCCGGTGTAGGGACAGCCGCCCTCGGCTGCTCTTCGGCCGGAAGACTCGGTGGGTCCGATTTCATTTCGTCCGTAAACGATTCCAACAAACTCAATCCATGCTCGACTGAACAGCCGATGCCTCTCCCTGCATCGGAACTGTCCCCCAGCGCTTCGGAATACTGCTCAATTTGCCGGAATATCCAGGGATTGGATGGAGCGGTCCGCCCGATCATAACGGCGTCGCATCCGGTCTGCGTAACCATGGCGCAGGCGTCTTCCGGCGTGCGAATGTCGCCGTTGCCGATGACCGGAATCTTCACCGCATCCTTCACCGCGGAAATCCACTCCCAGCGCGCCTGTCCACTGTAGCCTTGCTCGCGGGTACGGGCGTGCAACGCCACCGCGGCCAGTCCACACTTCTCGGCCATCTTCGCCAGTTCCACACAGACAATTTCCTCGTCGTTCCATCCGGCGCGAAACTTCACCGTAAACGGAATCTTCACCGCGGCACGGACCGACTCGAAGATGCGCCCGATCGCCGGCAGATCGCGCAGCAGGCCCGATCCCCCGTTGCACTTCACGACTTTCTTGGCCGGACAGCCCAGATTGAGATCGACCAGATCAAAGCCGAGCCCTTCCACCATGCGCGCTGCCTCGGCCATCACCTGCGGATCGCTGCCGAATAATTGCGCCGAGATAGGGTGCTCGTCTTCGTAAAAATGCAGGTAGCGCTTCGCCTTTTGATCCTTCTTGCGCAGCACTCCGTCGGCCGAGGTGAACTCGGTCATGATCAGCCCGCATCCCCCAAGATTGCGGATGAAGCGTCGAAAGACCGTATCCGTGACGCCCGCCATTGGGGCAAGCACGGTCGCTGGCGCGATTGCGACCCCGCCGATATTCACACTGCTCGGAACGACGCGGCGCACACCACCCCCGTTCGTCCCTCGATCCGTGCCCGAATTGTCCCAGAACTTGCGCACGTCTCTATTCTACTGGGGGCCTCAAAACGAAACTCAAAGCGAAAGCCCCCGCCGCAGCGAGGGCCTGATCTTGTCAAATCCGCGTACTCAGCGTTACTTCTTCGCCGTCTCGCCTGCCTTCGCGTACTTGCGGCGAAAGCGCTCCACGCGTCCTGCAGTGTCGACCAGTTTCTGCTTGCCGGTGAAGAATGGATGGCATGCCGAGCAGATTTCGACCGAGATGTCGCCTTTGTGGCTCGACCGGGTCATAAAAGTGTTGCCGCACGCGCAATGCACGCGCACTTCGTTATAGCTGGGATGAATGGCTGCTTTCATAAGAGTTCCAGTATGTTCCGAACCATTTGATTCTATAGGATATGCGGGGGATTCAGCAATCCCGCTCTGCCCCGATCCCCCGCGGGAAAGCACGCCGAAAAGCACCGCCAGCGCCGAATTCCCTTAAAACTGAAACAGATACGATACCTTGACAAAGAACTGGCGGCTATCGTTCATCAGCCCTCTGGGCGTATAGAGCCCGGCCAGACCTGCGGGGTCGAACTGGAGATTGCGGTTCAGGTTCTGCAGGTCGCTGTTGTAACCCACGTAGATCGCGGTTCCCGGATGAATCAGATAGGTGACCAGGAAGTCGGCATTGAACTCTTTTTCCGTCGGGAGATAGGTATATGGATAAACGTGGTTTCCGGGTGTATTGGCCAGCAGCCCGTTGTATTGCAGAATCACGCGTGTCGAAAGCTGCGGCGTGAACTGCCAGTTAATCTTGCTCCGGATAATGTGGTCGTTGAAAATGCCTCGTCCGATGCCAGGAATCTCATTGTGCAGATACTGATACGTGCTGTTCAGAGCCCGCAGGCGATCGAACAGATACGTGTTCTCGATCTTTAGCGGCTTGAATGGGCGCACGGTCAGCGTTCCTGTCGCCGTATCGAAGCGCGATAAAAACGGCAAGTCATAGCGCCCCACGGGGGGCGAAAACGACGGCTCGTAGTTGGTCTCATTGCCCCACCAATAGCTTGCCCCGAGGATGAACTTCTTCAGATAGCTGGTCTGGAATGACGCCCCGCTGGTGTGTTCATGATAATCCTGATTGTGCGTAAGTAGCGAGAAGTCCTGCGGCCGCAGCCGCTCGCGTAATTCCTGGTAAGGATAGAAAAAGATCACCGTCTGACCTCGTCCCTGGATCGCCAGATACGGCTCGTAATCGGTGTCGAGCCGCGTCCCGCTGTGATCGTAGGCATAATGCTGCACGATCGACGGACCCCAATCCACGATCCATCCCCTCTTTGGCCGAAAGCGGTAGTCGGCATCCTGCCAGATATAACGCACGTCGCTTCGATTGATGAAGCCGGGGATCGTCACGAATCCCGGGCTGATGTCGTCGTAAATAGCCTCGTAGGAGAAGTGCAAACCTTCCCGCTTCAGATCCAGTTTTTCCGCCGGTCCCGCATAATGCGTGCCATTTCCCCGGCTCCCCGTATTGAACGGAAGCAGGAACGACTCGCAGTTGTTCGACGAATAGCTCGTCGAGTAATAGTTGCCGAGCAGGTTGCTGGAACTGGCAACCGCCTGCCCTTCGAGCGTCCAGTTCGGGCTGAACTTCAAGTGCGTATCGACACCCCCGATTCGGTTCGATTCTCCGGTGCTCGGGCATTCCCAGTTCGTAAAGATTGCGCCAATGCTCGACTGGTTGAAGATGTCACGGCTGACGCGCGCTACCGTGAAGTACGAACGCACTCCGGAAAGGAGCGCGGAACACCCCGTGTCTCCCGGTGGACAGTAATCGGGAACTGCCAGTCCCGGGCTGCGGTCATCCGTAGTGATAAAGCCCACCGAGTATGGACCCTCCTTTCCGGTCAGGCGCACCCCGGCTGATGGATCGCCGATATTTCTCGTAAACAGAAGGTCGAGCGGCGTGCGGAAATAGTCTTCATTTTCCAGAAAGAACGGACGCTTCTCCGGAAAATAGACCTCGAAGCGCTGGTTCACCGTGATCTGCGGATCTTCCGATTCGACCTGGCTGAAGTCGGGGTTCGCGGTCAGGTCCAGCACAAAATGATCATGTAGAACGAACTTGCCATCCATCCCCGGCTGCCCTTGCATATCGGCATGCTGGAAATAGGGATTACTTGGGTCTACCGTATTGAGCCCGCGATAGCCCCGCGTGACACCGTAGGGAATCAGTTCGTAGTTGCGCCCGGGTGAGATGCCCTCGAGGCCTTCCAGCGTCGCGGCTTGCGCCAGACGTCCTTGAAATTTGTACGATATCTGAGGCCAGAAAGAATCTTCGCTGTTGCGGATGATTCCGCGGTAAAGAATGATTCCCCACTCTTGTTTCTGCACATCGGGGAAGCGCAGGCTCTTGAAAGGAATGGAGATCCAGACCACGAATCCGCGACTGGTGACTTTGCCGCGGGAGTCCCATACTGTGTCGAACGATGTGTCCCAGTTGCCGTTGATCTCATCTCGGGTGGCTTCGGTCCAGATTGCGTCCCACTGCACCCCCAGCGGGGTGGTCTGGAAAGCATAAGCACGCCGACGGTCATGAAATGTGTCGAGCATGACCTCGACTTCATCATCGTCATAAACGTCTTCCCTGGCCGACATGCGGGCGCGGATCTTTCCCGGATCATCAAAACAAACGAAGACGATGTACAGATTCTTCTGGTCGTAGCCAAGATAGGCATTGGTTGGCTCGGAAACCGGTTGTCCGTCATGCGGGTTTCGCTGCATGAATCCGCTGACTTTGACCATCTCCTCCGCCATCTCCCCGTGCGGCGCCATGCTGAGGAAGTCCTCGAGCGTCGGACCGTGCTCCAGACGAGGGATATTCAGCGTCGGACTGCGACGCTCGGCAATGGGAGGCGGTTGGAAGTGGTGGTCAAGCGCGGGGGCTTGCGATGGCCCCGACGGCGAAGGGAAATTCTGCGCCGGTGGCCCGGCGGCCGGCGGCGCGCCCGGCGACTGCGCAGACAGAGTCTGTGGCAAACCGATCCCAGGTATCAGTGCCAGCACACTCAAAAGGAGCATGTTAGACAGCTGTGGGCGCACCCAGACTCGACACCAACCCAAATGCACACGACCTCGCAGCTCTCGCCCCCTACGAGAAGCAGCCAAGATACACCATCACGGGGATAACAAAACAAGAAAAGAATGTTCTGCGCTATTACGAACAGGACTCCGGCATGTTACCAATGCTTCCCCTATCTATACCTGGGCCTTACAGGTAATTAGAATAGGGAGCTTTGCCGCCGATTGGGCTTAATCCCGAAGTGGTCATAGGCGAGTTGGGTGGCAACACGCCCTCGGGGAGTGCGGTCCAAAAATCCGATCTGCATCAAAAATGGTTCATAAATCTCTTCGATCGCGTCCGGTTCCTCCGAAAGGACCGCCGCCAGCGTATTCACTCCCACTGGGCCGCCTTGATATTTCTCGATGATCGTCAGCAACAGCCGCCGATCGATTTCGTCAAAGCCGTACTGATCGACTTCTAGCATCTGCAGGGCGGCTCTGGCTGTAGCCACGTCGATTTTCCCGGTGCTTCGGACTTGCGCGTAGTCACGGACCCGGCGCAGCAACCGGTTCGCAATTCGCGGAGTCCCGCGGGCGCGGCTCGCAATCTCGATCGCTCCCGCTTCATCGATCGATACTCCGAGAATCTCGGCCGAGCGCTCCACGATGATCCGCAGATCCTCCGGGGTGTAGAACTCAAGCCTCAGTACAATGCCAAATCGCGACCGCAGCGGCGACGACAGTAGCCCCGCCCGAGTCGTGGCTCCCACGAAGGTAAAGGGTTTGACCGCAAGAGTGTGGGTCCGCGCCGAAGGCCCTTGCCCGATGATGATGTCGAGCTTGTAATCCTCCAGCGCCGAATACAGCAGTTCCTCCAGAACCGCTTGCAGGCGGTGGATTTCGTCCACGAACAGGACTTGCTTGTCCTGCAGGTTCGTGAGGATCGCCGTCAGGTCGCCCTTGATCTGCAGCAAAGGCGCGGCCGTAGGTTGAAAATGCACACTGAGTTCATTGGCTATGATATTCGCCAGCGTGGTTTTGCCCAGACCGGGAGGGCCATAAAGCAGGACATGGTCCATTGCCTCGCCCCGGGCCAGCGCGGCTTGGATGGCGACTTCCAGGTTCTCTTTGACCTTGGCCTGTCCGATGAATTCCCTCAGCCGCTGCGGCCGCAGTTTCAGCTCAAATGTGGAATCGTCCTCGACCGGAGCGGCCGAAACCAACCGCTCGCGGCTGGGATCAAGGTTGGGATGATTCTTCGCGGACACTGCTTCGGATAGTAGAACGAAATGCGAAGGCGCGCAATCGCCAACGGGAGATCGGCCTTCCCGCGCTTGTCGCCGCGTGAATGTTTACTTCGTATCCGGATACCAATTCAACAATCGCACTTGGATTCCAGTTCCCGCCAGCGCTTTCTGAAACACGCTGAGATCCGAACCCTTGTAGTGATAGGGGATCACGATCTTCGGGTGGAAGGCTTTGACTGCGTCGGCGGCTTCTTCAGGCGGCATGGTGTAGGGCAGGTTCATGCAGACAAACGCCACGTCGATGTTCTTCAGCGCGCGCATCTCCGGGATGTTCTCCGTGTCACCCGAGAAATAAAACCGTTTGCCGCCGTAGGTGAGCACGTAGCCGTTGCCGCGGCCTTTGTCGTGGTATAGCTTTCCCAGCGCCGGTCCGCGCTTCAGGTTGTACGCCGGAATTGCCTTGATCGTCCACCCGTCCCACTTTGTCGTCTCGCCATTGGCAATAGCGTTGGCCGACTTGACCGTTTCTGCCACGGCGGGCGAGGAAATAATTTCCGTATCCGGCTTGCTGATTTCCTGGATCAACTCGGGATCCATGTGGTCCCCATGAATGTCGGTAATCAGAATCAAGTCCGCCTTGGGCAGCCCGCTTACGTTCGCAGGCTTCGCGGGATCCAGATAGATGACCTTCCCGCCCGCCTCGATCAGCGTGCTCGCGTGATAGATCGGTGTGATCTTCACCGGACCGGCGGAAGTGGAGAAGGTCTGGGTCTGGTCGGCAGCCACGGCGCTCATCGCGGTCGTGAGGATCAGAGCCAGGCAAACAACAAAGAAGATGATCTTCATGGAAACCTCTCGAAAGTTTCAATTCAAAATTACGAGTGTCGACATTTTATAACGGAGTTGAGGGTCAACCCGGGGACCGTCGCTGGCCGGACCAATGCCAATCCCCGCAAAATTCGATCCTTGCGATGTGACACATTAATGTGTCACAATCTTGTTATGCCCTCAGTCAATATGCGACAACTGCGTGATACCCGCCGTTTGAAGGCATGGCTGCGTGCCGGCAAGACCGTCGAACTGCGCGAGCGGGACAAGCTGATCGCGAAGATCGTGCCAGAGAAAGAGGAGAAGCCTTCGGTGAAATGGCCCGACTTCGAGGCGATTGCGAAGGAGATCATTGGGGATCGCGTTCTGCCTAACGTGATTCTTGAAGACAGAGGCCGATATTGAGTGCCTATGTAGACACGAGCTTCCTAGTATCGCTTTATCTTACCGATAACAACTCTTCGGAGGCGCGTCGCCGGATTCTTTCGGCTCCTACCGCGTGGCTGACGGCTCTGCACGAAGCGGAATGGGCACACGCGATCTCACAAAATGTGTTTCGCGGGCAGTTATCGATCAGTGAGTCTGACCGCATGCGTGCCAAATTGAATGAGCACATAGAGAGCGGTCGATGGATAGTGCTGCCTTTGCCGGATAAGGCATTCGGCCTCTGCGCCGACTTGGCCCGGATGCACGGCGCGAAAATAGGTATGCGAACGCTCGACAGCCTGCATGTCGCCTGCGCTCTCGAGCTTAAAGCCGAGCGTTTCTGGACATTCGATGAGCGCCAGGCCAAGCTGGCAAAAGCCGTGGGAATGAAGACGTCATGATCGTGAGGACGCGCTCAGTCAGTATTTCGGCCAACCGCCAATTGATCTCTACTCCTCTTCTTCCTTCACCTCGCCCCGCTCGGCCTTTGACTTCTCGATAATCTTCTCCTGCAACTGCCCCGGGACGATGTCGTAGTGGTGCATTTCCATGTTGAAGCTGCCGCGTCCCTGGGTCATCGAAGTCAGTTCCACGCCGTAGGTCAACATTTCCGCCATGGGCACCTCGGCTTTGACGATCGTGTTCCCGCCTTTGTTGTCCATGCCCTGGATGCGTCCGCGGCGGCTGTTGAGGTCGCCCATGATCGATCCGGCGAATTCGTCTGGAACGGTGATTTCGACATTCATGATGGGCTCTAACAGAGTGGGCTTGGCCGTCTCCATCGCCTTCTTGAACGCGATGCGGCCGGCCATCTGGAATGAGAGATCATTTGAATCGACGTCGTGATAGGAACCGTCATACAGCACGACCTTGAAATCTACGACTGGAAATCCGGCTAGATAGCCGCGACCAGCGGCATCCTTAATTCCTTTCTCGACCGCGGGAATGAAGTTCTTGGGGATGGCTCCGCCGAAGATGTCGTTGACGAACTCGAACTCGCCGCCGCGCGGCAGCGGTTCCATCTTGATCTTGCAATCGCCGTATTGCCCGTGGCCTCCGGTTTGCTTTTTGTGGCGGCCCTGAACGTCGGCCTTACCGCGAATCGTCTCTCGATACGGAACCTTCGGCGCCTTGAGGTTGACTTCCGTGTGATACCGCTTCTTGAGCTTCGCCACCACCACTTCGATGTGCTGCTGTCCCGTCCCGGCGATCAGAAATTCTTTTGTCTGCGGATCGCGGAAGAATCGCAGCATGGCGTCTTCTTCCATCAGCTTGTGAATGCCGGGGCCGAGCTTGTCTTCATCGGCCCGGCTCTTCGGCTCGATCGCGAACGTGATCGCAGGCTCGGGAAGCTTCACGCGCGGATACTGGATGGGAGCAGACTTGTCGCCAAGCGTGTCGCCCGTGAGCGTGTCTTTCAATTTGGCGACAGCGCCAATATCTCCCGCGTGCAGTTCGTTCACCGGGACCACGGTTTTCCCTTGCATGATTGAAATGTGCGCGAACTTTTCCTGCCCGCTCCGGCTGAAGTTCTGCACCGTGGCGTCGTTCTTCAGGACCCCGGAAAAAACTTTAAAATACGAAATTCTTCCGGCAAAGACGTCGTTGACGGTTTTAAAAACATAGAGGGACACCGGTTCGGCATCGGTTTCGTGCCGCTTGGGAGCATCGCCATTACCGGTAGGCGACGCTTCGCCCTGTACCCACTCGTGCTCCGAGGGCGCGGGCGTGTAGTCGACGATGAAATCCATCACGCGGTCGGCGCCGATATTGCCCAGGCCGGAACTGAAAATGACCGGGAAAATCTTGTCTTCGCGAATTGCATTGTGCAAGGCGGGAACCAAATCCTCTTCGCCCAGCGTTCCCGCTTCGAAGAACTTCTCCATCAGCTTGTCATCGCCTTCGGCGACGAGTTCGACAAGGCGTTCATGCGCTTCAAGGGCGCGCTCTTTCAAATCCGCGGGAATTTCCGTTTCTTTGCCCTTGCCGTCTCCGCCCAGTTCGTAGGTATAGGCCTTCATGCGGACCAGGTCGACCACCCCGCGCAGATTCTTCTCCGCGCCAATGGGCAGTTCGATGGGAATGACATTGCGCCCGAAAGCTTTCTCGACCGATTCCAGCACGCGGTTGGCATCGGCGCGATCACGGTCCATGCGGCTGACCACGATCAGGCGCGGCGTCTTATATTCCTCGCAATAGTTCCAGACTCGCTCGGTCACGACCTCCACTCCGGCGACGCCATCCACCACTACGATGGCGGCATCGACCACAGGCAGCACCATCTTGGCCTCGTGCACGAACATATTGAATCCGGGAGTGTCCAGAATATTGATCTTGCTCCCGTTCCACTCGACGTAGGCCGTGGCCGTCGAGATCGACATCTTGCGCGCGATTTCTTCTTCGTCGTAGTCGGTCACGGCGGTTCCATCATCGACGCGTCCCAGACGGGGTGAGGCGCCCGAAGTGGCAAGCATCGCGGAAACCAGCGAAGTCTTGCCGGCATGGCCGTGACCCACCAGGGCTACATTACGGATGTTTTCTCCGGAATAGGCTTTCACGAGTAGGCTCCTTCAGCAGGCGTGGGAAGGAATCGGGTCCAGACAGGATAAGGACGGGAACAGGCTAACCCAACAACCTGCGCAAAACTTCAGATGCTACCACGCGGAGCGACCAGTCTCAACAGGCACGATGACCTATCTCGGAACTCCAAGAACGCCATCGCGGAGACAACAAGGCGCGGCCGGAAGCCGCGCCTTTTCAAACCTTTACCCAGGCCTTGCTAGTTGCCTTCGTTGCTGGCCCGCTTCCACGAGATCAACTCGCCGATCGTCGAACTGGTGCTCGAAACCGGCTGCTTGTAAGCCTCTACTTCGGAGCGGGACGCCTCTTCACCGACCGCGCGAATGCTGAGTCCCACTTTTTTCTCTTCCGGACTCATCTTGATGATCTTGAAATCGTGCTCCACGCCTGGTTCGAGGTGCACCGGCTGATTGTTTTCGTCGACCGCTTCAGATTTGTGGCAGAGGCCCTCAACGCCATCGGCAATTTCGACGAATGCGCCGAACGCCGCCACCCGCAAGACTTTGCCGTGGAGGACATCCCCGATATGATGCGAGGCGAAGAACGATTCCCACACATCAGGCTGAAGCTGCTTCACGCCCAGAGAGAGACGGCGCTTGTCGGGCTCGATCGCCAGAACGATCGCTTTTACCCGATCGCCTTTCTTCAATACTTCCGATGGGTGTTTCACGCGCTTGGTCCAGCTCAGGTTGCTGACGTGAACAAGACCGTCGATTCCGTCTTCGATTTCGATAAATGCGCCGAAGTCGGTCAGGTTCCGGACACGGCCTTCGACCGTCATGCCGACGGGAAAGCGTTCGTGCAGAGAATCCCAGGGATTGGCCGCAAGCTGCCGCATCCCGAGCGAAATACGCCGCTCGGTCGGATTCACATTGAGCACCACGCACTCCACATGATCGCCGACGTTGACCAGCTTCGACGGATGCTTCATCCGCTTGGACCAGGTCATCTCGCTAACGTGGACCAGACCTTCAATGCCCTGC
>DAIDGW010000050.1 GCA_027452245.1 Acidobacteriaceae bacterium
TGACGTTCCGGCAGGTGTCTACTTCCGCGTTCTGCTTTGTGGAATCACCGGGCACAAGCAATTCGCGTCCGATTGCGGCTTGCTGCTGCGCCCGGAGCAGACTGTAGCGGTCGCTGCCGCCATGATTCGTGTCTTCAATGAAAACGGCGATCGCACCGATCGGAAGAAGGCACGGTTAAAGTACCTGGTCGACAAATGGGGCGTGGAACGTTTCGTCGCGGAAACGGAAAAACAGCTTGCCTTTCCGCTGGTTCGATTTGCCGCTGAAGACTGCGAACCTCGGCGTCCCATTGACCGCGCCGGGCACATTGGCGTTCATCCGCAACGCCAGCCGGGCCTCAACTACATCGGTCTCTCGGTGCCTGTTGGCCGTCTGCCGGCGGACCAGATGCGAGCTCTTGCCGATGTCGCAGAAGAATTTGGAAACAGTGAACTGCGGCTCACCGTCTGGCAGAACCTGCTGATCCCAAATATTCCCAGCGAGGGCCTGGATGCGGCGGTTAGAAGTATTCGTGCCGCAGGCAGCGAGTGCACGGCCGGCACGGTGATGCGCGGAACAGTGGCCTGCACGGGGAATCGCGGCTGCCGGTACTCCGCCACCGATACCAAGTCCCATGCCGTCGCGCTTGCCAATCTGCTCGATTCACGGTTCAAGATCGAGCAACCCGTGAATCTGCACATCACCGGCTGTCCACACTCCTGCGCCCAGCACTACATCGGCGACATTGGGCTTCTCGGTACAAAGGTCGCAGGCGCAGAGGGCTATCAGGTTGTCATCGGCGGCGGCTCGGATCAGGATCGCGGGCTGGCGCGTGAGTTGATCTCAGCAATCCCCTTCAGCGAACTGCCCCCCGTGATGGAACAACTTTTCGGTGTCTATACTGAGCGCCGGAAACCTGATGAATCATTTCTGGAATTCAGCCGCAGACACAGCATAAAGGAGCTGCAGTCTTTCTTCGCAGTGAAGGAGCACGTATAGCCATGGTTGCGAGCGTACCCTGTATTCCCGATAACGCTCCATTTACACCCGAACAACGCGCATGGCTCAATGGCCTGCTTGCGGGAATCTTCTCGTCAGCTCCTCAGCCTGGATCGGAGCTGACCAGAGCTTCGCTTCGCGTTGCCGTGCTGTATGCGTCGCAGTCCGGCACAGCCGAAGGGCTCGCGCGCAAGTTGGCCAAAGAGCTGAAAGCCCAGGGGCATGTGCCTGCCGTCTCCACATTGGTTGGCTACACTCCGGCAGCGCTGGCAGCGGAGAAATACGCTTTGCTCCTCGCCAGCACCTATGGTGACGGAGACCCGCCGGACGGAGTGCAACCTTTCTATGAGCAGCTGTGCCTGGAGCGCTTTCCTCGTTTCGAGAACCTTTCGTATGCTGTTTTCGCGTTGGGCGACAAGCACTACGAACATTTCTGCAAGTTCGGTCTCGACCTGGACACCAAGCTCGCCGCGCTGGGGGCAAGCCCGATCTGCAACAGGGTCGAATGCGATGTGGATGTGGACGAGCCTTTTGAACTTTGGAAGTCCACGCTGATTCCCAGACTGAGTGAGATTGCAGCTGGACACAAAAAAGGCACGTCATCGCCTCCATCCGCCGGGAGCGAAACAAAACGGATTGGCGTGGATGATTCGTCCTCTGCTGTCAAGACAATGCCGGCCGCAACCTTCTCGCGCGACAACCCGTTGTTGGCGCCATTGGTCGATAAGAGAGATCTGACTGACAACGGCTCAAGCAAATCAACTCTCCATCTCGCATTTTCGATCGAAGGAACCGGCCTTCTCTACGAGGCGGGCGACGCCTGCGGCGTGATTCCTCAGAACGATCTCAACCTCGTTGCAGAGATTCTCCAGACCTTGCAGTTCAACGGCAATGAAAAGGTGCCATGCGGCAAGGCGGGCAACACAACGCTCCACGATGCGTTGACCCACCACCTACAAATCACGCGGCTGAACCGCAAGACTGTGAAGGAATACGCCACGCTTGGCAAGTGCTCAAAACTTCTCGATCTGCTCCGGCCGGAGCAGCAGGAACACCTTGACCGATACGTTTACGACCGCGGCCTCATCGATCTGTTGATTGA
>DAIDGW010000051.1 GCA_027452245.1 Acidobacteriaceae bacterium
GGCAAAATCCCGAGTTGCTGCCCCTCATCGTCGATCACGCGAATTTCACGTGCGCGGATGCGCTCATTGGTGCGGATAAAACGTTTATCGATACAGTCCTCCGTGCTCTAAGCGACTGAGAATACAGCATTATAGCACGCAGTCGGAGCGATTCCGCAGAAGAGTATGCTTCGCTTGTGGGCCCGATATACTAAAGCGCGTCATCCTGAGCGTGGGCCTTCCTTTAAGAGCGAGGAAAGATATCCTCACCATCGGCCCCTCGCACACGCTTCTCGAATTTGGCTCCTGCACGGTTGGATTCCTCTCACCGCTCCTGGCCCGTTAGGCATCTCACTCCCATGCCATTGACGATTCCCAACTTCCCCAAACTCGCCCCATTTTCTCTCCGCACTCCCGCCGAGCCCGCGCCGCCTCCGGTTAAGGAGCCGACCGAGCCTCCCGAGAATCCCGATGCTCCCGTGCGCGAGCCCGATCCCGATCAGCCCCCGGAAATCTAACGCCTTCAGTTGCGGTTGCCCTCTTAGCCGGCAACCTTCCCGCGCAGAATCGTGATCGACGCTTTCGGCAGTAGAACCGCCTGCGCCCCCGCAGAAAGGCTCTTCACTACCGGCGGATCTCCCGGCTCTGGACGCCCATTCGCTCCCGCCTCGCGCCACATATACTGCTCGCTCCCGTAGCTGATCTGCGTCGTCGGATTGGTAAATCCCTGCCTTCCGCCCGGCCCCAAACGCACTTCATGCGCATTCGTCTGGTCTTTGTTGATCAACATCAGCGACCAGCTCTGATTCGGACGAATCACCGCATAGGCGGTGATCAGCGTGTGTCCCGCCGCATCTTTCAGATCGCACGCCGCCGGATACAGCTTGTGCGCTCCCGCCCGATGCTGCACCCACTCCAGATTGATCAGCCGGCTCGCATAGTACTGGCAGGTGAAGGCGTGGATCTTCAGATTCTCGTCGGCGACATAGTTCCCATAGGTGCCAAAACCGTGGCATCCCGGGCGCAGCGGTTCCGGCTGGATCGGCGAGTGGTAATAAGCCGCACCTCCCGCTGTGAGAAACGCGCCCACACTGTCGCACAGCCAGAGGGCAGCGAAAATGTCGACCATCTCCTCGGCATTGTTGTACGTCACGTTGCTTTCTGTGTTCATCAGCGGAATGTTTTCCGGCAATCCGTCTTGCCGCCATACCTCAAGAATGTGGCTGACGACCTGTGGCTCGCGATACAGATCGGCCCACACCGTATCGCATGGCGGAAACGGATAATGCTCGAACGACACAAACGCCAGATCGTGAATTCGACTCCGCTCCTTCAGGTAATCGACAAAACGCCCCAGCCAGGACGTGCGTCCCTGTTCGTCAGGCCAAACCTTGATGTCTTCATTCACTCCTTCAAAGACCGGTCCGCCTAACTTCAGATTGAGATCGACGCGGTGCATGGCCGTCGCGAATTGCAGATACAGCGCCGCATAATCCTCGGGCAGCATGTTCTGCCCATCGGGCTCTTCACCCATTTCCACATAAGAAATCGCATATCCGCGCTTCTTCAGATACGAGATCTGCGCCGCCGCATCTTCCGGCGTGCCGTAAAGCATGGCGATAGGAATCATCGCCGGCAGATTGTTGGTGATTCCGCTG
Source organism: Acidobacteriaceae bacterium (assembly GCA_027452245.1). Lineage (GTDB taxonomy): Bacteria > Acidobacteriota > Terriglobia > Terriglobales > Acidobacteriaceae > Sulfotelmatobacter. The sequence continues at coordinate 1,638 of DAIDGW010000051.1, forward strand.
GTAAAGAAAAGGTCGAACCCGGTCTGGTCGCCGTGCATATCCAGATCCGATTCCGTGTGCCACGGATCAATCGAAGAGCAGTATGTCGCCGTCTGGTTCTGATCCGGACGGTGCTGCACCAGATCGACGAATTCTCCCCCGTCCGTCAAGGTTCCGGCGGACATCTCCCTGATCGCATATCCCACCGAACTGCGCGGATCGGCCGGATCGTGTCCGGGCGCAGGAGTGTTCGAAGATGCTGTCATCCACAGGCGTAGAAACCGCACTGGGAGCGGCGTACCGGCCAGCTTCAGCATCTGTCTCCCGCCGCGTGCTCCTGTGACGATGCCATGCGGAAATGTCGTCCAGATCCCTGCGATCGGCTTGTCCATCGGATGCTCGCCCGTCCAATACTGCACCTCGTAGTTCACGGCGTACGGATCGGCCCAATCGATGCGCACATGCGACAGCGGTTCGGTGGAACCGAGATCGAGAACAATCCACTGCGGATGCGCGCTTTCCGCTTCACCCGTGAACTTCGCCGCCAGGTACGGATTGCTCTTCCAGTACGTCGACGCATCGCCATCCGTAATGCGCGAAAATCCGTGCTCCGAGCCTCCGTTGCGCGTGGTTCCACGATGCGGCAGCGGATATCCGAACGAATGCCGGATCGGCTCTCCCAGCTCCGCGCGACCCGTGAAATATCCGCGCTTGTTCGCCGCGTCGCTCCACGCTCCCGCGGGATTCCAGTGCCACGCTCCGATTGAGAGCTCGGTATTCTGCCGGTACGTGATCGGTCCCCATCCCGCCGACAGGCATTGCTTCACCATCTCCGGCGTGTAGATCTTGTCGACGACGTCGTGCGGCAGGATGTCCATCGAACTGCCCAGAGCCTGGTCGGGATCGAACAGAATCGGCTTCGCGCCCAGATCGACAGTGATGGTAGATAAAGCCCGCGGCGTTCCAGCCTGCGCGACAGCACGAACCGGATTTGTGCCCAGCGAACGGCTGCGAAGTGAGTGAGGGAAAATGGCAAATCCCGCCGCTGCCGCCGTGGCATTTTCCAGAAATGCCCGGCGCGAAGGTTTTTCTTTGGACATGTCGGGGGAAGTATAGCGCCCGAAACTTCGCCTCTGTGTATACGATCTCAGCCTGTGAAAAGCTCACGTACCGTACTGTCCTCGGTCGAGAAGGTAGCCGATTCTATTTGACTGTTAACTGCAGTTGCAATTGATGAGAAATGCTTCCCGACGTTCCGGTCACCGTAACCGTATACGTTCCAGCTGGCGTTCCTGGGGCACTGCGAGAAGATGTGGAACCATTTCCACCACAACTCACCGAGAATAGAAGTATAAGCAAAATCACAGACATCGCGGCCAGCGATGTACGTCGGGAGCGACGCACAAAAAATAGTCCAATTGTGCCCAGGAGGATGGTGGCGCAAGTGGGCAGCCATGAACCTGAAACCGGATAAGCATACGATGTGCCTGCAACGTTCTGCGGAGCTGTTGTCGCTACTGTTACAGTTAACGTTTGTGAACTCGTGCCGCTAATCTGCATCGATGAATTCGAAAGTTTACAGGTTGGCGCGGTATTGGCCGCAGGGGCGATACTGCAGGCAAAGTCGATTGTTCCACTGAACGATCCATTGGGCGCGATCGAGACGCTATATTGCGCAGCCTGTCCTGCACTCACACTCTGCGATGCAAAAGATCCCGAGGCTGTGCTCAATCCAAAATCCGCAGGAGCTTGGACAGTAAGCGACAAACTGACGATAGATGTCAACGACCCTGCGACGCCTTGGATCTGGATTGGATAAACACCGGCGGGAGTTCCGGCCGCTGTTGTAATTGCGAGTGCAGCATTTCCCGCTCCGCTGAGACTTGCGGGCGTAAACGTGCAAGTCGTGCCCGCTGGTAGTCCAAGGCAGCCAAGCGTGACGGCCGAGCTAAACCCGAAGTTTGTTGTGGCGATCACAGTGGAACTTGCCGAACTGCCTGCTCCGATCGTTGCTGGCGACAAAGCACTTGCCGAAAGCTGGAATCCAGGGACCGTGCTGTTCAGTAACATGCCCACTCCATTTATCTGGTCTGAAATGGTGTCCCACGGAAATAAGATGTCGACATGACCGTCTCCATTCATGTCTCCAAACACCGGATGGTACATGGTGCCGTTCGGCGGATCCTGAATCAAGGGTGTAAGTGGACGGAAGGTGCCGTCGCCATTCCCTAACTGCAACTCCGTTGCGGAAGAATGCCCGGTCTGTGAATCTAACTCAACCACCACATCTAGGTTGCCGTCGCCATTCAAATCGGCAATTCCTAATATTGACTGGTTGGTTGCCAGTGTATTTAGAACTTTAAAAGTCCCATCTCCATTGCCGAGAGCTACCTGGTTCGAAATGAGGTCTGCTTTACCGTCATTGTTGATGTCCGCAGTGAACTGAGCGAAAAAGTTATTTAAGCTGGCCGGGAAAACTACCGGCTGAAAGGTGCCGTCGCCATTTCCGAACAGAATACCGGTGCCCGTTTGCGTACCGACGGCAAGATCCAACTTGCCGTCAGAGTTGTAATCTCCGGGCAATAAGCTCGTGCCGCCGCCATTAAAATAGAGAACCGGACTATTGAAAGTTCCGTCCCCTTTCCCGATCAAAACAGCAAGAGATTGATTGGTGAGCCCTATGACCGCAAAGTCGAGAATGTGATCGTTATTGAAATCGGCAACGACCACCTCCAAAGGTCCCGATGCGATACCGCCGGGAGGGGGAGAACTAGGAGACTGAAATGTCCCGTTGCCATTCCCTAGGAGAACGCTATAGCTCCAATCTTGAGAAACTTGATTGATTTGAAGCACCAGCAAATCAAGGTTGCCATCGCCATTGAAATCGGCGGTTGAGACTGTATAAGCAGTCTGCGGCATTGTGTAAGACCCTGCCAGTGACAAAATTCCTGCACCGTTGTTATTCAGGACATACACGCCATTGCCTGAAACTGCCGCAACACCTATCCTTCCATTATTATTGAAATCACCAACAGCAATCGAACTCGGAGCGCTCACGGCCGGCACGACTCCCATCGTCACTCCCTGAAATGATCCATCCCCATTGCCCAATAACACGGCGTTGTTCATTGCAAGATCAATCTTGCCATCATGATTGAAATCGGCAACCGCTATGCCAGTGGCCCCGTAAGCGGGCGAGTAAGCATTTGGCATGGTCAATATGTAGCTATCGTCGCTCGTGAAGGTCCCATCGCCATTTCCTAAATAAACTTGTCCGACAGTATTCCCATCTAGCACCAAATCTACCTTGCCATCGCCATTCAGATCGGCTGCGGCAATTGACCCATACCCCGTAAAAGCAGAGGTCGGAGCCGTGAAGGTCCCATCGCCATTTCCCAGGAAAACCTGTACGCTGCAAGCCGACGAGCAGGTCCAAGTACTCAGCGCTAGATCGAGTTTCCCGTCGCCATTGAAGTCTCCGGTGGCGCTATATCCGGGATAGATCGTCCCGGTCGATACTTTCGCCGTGGTCTGAAAGGTCCCATTTCCGTTACCCAGAAAGGCGATTTCTTCGCCTGCTACATTGTCGCCCGAGACGCTCACTACTACGTCGATATTTCCGTCGCCGTTGAAGTCGCCCAATGATAACGTCGGCGCTGTCAATACATTTACCCCAAGGTTGTAGGACACAGGGCTTTGAAAGGTACCGTCCCCATTGTTGATGTAGACAAGAAGTGAACTGTTATAGACGCCAATTACGTCGGCTTTACCATCTCCATTCAGATCAACGGCGGCGACTGCGAGAAGGTTAGCGTTGCTCGGAGAACTAATCGCACTCTGAAACGTACCGTCACCATTCCCCAGCATGACAAGCAGCGTGCCGGTCCCCTCCTCCAGAATGTCTGGTCGGCCATCGCCATTGAAATCCGCAACTGCCAGCGGTACGCCGGAGATCGCTGTGCCTGGTTGAAAGGTACCATCACCGTTACCCAGATCAAGAGTGCTCGCCAGTGACGCGGCCAGGATGTCAGACTTCCCATCACCATTGAAGTCGGCTACAAAAAGATTTCCTCCCCCAGAGTAGGTCGGAGGTTGAAAAAATGAAACCTGGGCTTGTGTAGGCAGATACCATCCAGCTAATAGCGAAAGAAGGCAGGAGAAGGAACACAGACGGTTCATCGATAACTCCAAAATAGAAGCTAAGACACAATCGGACCTAGCGTGCATGGAGGGGAAGTACCCAAACCTTATATCACAAGAGTGCCACCCGAGAGAGAGGGAAGAGTGTATTGGCCGCCCTCGGCACACATCTCTGCATGGATTTTCTTGACACTGCTGCTTGGGCGCGATATCTTGCCCCGTTGTCGTTGAGTTCTAATCCCAGTGCAGTCAGCGCTTCGTGCTCAACCCGCGAGCCACTCTTCCCTCATCGGCCTGCGGATCCGCCAACGCGGAAAACATCTTTAGAAGGGGTGCTCATCTCCATGGGTCAGCGCAGAGTTCTGTCTTCCTGCTTATGGATTTCGATCTTTGTATTATTTCCACTCTTACTGTTGCCAAGTTCCGCCGCGGCGGTGGGATTTCAACCGGTTTCTCCCGATGAACTCAAGATGACGAGCGCGCCGCAAGCGCCAGGCGCGCAAGCCATCATTCTCTACCGCGAAGTGGAGCGAGATGATCGCGGCAATACGGCTCATGAAGACGATTATTTCCGCATCAAGATACTGAAAGAAGAGGGCAGGAAGTACGCGGATATCGAAATCCCGTACGTTCGTCAGCAGAGCAACGTCGTCAATATTCATGCCCGTACGATCAAGCCGGATGGCACTATCGTCCCCTTCGATGGCAAGGTCTATGACAAGACGATCGTCAAGGCCAAAGGTGTGAAATACCTGGCCAAAACGTTCACTCTGCCGGACGTCGAGGTTGGCGGCATCCTCGAGTTCTATTACACGCTCGATTTCAGCGAGCGCTACGTCTTTGATTCACACTGGATCCTGAGCAACGAACTGTTCACCAGCAGCGCAAAATTCTCCCTTCATCCTTACAGCAGCGGCAATTCATCCATCAATGTCCGCTGGAGTTGGCACCTGCTCCCGGCCGGCGCCACCCAACCGACAGAAGGCCCCGACCACATTATCCGGATGACTGCCGTCAACATCCCCGCGTTCCAGACAGAAGATTACATGCCTCCCGAGAACGAACTGAAATCGCGAGTGGATTTTATCTATAGCGACGAAGAGTTCGAGAAAGATGCGGACAAGTTTTGGAAGAAAGTTGCCAAAAAAGACGACGATCGTATGGAAAGTTTCGTCGGTAAGCGCAAGGGTATGGAAGAAGCCGTAGCGCAGATCGTCTCTCCTGCCGATCCGCCTGAGGTCAAACTGCAGAAGATTTACGCCCGCGTGCAGCAGATCAGGAATACATCATTTGAACCGGAAAAAACTGAGGAAGAACAGAAGCGAGCCAAAGAGAAGCCTCCTCAGAATGCAGAGGAGGTCTGGAAGCGGCAATACGGCACGGGGTACGAACTGACCTGGCTGTATCTCGCTCTTGTGCGTGCCGCCGGTTTTGAATCCTATGGCGTATTAGTCTCCGATCGTCAAAACTATTTTTTTAGCCCGCAAACGATGGAATCCAATCGCCTGGATGAAAATGTTGTTCTGGTCAAGCTGAACGGCAAGGACATCTTTTGCGATCCCGGGACCGCGTTTGTGCCTTTCGGCATGTTGCCATGGTCTGAAACCGGCGTGCAGGGGCTTCGCCTCGACAAGAACAGCGTTTCCTGGGTGCAGACCTCACTTCCCCCGAGCACCGAATCCGAAATCGCACGCAAAGCGGTGATGCGCCTCAGCGAAACCGGCGAAATGGAAGGCAAGCTCACCGTCACCTATACCGGTTTGGAGGCCGTATATCGCAGAATCCAGGAACGTTTCGCCGACGATACAGAGCGCAAAAAATTTCTGGAAGATGAAGTCAAAGAATCGATTCCGGTGGTTTCGGAAGCCGAACTTACCAACACTCCTGACTGGAAAGATTCCTCGCCGTCCCTGGTCGCTGAGTTCAATCTGAAGATTCCCGGCTGGATCACTGGAGCGGGTAAACGTGCACTATTTCCCGTCGGACTCTTCAGTGCCCCTGAAAAACACATCTTCGATCATGCCGACCGCGTGCATCCCATTTATTTCACCTATCCGTTTGAGCGCTCCGACGATTTTACGGTCGATCTGCCTTTAGGCTGGCAGATTTCCAATGTGCCTGCGCCGACGAAGCTCGATGGCCATATCGTCGTCTACACGCTGCAAGCGCAGAACGACAAGAGCGCGTTGCACGTGACGCGTACCCTGAACGTCGACATTCTGATAATTGAGGCCAAGTACTACGGGGCACTGCGAAATTTCTTTCAGACCATGAGGGCCGGAGATGAACAACAAGTCGTGTTGCTGCCGGGCGGAACGAGCGCCAGCAATTAATTTCAACCGGGCCGCGCTTCTAGCCTCTTTCGCACTGCTCCTCTCCATGGTGCCACATGCGATGGCATCCGACGCGCCCGCGTGGATGCATGCCCTCGTCTCCGCGCCTTTGCCTGCCCATGACGAGAAAACGGATGCGGTCGTGCTCTATCAGGAAACAAATGTAAACGTTGTCGCCGCCGATAAGATCAAAACCCAAGTTCGTGTCGCCTACAAAATCCTTCGTCCCAGCGGACGCGAATATGGCATCGCTTCTGTCTTCTTTAATAGCCATTCCAAAGTGAATGGACTTCGAGGCTGGTGCATTCCGGCGCAGGGGAAAGATTACGAAGTAAGGGACAAAGAGGCTGTCGAAGTTGCGCTCCCAGGCGTCGAAGGCAGTGAACTGGTCAGCGATGTCCGCGTCAAGCTCCTGCGGATTCCTGCACCCGACCCCGGCAACATTGTCGGCTACGAGTATGAAGAAGAGGAACAACCGCTGGTCCTCCAGGACGTCCTCGATTTTCAGCGCGAGATCCCTGTCCGCGAGATGCACTATTCCCTCCAACTCCCCGCCGGATGGGAATACAAAACTTCCTGGATCAACTACCCCGAAGTGAAGCCGGTGCAATCCGGCACTCAATCCCAATGGGTCCTTACCGACATTAAGGCTATTCGCAAAGAGCAATCGATGCCGCCGATCGTCGGAGTCTCCGGCCAGATGGTAGTCTCCTTTTTCCCTCCCGGTGGACCTTCATTCGCAGGCTTCAGCAATTGGCAGGAGATGGGCCGATGGTATCTTAACCTGTCGAATGGGCGACGCGACGCTTCGCCGGAAATCAAGCAGGAAGTCTCTACTCTCACCGCATCCGCCACCACTCCGCTGGCCAAAATGAAAGCTCTGGCAAGTTTTGTCCAGGACGACATCCGTTATGTCGCCATTGAATTGGGCATTGGCGGGCAACAACCTCATCCTGCTTCCGAAGTGTTCGCCCACCGTTATGGCGACTGCAAGGACAAAGCCACGCTCCTCAGTTCCATGCTTAGCCAGATCGGCGTCGATTCCTATTACGTCATCATCAATGCCGACAGAGATTCCGTTAGCCCCAGGACGCCCGCCAACGTTGGAGCCTTCAATCACGCTATTCTTGCCATTAAACTGCCCGACAATTTGAATGATCCGTCGCTGGTGGCTACGATTCAGCATCCGCGGCTCGGCAGGCTTCTCTTCTTCGATCCCACCAATGAACTCACCCCCTTCGGTGAAATTGGCGGGTACCTGCAGGACAACTATGGTTTGCTGGTCACTCCCGAAGGAGGCGAACTTCTCGCCCTGCCGCAACAGTCTCCGTCGATGAATACGATTCGGCGTACTGCCAATCTGGTTCTTGATCCCTCAGGAACCCTTAAAGGAGATGTGTCTGAAACCCGCCTCGGCGACCGCGCCTCATCGGAGCGCTGGTTTCTTCGCACTGCCACCAAAGACAATGACCGAGTCAAGCCCATTGAGGATCTTCTCGCCGGATCGCTGTCGCAATTTCGCATCACCAAAGCTTCAATCCTGAATATGGACTATAGCAATCGGCCTTTCGGTTTCAACTATTCCTTCGAAGCCCCCAATTACGCGACCTACGCGGGTGGACTTCTGCTGGTTCGTCCTCGCGTTCTGGGAGTCAAAGCTCGCGCTCTGCTCGAAACCAAAGAGCCCCGTCAATTTCCCGTGGAGTTCGAAAGCCCGGTCGAGGACACCGATAACTTCAGCATCGCCATCCCGCCCGGCTATGTGGTCGATGACGTACCTCCACCCGCCAATGCAGACTACGATTTTGCCAGCTACCACTCCAGAATCGAAGTGAACGGCAACGTCATCAGCTACGTGCGGACTTATGAAGTGAAAGAATTAACAGTCCCAGTGACGAAAATGGAAGAACTGAAGAAGTTTTATCGCGTTATTGCGGCGGACGAGCGCAACACTGTGGTCTTGAAAGCTTCAGCGAAGTAGCGCGGATTGTTCCGCCGCGGCAGGATTTTGAGATTCAACGCATTTTCCGCCTAAAGTTCCTTCGGTGACACTCTCCACCCGCACTCGCAACCATCGATTCGCGCCATGCTCGCCCTGCAAGATGAGCGGCAGATAGTTATCGGTGAGACATTCGGTTACGCCAGCCTCGCCTCCCGAAGCATCTCCGCCATGGGATGCCTTCAGCGTTATCGCCTCGAGGCTCTCTCCCACAAAACTGCGCATGAACGCCTGCTTCTTTTTCGCCGCCAATTCCCGCAGCACTCGATTCCGTTCCCGCGCCACTTGTACCGCAACCTGCTTCCCCATCCCGGCTGCCGGAGTTCCCGGACGCGCCGAGTACGTAAACACGTGCAGATAGGTAAATGGCAGTTCTTCCACCGTGCGGCGGGTTTCTTCAAATTCCGCGTCCGTTTCGCCGGGAAATCCCACCATCACGTCAGCCCCGATCGCCGCGCTTGCCATCGCCGCCCGGATCTTCCCAATCTTCTCCCGGTAATGCCACGGACGATATTTCCGATGCATCCGCCGCAATACCGCATCGCTGCCTGACTGCATCGGCACATGCGCGTGCTTCGCAATCCGCGGAGAACTCGCCGCCAACTCGATCAGTTCGTCGGACCAATCCATCGGCTCGACCGACGAAATCCGCAGCTTCTCCAAATCTGTCTCGCCGAGAATTGCCCGAACCAGGTCCTCAAAGCGCGCTTCCTTGCGCGTCGCCCGAGAAACGCCTTCCAGGTCCCGCCCCCACCGCCCCAGGTTGATCCCGCTGATCACGATCTCCCGGTATCCCGCCGCCACCAGCGTGTTCACTTCCTCGACAATCCGCTGCAGCGGCAGCGACCGGCTCTGCCCCCGCACATACGGGATCACGCAAAATGAGCAGCGGTTGTCGCATCCATCCTGCACCTTCAGATTCGGGCGCGTCCGCTCATTCGCCGCATCGAACACCGGCGCCGCAATCAGCTCCGTATGCGCAAAAATATCGGATACAAAAATCGGCCGTTCACGCGACCTCTCGCCGCCCATGCGCACCAGCTGTTCGACAGTCACCAAGCCTGCACTCGGGCTCGTTCCGCCTACGGCGATCTCGGCCAGCCGATGCTTGTGCGAATTCCCCACAACCAGGCTGACGCCGGACAGCGCCGAAATCTCCTCCGGAGCGCGCTGCGCGTAACATCCCGTCACCACAATCCGCGCCTTCGGATTCTGCCGCTGTACCCGCCGGATCGCCGCCCGGGCATCGTGATCGGCCGCCGCTGTCACCGTGCACGTATTCAGCACCACAATGTCCGCTTCCGCTGGCGGTGCGGCCACCAGCCCGCGCTCCTCGAACTGGCGTTCGAGGGCAGCGCCATCCGCCTGCGTGGCGCGGCAGCCGAAATTTTCTACGTGATAACGGGTCACGCCTCTATGGTAGCTTACCCGGCTAAACTCCCCCAAAGAAGCCAGAACTGGCACACTTATCCCTCATGCTCAAAACGCGGAGTTGCCGCCGAGACTTGCGGCGATCAGGCGGTGGCAGCGGTACGGCGCTCCTGGAAGCACTCGCGGCAGAACACCGGGCGTCCCTGAGTTGGCCGGAAAGGAACTGTGGTTTCCTTCCCGCACTGCGAGCAGGTGGCGCGGGTTTCTACCTTGGTGTAATGATGTGTCTGTCCCGAAGGCGAAGGCGCTCCCAGAACAGCCACGCGCTTCGCTTTACACGTCTTGCAGCGCTTGGGTTCGTTTTTGAACTGCTTGTCGTAAAAGAAAAGTTGTTCGCCTGCGGTAAAGATAAAATCCGATCCGCAGTCGATGCACTTCAGCACCTTGTCCTGAAATTCCATTGAGGATGGCTCCTTCAGCCCGTTTCCACTGATCCCGCGGCGCGCGCGATCGGGAAATACACAGGTCGTGTACTCTCTCCCCCTCAAACTTCCCCTGGACTCGGCCCTCCATGCACATCCGTCATTGCATGCATGGTCACTGCCATGAACTAACAACATGCCGAAATGAACAGATTGATGAACCCCCAGTTTGCTGCAACTCCAACCGGTGGGGGCCGTTGGAGCAGGGTCGCCCCGGGTTGAGGCGACCCTTTACTTCCCCTAATCCTGCTCTTTCCGTGCTTTCTTCCGGCTTCGTTTGCGAGCCAGCGCCGCCTTCACGCGCTTTTTCTCACCCGGCTTCAGGTAGAAGGAGTGACGCTTTACTTCCTTAACGATGTCTTCCTGCTGCACCTTGCGCTTGAATCTCCGCAAGGCGTTTTCGAGGGACTCACCCTCTTGCAGTCGTACTTCCGCCAAACAAATACACCCCCAAGCTCGTCCGATTGGACGGCTTAGTTATTACAAGCTTTTCAAGCGAAGTCAAGGAGAATGCGTTGATTTTCTTTACAAATATTTCAGGTTTCAATTTGGACCCCGGGAATCACCCGCATCCCAAGGCCGCATAGAGACACTTGTCTCTCTTTTCGCCCGAAACCGCCCCCAGCGCACGCTTATACTCGCTTTCCTTGTCCCGCAATCCGTAGGGCGCCTAGCGGGATTCCTGCGCTGGACCGTCCTTGGCCGTATCTTCCAGCCGATGCCCTTTGCGCTCCAGAAGGTCGTTTAACTCCCGCACCAGGTCCGTGAACTTCTTCTGGTCTCGTTCGTCCTGGATCCTCTGGCAAAGCCAGTTCATTCGTTCCCGCTCTTCCGGCGTCATGGTCTCGACAATTTAACACATTGGATATTCACAGGCCGAACGAAACACCCTCGTCCCGAGCACGCCCGCCGGGTGGGGACGCACAGCCTCAATATTTTGTGGTCGCTGATGCTAAAAACTGAGTTTCGTAACAGCCTCAAATCACGAAGGGTGGGTTTAGAGATTGTGCCGTCTGGAACGATCTGCGCCACGGCGCCTTGCACTTCGGCAGTCTCTCCCGAAGTCTCATCGCCGCCGATCGACGCACGCAACTGCTGTTCATACTCCGGACAATCCCCCCCATTACAAAAGCTTTGAGGAGTTCCCACAGGGTCTTCAAAATGGCCATCAAGGTCCACACGCGTGACGGGATCGTTGCGGACATAGGAATACAGGTTCAACGACTGCGGATCGCCCAGCACGGCGTAGGGCACCGCCGTCGGCCGCGCCGCCCAGTCCGGGGTCATGAAGCGTCCCATGGTTGACGCATAGTAGCGTGCGCCGAAATTGTCCAGTCCGGTTTCCGCGTCGCGTTCTTTGCCGGTGAATTTGTGAGTGGCCCGAGACGCTACGCTGAATGCGCACGCGGCGG
>DAIDGW010000052.1 GCA_027452245.1 Acidobacteriaceae bacterium
CCGCGCCTGAGTTTCGGGCCCGAGACTGCCTACGGATCTTTAGCTCAGACCGCATCTGATCCGAAGCGCAAGAAGGGAGCAACCTCGGAGAAGCACATCTCCCAGCGCACTCGCGCCGCCTCCTCCGGTGCGGAATGATTATCCGTTCGCACGGCGCCGCGTGTCCCAGAATGGAGCGCATTCGGCCTGAGTCTTACAAGTGACGATGGGCACTATACGGCCGTGGCGCGTATCGGTCATCCCTAATGGAATTAGTAGAAGAGTTCTCTGATGCCATACCGTTTTGAATTTGACGCGGTCAATAAACTTCTGTGGATGCGGTTCGAGGGGCCCCTGACGGAAGAATTGGCTTGCAGATTTCCACGATCACCTTTATCAGCCCCAAACATGCCAGCATCCCGGGATGGATGATATCTTCACCCCTGACCTACGATGAACACGCCCACCCTCCCCGCCGTCGTCCTCCTCGACAACGTCCGCAGCATGTACAACGTGGGCGCGTTCTTTCGTGCGGCCGATGGCGTTGGCCTCGAGAAGCTCTGGCTGTGCGGCATCACCGCGCATCCTCCCAAGAAGGCCATCACCAAAACCGCACTGGGCGCCGAACAAACTGTCCCCTGGGAGCATGACTGGGACGCGCTCCGCGTCGCCGACTCGCTCCGCCGCAGCGGACATCATCTCGCCGCCATCGAGACCAGCCCGCAGGCCGTCGATCTCTATGACTGGCAGCCCCGCTTTCCCGTCTGCGTCGCCTTCGGCAACGAGGTCGAAGGACTGCGTCCGGAACTGCTCGCCCTCGCCGACGCGCATGTTCGCATCCCCATGCGCGGCCAGAAAAATTCGCTGAACGTAGCCACCGCCGGAGGCGTCGTCCTCTACGAACTCCTGCGCAAATGGAGCGTAATGAGACCCTGAATCTCGCAATCCCCTCTGGTGTGTCATCTCGAAGCTCCGCATTGTTAGCGCCGCCGCATCATGAAACGCAACCTCCTGCTTTTCCCTTCCCATCAGATTCTTCATACAATCAGTTTGCAGATCATATAAAGGGGACGCAATGACCCAGAACTCCCGGTGCGTTGTGCGCGCACACCATGTACTTGCACTTGCCTTGTGTCTGATTCCCACTTCGCTGCTGGCGCAAAGCGTAACGATGCGGCAGATGGTCGAACTGTCGCTTAAGCATGCGACGACCACCGACATTTCGATTGCGAATGAGCGGAAAGCCGCCGCTGCCTACCGGGAGTTGCGTGATGCATTCATCCCGCAGGTGGCCGTCGGTTCCGACGTAGGCTGGTCGTACGGATTCCCGCTGAGCCTGGAGGGTGCGGCGCCGTCTCTGTTCAATGTGGTGGCGCAGTCTCCGCTATATCACCGCGAACTGCACGCGGTGCTGGGAGCGGCGCAGGCCGACAAGGCCACGGTGAGCCTGAACAGCAAGGATCAGCGTAACCAGACGATTCAGGACACGGTGCTCAGCTATGCCGAACTGGTGAAGTGGGAACAACGGATAGCGCGGTTAGAGGAAGCGATCTCTGATGCACAGGCCACGCAAACTGCGGTACAGGAGCGCATCAAGGAAGGAGTGGATACGGAACTGGATGGAACCAAGGCCCGTCTTTCGGTGGCGCGGATACGGCTGCGTATCGCTGAGGCTCAAGGCGCGGCCGATGTGCTCCGCCAGCGATTATCGAAACTGAGCGGCCTGCCGGCGAACAAGATTGAAACCGATCCGGACTCCATACCGGCCCCGCCCGCCCCGCTGAGCAATGACGATGCCATGAAGGCGGTGAAATCAACCCCTGCGGTGGAATCGGCCATGGAACATGCGCGCGCGCAATACCTCCGAGCCAAGGCGGAGCACTTGAGCATCTGGCCGAGCCTCGATTTCGCGGCGCAGTACGCGGTAATCTCGACCACGCTGAACAACTATCAGAAGTATTTCCGCACCAACACTTTCCAGAGCAACAACGCGACTATTGGAGTGGTGGTTCGCTTCCCCTTCCTGAACTTTTCGCAGCGTGCCCGCTCCGCGGCTGCCGATGCCGAAGCGTTCCGGGCTGCGAAACAAGCGGAGGCGGCCCGCAACCAGGCTTCTGAAGAGACCTTGCGGCTGCAGCACACCGTCACGCAGATGCAGGATGCACGGGATGTAGCCCAACTGGAATACGAGATCGCACAGAAAAATGTGGGAATTGTGCGTACCCGAATGGACGCGGGCACAGCCAATCTGCACGACTTGGATGACGCCCAGTCAGCCCTGAACGAACATTTCATTACATTGCAAGACGCAACCTTTGAACTGGAGCGTTCCGAAGTGGAGTTGCTGAGGTCCACAAACGGACTGGCAAGCTGGGCTCTGGGAAAATAGCTCATCTCAGGTTTTGGCCTTAGGAGGCCGGGAAGAACTCTTTTTTCCCTTTCGTCATCTTGTCTCAGCGGCTCAAGCCGCAGTTGATTTAACGGCACTTAGGGCGCCACTTGAAGCCGCGCCCTTTCAAAACGCCACCCCGAAGCGAGTTTTTCCGCAGCCTGTTCGAAGAAGCTTGTTGCCAATTGCAGCAGCTAATCCCTGTTCGCTGCATCTAAGTTGCTGTTCGGTAGAAGCTGTTTCCGGAGCCGCAGCGGAGGCGGGTAGATTGGGGGTACTGTGCCAACCGACCGCCTGCCCGGGATTGGAGTATCCAACGATGTACGGGTTTAATCCAGAAGCGCAGTCATGGAGTGATAGAATATTAGACGCCCTATGCCATTGAAAACACTGTTTCTGAATCCGCCTTCCTTTGAGAATTTTGACGGAGGCGCGGGGTCGCGCTGGCCGGCAACGCGCGAAATCGAGAGTTACTGGTACCCGGTGTGGCTCGCCTATCCGACCGGCATGCTTGAGGGCGCGCGCCTTCTCGATGCTCCCCCGCACCACATCAGCGGTGAGGAAACGATCAACATTGCCAAGGACTACGAATTCCTGGTTTTGTTCACTTCGACTCCGGGATTTCCCGGCGACATCCGCTTGTCGCGAGCGATCAAGGCAGCCAATCCCAGGATCAAGATTGCATTCGTGGGTCCGCACGTAAGCGTTCTGCCTGAGAAATCATTGCGGGACTGTCCCGAGATCGATTTTATTTGCCGCAAGGAATTCGATTATGCAGTGGTGGACTACGCCAAAGGCAAGCCGCTGGAAGAAATTGCAGGCGTGTCTTTCCTGAAAGATGGCCAAGTGGTTCATAGCCCCGACGCGCCGCAGATTCAGGACCTGGATGCCCTGCCGCACGTGACGGAGATCTACAAGCGCGACCTGGACGTGAAGCGGTACAACGTACCGTTCCTGTTGCATCCGTATGTTTCGCTGTACACGACTCGCGGTTGCCCGGCGCAGTGTACGTTCTGCCTGTGGCCGCAGACTTTGAGCGGACATCCGTGGCGGAAGCGCTCCACCGACGACGTGGCTCGCGAGATGGCGGAAGCCAAGCAGTATTGGCCGGATGTAAAGGAATTCTTCTTTGACGATGACACTTTCAACATCCAGAAGGCGCGTACCATCGAGCTGTGTTCAAAACTTAAGCCGTTGGGATTGACGTGGTCGTGTACCTCGCGAGTCACTACGGACTTCGAGACGCTGAAAGCGATGAAAGAGGCGGGATGCCGTCTGCTGATCGTGGGCTATGAATCGGGCGACCAGCAGATTCTGAAAAACATCAAGAAAGGCGCCACCGTCGAGCGGGCGCGCCAGTTCACCAAAGACTGCCACAAGCTTGGCCTGGTCATTCATGGGGATTTCATCCTGGGACTGCCGGGCGAAACCCGTGAGACCATCAACAACACGATTGCCTTCGCCAAGGAACTCGACGTCGAAACCATTCAGGTCTCGGTGGCACATGCGTATCCGGGAACAGAACTGTACGACTATGCCGTGCAGAATGGCTTCATGGTGAAGGAAAGCAAGATGGTGGACGAGGGCGGGCATCAACTGGCCCACATCCAGTATCCCGGACTGGCCGCGGACGAGATTCTGTCGGAAGTCCACCGCTTCTACGACGAGTATTATTTCCGTCCCAAGGCGGTATTCCGCATTTTACGTAAGGCCGCATTCGACAACTCGGAGCGCAAACGCCTGTACAAGGAAGCCAAGACCTTCCTGAAAGTGCGGTCGATGCGTAACAAACTGGTTAAGTCGAAAGCAAAATCGGCGGGTTCGCCGGCGAGTGCGGAACCGGCGGGCGGCGTGATCGGGTAGGCCCAGTCCCATCTTCGCCTGGTTCGGCGGGGATCCCGATGGACTATTCTTTTTCCCACGCAGCAAGAAACCTGCTAGTCGAGTTGGCCGTGAACCTTCGCAAGTACCTAGTACTGGCTGGAGTTGCCGTATTTGCAACGGCTGGCGACTCCATGCTTGCGCATGGGATGAAGCAGACCGGAAGTATCTCCATCCATCATCTGGGAAGCGTCGTGGAATCTGTTCTCAATCCGTGGGTAGCGGGTGGAATCATTCTGCTGCTGGCATTTTTCGCGTCGTATATGACTGCCTTGTCGTGGGCTGACCTGACTTACGTGTTGCCGGCGACATCGTTGGGGTATGTCTTGCTGGCACTGGTCGCGAGGTTTGTATTACACGAGCACATCACAGTGATGCGCTGGCTGGGAATCATGCTGATCTCGGCCGGGGTGGGGTTTGTGGCGGGGGGACCGGCGTCAACGCCACAGAACCCGGAAGTACCAAGCACCAACAAACTCGCCGAAGCTGATCTGGTATCGAGCGGAGCGCCGCGATGATGATGGTGCCAGCGGCAAGGGTGCACACCTGGTCGGCGATTGCGGCGATCGTTTTTGCTTCGGTGGTTGGAGATGTGCTGCTGTCGCGCGCCATGAAACAGGTGGGCGACTTTCATGAACTTTGGGAGCGCCATGGATTGGGCACGATTGTTCGGAGAGTTTTCGGAAATCCGAATTTCGCCCTGGGCGTTCTCGCGATGGCTCTGGCCTTCTTCAGCCTGCTGTTCGCCCTTTCCTGGGGGGACGTCAGTCTGGTTGCGCCCGCCGCAGCCTCGTTGACGTTCATCGGAAATGCATTTGCTGCGAAGATATTTCTGCACGAGGAAGTCGATCATCGCCGCTGGATGGCCGCCATCCTAGTAGCAGGAGGGGTGGCGCTGCTCGCTGGGTAGTCCCTTCATTACTTCCGTTTCGGACGATCCGCCAAAGGTGTTTGACGGTTGTGGTGCATCTAAGAGGATTAATTGTTACATCATAGGAACTTTCATATCAGATAAGCGTTTGTGTTTTTGGCAGGAGGAAATTCTGCGCACTTTTTTTGCGGTTATCACTTTTATTGTGCTGTTATCTGGCGCGCTGGTAACAGCGCAGCCGACGCCTTCGGTCCAGCTTGATCTTCCCGCAGCTCCGATTGCGGTTTCTTCGGAATCCGGTTTTGTTTCTTACGAAGGTCCGTCTGCCCCTGCAAGCGTGATCGATCTGCAGGACGCTTCGCAACAGGCAACGGGCCAGGCGTCTTCGCAGCCGGCAACTGCCGGACAGAGTTCGAGCCAGCAGGATGCGGCACAGAAATCCGCTCCGATCCAAGCGCCGGCGAACAAGGGGGCGCCGGCCTCGGAACTGCAACCCAAGCGCATTCTGGGGGTAATGCCGAACTACCGCGCGGTGAGCGCCGGGGCAATTCCGCCTCCGCCCACGGCTAAAGAGGCGTTCAAGATCGCGACCCTGAACAGCTTCGACTATTCCGCTTTAGTGTTTGTTGGAGTTACCTCTTTTCTGGCGGAGGCCACGGAAGCTCATCCGGCGCTGGGCAAAGGTTTGCCCGGGTTCGGGAGATATTACTGGCGCGGATTTATCGACAAGACCGATGGAAATTACCTGGTCATCTTCGCGCTACCGACGTTTCTTCATGAAGACGAGCGTTACTATGCCATGGGATCAGGTCACAACTTCTGGTGGCGCGGAGTCTACGCGGCGACTCGCATCGTGATCACTCCCAACTATCAGGGGCACAATACATTCAATGCCGCTGACGTGTTTGGACGCGGCATCTCGCAAGCGATCTCGACCACGTACTATCCAGCTTCCGACCGCACGGCCGGAGAAATAGCGGTGAAGTACGGCTGGGCCATGGGCCGGGACGCTCTCACCAATGTATTTCGCGAATACTGGCCGGACATCGCAATCCACATTCTGCATCGTAAGCCGTAGTACATGGGAATATCAGGCGGAATCCCTCGCCCGGACATAATTGTGAAGTGCATGGGGCCGTCGCCAGCGGCCGGCAGGGTGAGATGCACGGTCCATTTGCACGATGACGTGGGCTTCCGGGCGGCGGGTTAAAAACGGTTTCATCGCCGTTCCGCTCCGCCGAATGGCCATCAGGAACGACAATCGCCACCGTGTCGGGATATTCAGGCAAGAGGAACCTGGTTGATTACTGAAGGTCAGGTCCAGTTGACACGTTTACCCCCCTGTCCTATCTCGCTTAATGTGAAGATTCCAATCCAGCTTCTCCCCGGGCTGGACCCCTTATTTATTGGAAAGAAAGAATTTCGATGTCGACGTCGGATGGTGGATTTGAACTCGGACTGTTGCCCGAGCGCAAGATTGACAAGCGGGCAATCGCCGCGAGCTACAGCATGGTTTCGTTGCTGCTGCTGCTGTTGATCTGCCTGAGCATGGTGGTGCCGGAGAAGCTGACGCTGAAGCAGTATCACGTGACGGAAATCATCCCGTTGCCGGCGGCGCGTCCGGAACCGGAGCCGATGAAGAAGCCGGACCTGAAGGCGAAGCTGCTGCCGGAACCGAAGCTGCCGGTGTTTGAAGAGCCGAAATTGGTGGTGCCGCCGGCGATTCATCGTGAGGCAGCGCAGCCGGTGGAAGCTCCGAAAGTTGTGGTGAATCAGTTTGCCACGCCGCAGTTGAAGCTGCCGGTGAGCGGAGCACGTCCGCAACTGGTGCATACGGGAGATTTCGGCGCAAGCACGCCGACGCCCACGGTGAATGTCGCCGTGGATAAAGTTCAGACCGGAGGCTTTGGCGATCCCAACGGATTGCCGGGCACGGGCAAGGGCGGAGCGAAGCTATATACCGCCTCGGTGGGATCGTTTGACATGCCCGCAGGCCAAGGGCAAGGCAACGGAACTGGCGGCGCAAAAGGGATCAAGGGAACGGTGGCGAGCGCGGATTTTGGCAGCGGGGTGGCGAGCGGCGGCAGAGGCGATGGCCGCAGCAACGGGCAGGGCGTCTCGACCGGCGGATTTGGATCGGAGCAGGTGGTGCACAACGGGCCCAAGGTAAGTGGGCTGAATTCGGGTGCGCCAACGAATCCGGTGAAGATTACGTTCAAGCCGAACCCGGTTTACACGCAGGAAGCGCTGAACCTGAAGATTGAAGGCGAAGTGCTGCTGGACGTGACGTTTAATGCGGATGGATCGCTGCACGTGAACCGCGTAGTACGCGGCCTGGGACACGGGCTGGACGAGGCGGCAATCGCGGCGGCCAACAAGATGAAGTTCGAACCCGCGCTGCGCAACGGGCAGCCGGTGGATTCAACGGCAGTGGTACACGTCACATTTCAAATGGCGTATTGAGAAAGGCAATTGCCGGCTCCTGGTTGCCAGTGGCAATCATGAAGGCAGCAAGTTGCTGAGGATTGGTTTTGAAGACTGGAGAACGAGTCATGCGTACCTGGAACTGGATGTTCACCGCGGCTCTGCTGGTATCGTTGAGCGCGGCTGCACAGCAAGGGGCGGAAACACAACCGTCCGCGCAGACGACCGCGCCGGATGCGACGCATGCGGCTCAACCCGCGCAGAATTCTTCCGCACCCGCGGCGGCACCTTTGGTCAAGCCGGCAGCCACAGCAGCGCCCGCCGCACAGCAGACCTTTGGACAGCCCGCACCGACGACGATGGATCAGGTGGTGGACCGGTTCATCCAGCGTGAACATGAGTTGATCAAGGAATTGTCGAACCGCACGCCGCTGGTCGAAACCTACCTGCAGAATTTGAAGTCCGACCCGCAACTGGGGGCGATTCCCAGCGAAGACCATTATTTTCTTGGCCGCATCGATATGGGCGAAGAGGTCGATCGCAAGGATTACCTGAAGCAACAGGAAAAGAGCATGCAGTCCCGCCTGCTGGGCGGGGTCGAGAAGCTCTACAAGGTCCAATATCAGCCGCTCGGATTTTCGTGGATGGTGTATGCCGACCGGACGGATTTTGACCGCCAGCACTACGATTTCCGCTACATCCGCCGCGAATTTTTGGGGGACATCCGCTGTCTGGTTTTCGATGTGACGCCGAAAAAAGATGCCGGCAAGGGACGTTTCCTGGGCCGGATCTGGGTGGAAGATCACGACTACAACATCGTGCGGCTGAATGGGACCTATGCTCCGGCGCCACGCAATTCGTATTTCTTCCACATGGACAGCTGGAGATTGAACCTGATTCCCGGCTACTGGGTACCGTCGCTGATCTACAGCGAAGAAGGCGATTTCAGCGCGGGGGCAAAGAACAAAATCGCATTCAAGGCGCAGACGCGCATTTGGGGCTATGACCTGCAGAAGGAAGGCAATCCGGATGAGTTGACGCAGATCCGGGTCGACAGCGTGAAAGACGAGAGCGCGGCGGCGCAGGATGCTTCTCCGCTGGAGGCAGAGCGCGAGTGGCAGCAACAGGCGGAAGACAACGTGATCGATCGTTTGACCACCGCGGGACTGCTCGCGCCGGAAGGCGACGTGGATCGCGTTCTGCAGACGGTGGTGAACAATCTGGAAGTGACCAACAACATCGATTTGCCGCGGCCGGTGCGCACGCGCGTACTGCTGACATCTCCACTGGAAACATTCAGCGTGGGCAACACGATCGTGATCAGCCGCGGGCTGATTGACGTGCTTCCCGATGAAGCCAGCCTTGCGGCGGTCCTCTCACACGAACTGGCGCACATTGTGCTCGGGCACAACCTGGGCAGCAAGTACGCTTTCAATGACCGCATGTTGTTCTCCGACGACGCGACGTACTCGAACCTGGGATTCAAGCACATTCCGGAGGAAGAAGAAGCAGCCGACAAGAAGGCGATTGAGCTGCTGAAGAATTCTCCGTATGCGCAGAAACTCGATAACGTGGGACTGTTTCTAAAGGCGCTGCAGGCGCGCGGTCCGGCGCTGAGTGCACTGCTGACGACGCATTTGGGAAATCCTCTGGTGGTCAACGGGACGGTAGTTCGCCTTTCGGCGTTGGAGACGCAAGGACCGGCGTTCGACATTTTCAAGCTGGATCAGATTGCGGCGCTACCGCTTGGTGGGCGCGTCAAGGTGAATCCGTGGAACGACAAGGCGGAGATGGTGAAGACGACGGCAGTGGCGCTCACGTCGGCTCGCGACAAAATGCCGTTTGAAGTGACGCCGTTCTTCCCGCGGCTGGTTCGCTACGGCACAGCGGTGAGCCAGTCGGGCACGACGACGGCTTCGAACAGCGGAAATTAGTTCCGTCTCTGTTTCAAAGACAGAGCCAAGTTGAAGTAAAGCGTGGGCCGGGATCCGGAATATCCTTCCGGGATACCCGGCCTTCGTTTTTGAGACGCGCGCAAATGAGGTTTCAGGAGTGGCACCGCTACGAAAGTACATCCGTACGCTACCCCACGTTGGAACAACGGTCATTTTGACAGGTGTCCTGTGTGGGCAGAGTTCCCATCGTTCCATAAGAAGAGCGGACTGGCCCCTTCGCCCGGATCTAAAAGCTAAACTCGATCAGGTCGGATGCAAGATCAGTCTTAGAACCAGTGAGACTGGATGATTTTCCCTGAAAACTCCAGTAATGGTTACCTATGCAAGAAATTACACCTGAAGCGCAAAATGCGCGGTATTATATGTAACGTCGAGTGGGCAATTCTCCTCATTTATAGGCCCGAACGTAAATTTATTCTGGGTCACCGTCGTGCCCCCCGCGATGGAACATCGGGGGATACCTGCCCGCAGGTCAACCGGCATACAGAGGGATGGGAACGGGTGAAGGGGGCCACACTTGGCTCGACACAACCGGGTTTGAAGTAGAGGGAGCACTATGAACCGCTCGCGGTTGCTGATGATAGGGGTGGTGGCGCTAGCGCTTGGGGCCTTCACCAGCCTATTTGTTCTGAAGAGCTTACGCCGATCGGGAGGAACGGTCGAGGCAGGCACGGATGTGATCGTGGCCGCCAATGACATGCAGGTCGGATCACGCGTGGGCGAGAATGAGGTACGCATTGCCAAATATCCGGCGGGCGAACTGCCGCCGGGGTACTACTCGAAGCGCTCCCAGGTGCTTGGACGCGGAGTGGTCGTTCCGATCACCAAGGGAGAGTTCATTCTTCCAACCAAACTCGCTCCGGAGAATGCGGGCGCGGGGTTGCCCGCACTGATTCCGCCGGGGATGCGCGCCGTCTCCGTGAGAGTAAATGACGTTGTATCGGTCGCCGGCTTCGTTACGCCGGGTACGCGGGTTGATGTTCTGCTGACCGGCACACCGTCGGGCGCAACTGAACCCCAGACGACGACAGTCTTGCAGAACGTGGCGGTCATCGCCGCAGGGCACACGCTGGAGCGCACCGCAACCGGTGAAGCGCAGAACACTCCGGTGATTACGCTGTTGGTTTCTCCCGATGATGCGCAAAAGCTAACGTTGGCCAGTGCACAGGGGCGCATTCAACTCTCGCTACGCAATCCGCTGGACACACACGAAGGGGAGCTCAGCGCTTCCAACGAGAGACAGCTGTTCCAGGGACTACCTTCTGCACCATCCAAGCCGGCGCCAGTTCACCTTCAGCCAGCGCGAAAGAAACTTCCGGCGGCCGAACCGCCGCCGACGGTTCTGAGTGTTGAGGTCTATCAGGGTGACAAGAAGCCGGACGTAGTCAAATTCCCAGAGGAGAGTTCGGACCCCAAGTGACCGGAACAGAACATCGGGATAACCATTCCTCCAGATTTTCAGGACGGCAGATTTCTTTGCGAATCTTGCTGGTGCTGGCTCTGATTACGCTCGCGTCGGTCGGGGGCGCGTGGGGTAATGCGCGGCAACAGCAGGGTCAACCAGTGCAGGAACCGGCTCCGTCGACCGCCACGCAAACGGCTAACCTACCGCCGCAATCCCAGCAAGAAGGATCAGCTCCCCTGCGTGTCATGGTGGACAAGTCTCTGCTGATCAATACGACCGAACACCTGAAACGCATTTCAGTAACCGACCCGAGCATAGCCTACGCGACGGTAATTACACCGACGCAGATTCTGGTACACGGGCGGGCCCCGGGCGAAGTCTCGCTGCTGATCTGGGATGAACTGGAGCGCTCGCGCAGTTTCGATCTGCGGGTCGACGTCGACGTCAGTGCGTGTGCCGAAGAAGAGAAGCGGGTATTCCCGGATGAGCAGATCCTGGTGACGCCGTCGCGATCTGCCATCGTGTTATCAGGACACGTCACGACCGAAGATGTGGCTAAACGGGCGGGCGAGCTTGCATCTGCCTATTCGAAGAATGTGGTGAACGTGCTCACTTTTGGGCCTGTGGGCGCGCAGGAGGTTCTGCTGCAGGTTCGCTTCGCGGAAGTGGATCGCACGGCGCTGACGCAGTTGGGAGCGAACTTTATCTCGACAGGTGCGGGAAACTTTCTCGGTACGACGACTACGGGACAATACGGTAGCTTTGGCACGCAGACCATCACGCAAACGACTCCGAATACGCCAATCGTTCCCTCAACCCAGACAATCAATAATGTGCTGAATCTTTTTCTGTTCCGCCCGGACACGAACCTGGGAGTAGCGATTCAGGCTCTCGAACAGAAAAACCTGCTGCAGATTCTGTCTGAGCCCAATCTGATCGCGATTAATGGCAAGCAGGCCAGTTTCCTGGCGGGCGGCCAGTTTCCTTTCCC
>DAIDGW010000053.1 GCA_027452245.1 Acidobacteriaceae bacterium
CCAACTCACTTGCTGCCAGCTGGGATGAAAATCACAGCCTAAAATAATCATCGAAGGCTTCTCCTCGACCTTACGGTCTTGGTCCTCAACCAAAAGACTACCGGTTGGCTGAAGCCTTCGTTCTTATCCAATCAACCTTTCTCATGGAATTCCCAATTTGGGGTTGCCCCACCCTTCCCGCGTTTTTTTGCGGGAGGGTGGGCCTGCGCTGCGGACTACAATCTGCATGAATGCACGTCAAACCAGTTCGCTATCAAAACCAGCATTGCCTGCATTTCATTACGTTCAGTTGCTATCGCCGCATGCGGCTGCTTGATTCGCCGGCAGCGAAGGAGACTTTCGAGCGAACGCTGGAGCGGGTGGGGCAACCTATCAGGGAGGCTTGACGCGGAAAGGATTGGCCAGCCCCCGGTGTTCGAAGTCGTCGACGAAGGGAACAACGTGTTGAAAGATCACAGCCAGCCCCCCTGGTACCACCACAGGTGCAAACTGGTGGCGGAAATGACAACGGCGGCGGAGGCGATGATGGTGGGGACGGCGGGGGCACATAAGAACAGGACCTGGTAAGGAGGGCTAGATGCTTTCTTTCATATGGGGACGGCTGACAGACGAATGGTTTGCCACATCTCGCGCTTTCCTGCTGTTCTTCGTCTGCTCCATCCTGACGCTTGCGTTGGTTCCCGTATTCTTAGGTCGGATTTCCGGGCGAGAAGCTTCGCGATGGCTTGAGCTCTTCTGGGGCACCATCGGCGTTCTTGGAGCCCCGGCTACGTTGTTCCTTTGGATTGGAATGTGGCGCTACTGGGCACGTCTCGACCGCTCCTCAAGATGGGCGAAACGGTTGTGGTTCACGGTCCTGCTGATTGGCTTCTGGTACGGAAGTGTCCTTTACTGCTATCTGGTATATCTACCGCAAATCCGTGGAAAGGCGAGGCAGCGGAATTGGCACTGTTGCTGAAATTGACACTGAAGGGTTTGATTCTGGGATGGGTACTCCTGTTTGTCGGAGGAGCCGCAGCATTTGTTGCTCCCGCATTTCTGGATCGCACTCTGATTCGATCGTTATGGATTCTGAGTCTCGTTCTTACGTTCCTTTCGTTAGGGTATCTCGCCGCTTGGCTGTACCACCAAGGAATGCAGAGAGGCAAATAGGATTTCTGGTGACCTGCCTCACACGATTCCGGGTCGAAGTCCGAGGATGGTTTTGGATAACGGAATCGTTGGTGGGGGCTGGCCCATCGATAAGAACGAAGGCGGTGTCAAGGACGAACTTGTTCCTGCGGTGTTTTTGGCACCGTTTTTTTCGCCAGAGAAGGTTGAGGACCAAGACTCTGGAAATCTCACGCTGAATCACTCTGCGGGGGCGATCTTCCCACCAGAAGATCGTTCCACCACCCATCGCTTCGGCCTAAACCTCGACCATGATTCTTCTATGCGAACATCCCGTCTCTTACGGATGCGGAGGGGGTATGATCGCGCCTGGCCCACCTTTCGCGATTTTTCCGAAGCCTGGAATTCCCAGCCCATCGACTGACGCACCCTACTCCTTCATCCCCAACTGCCAGAACAGAAACGAATAAATATCCGTGAACTCTTCGATCTGTTTGGTGACGGGCTTGCCGATGCCGTGCCCGGCTTTGCTCTCGATGCGCAGCAGTATCGGACGCGTCCGGCTCTCGCCATTCTTCGCCTCCGCCTGCATCTCCGCCGCCATCTTCTTCGCGTGCATCGGGTCGACGCGCGTATCCGTATCCGCGGTCATAAATAAGATCGCCGGATACTCCGTCCCCGCCTTCACGTGGTGATACGGAGAATACGCATACAGCCACTTGAATTGCTGCGGATCCTCGCTCGATCCATACTCCGGAATCCACAGCTTCGCGATCTGGAAATTCTGGTAGTGCAGCATGTCCAGCAGCGGAACCTGGCAGATCACCGCGCGGAACAAATCCGGACGCTGCGTGATCATCGCCCCCATCAGCAGTCCGCCATTCGATCCGCCCTGGATCGCGAGATGACTCCTATCGGTATAGCCCGCGGAAATCAGGTGCTCCGCCGCCGCGATCATGTCATCGAACACGTTTTGCTTTTTCTCGAGCATGCCCGCTCGGTGCCACTCCTCGCCAAACTCGGCTCCGCCCCGCAGGTTGGCCACCGCGTAGACTCCGCCATGCTCCATCCATAGATACGCCGGGCGGCTGAACGCGGGCGTCAGGCTGATGTTAAATCCGCCGTACCCGGTCAGCAGTGCGGGATTGTGCCCGTCCTTCTTTAATCCTTTCTTGTACACCACGAACATGGGCACCCGCGTTCCGTCTTTCGAGTTGAACCATTCCTGATTCACTTCGTAAGCGGAAGGATCGATCGACGGCGCCTCAACCTTGGCCCACAGCTTGGTGGACTCGTCCTTCAGATCGAACCGGTACACGCTGGGCGGCACCGTGAACGATTGGAATCCGTAAAACACTTCATTGCGATTCCATTTCCCTGTCGATCCGAAAACGCTGCCGATCGCGGGCAACTCGACGTCCCTGATCTTCTTTCCATCGAGATCGAACACCCGCAACTGCGACGTGGCATTCTTTTCGTATTGCGCAAACAGCTTCCCTCCCCACAGCCCCACGCCCTGCAGTACGGCATCGCTCTGTGGGATCAACTCCTTCCACGCGCTCCGGTCGAACGTTCCCGCGTCCACGACAAACGTGCGGTAGCGCGGAGCGTCTTCATTGGTGGTGATGTAGAGCTTGTCGTTATAGACCGTTCCGGTATAAAGAAAATTCTTGCCGGTGCTCACGCGCGTCGGCCCGCGGTCCGATCGCGTATCCATCAAAAACAGCTCCGACTTCGTCCACCCTTGCCCGACGTCAATCACCAGCCAGCGCCCGTCATTGGAGAGTTGCAGGGTGGGCCAGTCCTCGGGATCGCGGCCTTCCCCGAAAATTACGGGATCGGTCGACGCATCGGCGCCGATCAGGTGCAGGAAAACGTGCCGGTTGTACATTTCCTGGCCGGCCGGAACGTCGCCTTTCTTGGGATAGCGCGTGTAATAAAAGCCGGAATTATCGTGTAGCCACGCGACGCTGCAGGCGCGCGTACGCTCGATTGTGTCGGGAAGCAACTTGCCGGTTTTGGTTTCGATAATGTGCAGCGTCGACATCTCCGACCCGCTGGGCGACGTACCGTACGCCACGTAGTGGCCGTTCTCCGACGGCTCCCACCAGTCGAGCGAAATCGTGCCATCGGAGGCAAGTTGATTCGCGTCGACCAGCACCCGGTCCTGCCCATCAATGCCCTCGCGCACGTAAAGCACCGGCTGGTTCTGCATGCCCTCGCGCTTCGCGTAAAAGTAATACTTCCCGGCCACCATCGGCGGGCTGATGCTGCCGATCGAGAGCAGTTCGGTGAGCCGCTTGTTGATGGCCTCGCGCCCGGGCAGCGGGTCGAGAATGCTGCGCGTGTACGCCATCTCCTCGCCCACCCATTTCTGCGTCGCCGGACTTTTGCCGTCTTCCAGCCAGCGGTAGTCGTCGATTATTTTGACGCCGTGCAGAATTTCTTCCGTCGGCTGCTTCTCGGCCACCGGAGGATGCGCCGGCGGCGCCGTACTGGTCTCGTTCGCCGCAAACGCTGCGGCCGCAATCAGGAGCAATAAAGAAGATAGTGCGGAAAGCAAACGCAAACCTCCAGCCATGAGGACCTCGCAAGTGCCCGGCATGCGGGCTCGTCTCGTGCGCTCTTTGTAACCGCTGAATTGTACCGAGTAGCGTAGCAGAAACGCGGGGAACATTCTGGCTGAGCGCGCCCCTGCAGCTCTCAGCCTGCAGCTCTCATGCCCGCAGCTCTCATACCTGCGGCTCTCATGCCTGCAGCTCGCATGCCTGCAGCTCTCATACCCGCAGCTCTCATGCCTGCAGCTCTCATGCCTGCGGCTCGCATCCGCCGCAGATCAGTTTTCCGCCCGGCGCCGAAGATGCTATGATGAAATGGAAACGCGGACGCGCTCCCGCGCGTCCGCCGCCACACTCCTCAGTAGCTCAATGGCAGAGCATCCGGCTGTTAACCGGAGGGTTGTAGGTTCGAGTCCTACCTGAGGAGCCAATTTTTTCAACAACTTACAAAGTGGGATGCGACGCGGCATGGCGAGGTAAGGCGTTCTACCCAATGAACCGCGGGGGGGGAAAGCCCCTGGATGACGATCTTCGTTGAACAACCCTCTAGAGGGTTTGCCTAACCTGACTGCTCCGGGCGGACGGTCAGCCCACCACCACGCCACTCTTTGATCGCTGGCGGCTGATTAGATAACCGTGTTGGCTCCAGACTGCCGAGTAAAGTTGGATGCGCTCAAGCAAACCAAGGCTCGGAGGAAAGGAGCCGAGCACATGAAGATTGTAGTTTGTGATTTACACACACGCTACCAGCAGATCGCGATGCTGTATGAGGAGACGGGCGAGTTGATCGAACGTCGCCCGGAGCACGGCAACGGAGAAGCCAGAGAGTTCTACACAGGTCTAAGGGGGCGGTGCGATGGGAATCGAGGCCACCGGGCACACGCGCTGGTTCGAGCGACTGCTGACGGAGTTAGGACAGGAGTTGTGGGTCGGGGACGCAGCCCGCATTCGTGCTGCCGATATGCGCAAGCAGAAGACCGACGCGCGCGATGCAGCGATCCGTGGAACCGCTCCACTTTCCCTTGCGTCTGTGGATGCCGAATCCTGCTCCAGTGCAGGTTGCACATTTCAAGCTGATTCGTGGCTCCTTCGCGTGGTAAGCCGCCATGCCTTGCATAGGACGGGAGAATTCAGTCCCATCCTTTTCAGCGCGACAGGCTATAATCGCGTCCGCAGATGACCCTCACTGCAGGCACGAAACTCGGTCCGTACGAGATCCAAACAGTGCTAGGCGCTGGTGGCATGGGTGAAGTCTATCGTGCGCGCGACACACGTCTGGACCGGGTAGTCGCAATCAAGGTCCTCGCTGCCCATCTCTCTTCTTCGACGGAACTCAAGCAGCGCATGGAACGCGAGGCGAGGACTATTTCGTCACTGAATCATCCACACATCTGCCATCTTTACGATATCGGCACACAGGATGGAACCGATTTCCTCGTGATGGAGTTTCTGGAAGGGCGGACGCTGGCGGAACGTTTGCACGCAGGGGCGGTCCCACTACCGGAGGTGTACAAGATCGGGATCGCCGTTGCCGATGCTCTGGCCTTTGCGCATCGTCACGGCATCCTTCACCGCGACCTGAAGCCCAGCAACATCATGCTCACCCAATCCGGGGCCAAGCTGATGGATTTCGGCCTCGCCAAGCCGCTAGCCGCACAGAGTACCGGGTCGGGCACGATCTCCGCGCCACCATCGTTCACCGCGGCTGCCACGATGAGCGGTCCAAGCCCGCTCACTCCACTTACGACTGCGGGAACGATCATCGGCACGATTCAGTACATGGCTCCCGAGCAGATCGAGGGTAAGGAAGCCGATGTGCGGTCAGACATTTTCGCATTCGGAGCTGTGCTGTACGAGATGGCCACGGGCAGGCGGCCATTCCAAGGCAAGAGCCAACTCTCTCTGGCCTCAGCCATTCTGGAGCAGGATCCGGCGGCTGTCAGGACTGCAAACCCGAAGACACCCGCAGCCTTTGAGTACATCGTCGACACCTGCCTGAAAAAAAATCCGGACGAGCGCTTCCAAACCGCCCACGATATTAAGCTTCAACTCCAGTGGCTTGCGGCCGGAAAGTCCGCGGCGAACGAAACTGCGACAGCAGTCGCATCCGTGTCCTCCGCGAAACGCACACTCCCGTGGGTTGCTGCCGTGGTCGTGGCCCTGTTCCTCGGCGCAGCGGGAGCAATATTCTTGCGTCCCCAACATCCCGCGCCTTCTATCCGGGCCGTGATCAATCCTCCGGAAAAAACTCACATCAATCTCACAGGAGATACCGCCGGTCCTCCAGTGGTGTCCCCGGACGGTTCTGCTATCGCTTTCGCCGCCACGGGTAACGATGGAAAGACCAGCATCTGGGTGCGCCAAACCTCTTCGCTGGATGCGCGACAGATCCCGGATACCCAGAATGCCATCTTTCCCTTCTGGTCCTTCGATAGCCATTCCATCGGCTTTTTCGCGGACGGAAAATTGAAAGTCATCGAACTTTCCGCCGGATCCGCTCAAATCGTTGCCGATGCGGCTTTCGGCCGCGGCGGTGCCTGGGGTGCCAATGGTGTCATCATTTACTCGCCCGCAACTCAAGACCGGATCTACCGCATCAACATAAACGGCGGCGCCCCGGTCGCCGTCACTACCGTTGACCACGACCAGTACACATCTCATCGCTGGCCCTTCTTTCTCCCCGATGGCAAGCATTTCCTTTATTCCGCGATTAACCATGATCCATCCAAGTCGGCCGGTGACGCTGTTTACTTTGCCTCCGTTGACGGCAGCGTGAACAAGCTTTTGCTCAAGACGAAGTCCAACGCCGTCTACGCCGATGGCTACCTGCTTTTCGCCCACAGCGAGCAGTTGCTAGCCCAGGCATTCAATCCCTCAACCGGTATGTTGACCGGGGCGCCCCAGGCAATCGCGAATGACGTCGCGAACGATCCGATCACCTGGCATATGGACGTTACCGCCTCGGAGAACGGCCTGCTCATCTATGGCAACGGAGGTGGAAATTACGGCACCTTGGAGTTGCTGTGGATGGATCGTGCCACCAAGAAGCTGACGACGATTGCGGAGGGGCTTGCGAACGTCACGGGCGCGGCTCTTTCGCCGCAGGGCGACCGCATCGCGCTCCAGGTTGACAATGGTGTCAGCGACATCTGGGTCCTCGACATATCGCGCGGCACTCGCACGCGCCTGACGTTTGGCCCGATTTACAATAACACTCCCGTGTGGTCCCCCGACGGCAAGTGGATCGCTTACACCTCCAACCGCAACGGCAGGTACCAGATCTTGCGCAGGCCTTCCGACGGCAGCGGCGCGGAAGAACAGCTGCTCGAGGATGACCGGCTGCTGATTACCACCGATTGGTCCCGCGACGGGAAGTACATACTTTATTCACGGGGCACACCCGGAGTGAATGACGTGTGGGCTCTACCGCTGACAGGCGATCGAAAGCCGTTCCAGGTTATCCCAGCTACACCCAATACATTCCGTTCCGAGGCCAAACTTTCGCCGGATGGCCGTTGGGTAACTTACATGTCCGACGAATCCGGGTCGGAGCAGGCCTATGTCACCTCGTTCCGGGGCGGACACGGAAAATGGCAGCTCTCCACCAACGCAGGATACATTCCATCGTGGAGCCGCGACGGTAAGGAACTCTTTTACATCGAGCAAGGTAACTCGATGTACGCGGCGCATGTGAAAGAAGAAGGTGACGCGCTTCAATTCGGCACACCCCAACTTCTGCTGAGCAACTGGTCGATGCCGTCGCCGTTCTACCAGGTCAGCCCTGACGGACAGAAAATCCTGCTTTACCGCATGTCGCAACAGGTAAGCGATGCCGTCACCGTGGTTACGAATTTTGCCTCCCCGATGAAGAAGTAGCCGCGGCGACGAAGTGCAGCCGCGCTAAAACGCAGGCGCCATCTCCAGCAGCCATCCGTCTCAGGTTCCGAAGAATGCTGCCGTAAGGTGAAGGCCGGACCAAAAAACGGAAGCCTCATCCGGGGTATAATTTCGGGCCTGTGGGGCTTACCTCTGGAGCAAGACTAGGCTCGTATGAAATCCAGTCGCCTCTGGGAGCTGGCGGCATGGGCGAGGTGTATCGCGCGACCGACACGAGACTCGGCCGCGACGTAGCGCTCAAGGTACTTCCTCCCGAAATGGCGCACGACCCCGAACGGCTGGGACGCTTTCGGCGGGAAGCCAAGGTCCTGGCTCAACTCGACCACCCGAACATTGTCACAATCTACTCGGTCGAAGAGTGCGGCGGCGTCCACTTTCTAACGATGCAACTTGTAGAAGGCCTGCCACTAGACCGCTTGATTTGCCAAAGCGGCCTTGCGGTTGAGCAAATCATCGAGATCGCGGAAGGGTTAGCGGACGCTCTCGCCGCCGCTCACGAAAAGGGCATCGTGCATCGTGACCTGAAACCCGCCAATGTCATGGTCACTAATGAAGGTCGCGTCAAGGTGCTGGATTTCGGGCTGGCGAAAGACGTTCGCGCATCGAACCCCGGCGGAGCCACATTGACTTCGGCCAGCCAGACAGAGATCGGTGTGGTAATGGGAACACCGGCCTACATGTCGCCGGAACAGACTTCAGGTCGTCCCCTTGACCATCGCACCGACATTTTCTCGATGGGCGTCCTGCTGTATGAGATGTCAACCGGCAGGCGTCCATTCGAGGGCACTTCTTCCGCCGAGTTGGTTTCGGCGATTCTGCGCGATACGCCTGTATCTGTCACCGATATGCGGCCCGATTTGCCGAGTGACCTGGCGCGTGTGATTCGACGCTGCCTGGAGAAGGATCCGCGGCACCGCGTGCAGACGGCGCGGGATGTAAGCAATGAGTTTCGCGACCTGGCACGAACTACAACGCATGCGATGCCAGTTCCGACATCGACCTCGCGCGCCACGTTCGCTGCCGATTCGGGCACGGCTCGAGCTGACGAAGGCTTCTGGGTAGCAGTGCTGCCGTTCAAATCGGGGAGCGTCAGTCCGGAGATCAAGGCTCTCGCGGAAGGAATCTCCGAAGAAATTGTTGCCGGACTGTCGCGATTCTCTTACCTGCGCGTCATCACGAGCGGATCGACGCAACGCTACCTCGATCAGTCTCCCGACCTTCGCAGCCTTGGCCAGGAATTAGGCGCACGCTACGTGATGAGCGGAAATCTTCGCCAGCTGGGAACACGGCTGCGCGTTACGGCGCAACTGGTGGACGCCAGTTCTGGTGCGCAACTTTGGTCGGAGACCTACGAGCGACAGTTCAATGCCGACGCAGTCTTCGAGCTGCAGGACGATGTGTCTGCGCGCATCGCTGCCACCGTCGGCGATGCGCACGGAATTCTGGCGCACAGCATGAGCGAATCGCTTCGCGGCAAGCCAGCGGACAAACTAACCCCATATGAAGCGGTGCTGCGCAGCTTCGGATACGGCTATCGCCAAACTCCGGAAGAGCACGCCACGGTAAGGGACGTTTTGGAACGAGCGGTCGAAAGAGCTCCTGGTAATGCCGACGCTTGGGCCATGCTGGCAAGGGTTTACGTAGATGAGTTTGCTCATGGCACAAATTTGCGGCCGGATCCACTGAACCGCATGCTGCGGGCGGCACGGCACGCGGTGGATGCTGCTCCCTCGAGCGCGATGGCCTACGGCGGCCTCGCCTATGCGATGTTCTTCCGCAAAGAGTTTGAAGCATTTCGAAATGCGGCGGAGCAAGCGATCGCGCTGAACCCTTTGAATAGTCCGGCCGTTGCGGGTTTGGGAGCCATGATGGCTTATGCCGGCGACTGGGAAGGTGGCTGCGCCCTGGTCGAGCGGGCCATGCAGCTGAATCCGCGTCATCCTGGCTGGTATTGGATTCCGTTCTACTGCAATGCATACCGGAAGCGGGACTATCTCGGTGCAGCGAACTTCGCGATCAAGATAAATCTGCCCGGGTTCTATGTGATGCACGAGGCACTCGCAGCGGCGTATGGCCAACTCGGCGACCACGAGAAGGCGGCCGCGAGTCTGCGCGAGGTGTTCCGGTTGAAGACAGACTACGCCACGTCAGGGCGTGAGCGCTTGGAGAAGTGGTTCGACGCAGAGTTCGTCGCGCATCTGATGGAAGGCCTGCGCAAGGCGGGAGCGGATTTCCACGCTGCTGTCAAAACTTCCGTGCTCTCTTCGGGCCCGTTGCCCCGACAGACCGATTCCGGCGCAACCCGCGCCGAGGAAGGTTTCTGGGTGGCCGTGCTGCCCTTTCGAGCGAGTGGCGATGCCGATCTCGAGGCTCTGGCCGACGGCCTGAGCGAAGACATCACTACGGGACTGGCGCGATTTCCCTATCTGCAGGTCATCGCCCACAATTCCGCGATGGCTTACAAAGGCCTCGCCGCAGATATGCGTACGGTGGGCCGTGAACTGGGCGCGCGCTACTTGCTGGAGGGGAGCATACGCAAGAGGGGTCGTGCCATTCGCGTCAGCGCGCAGCTGATGGATGCCGAAAGCGGCGCCCAGTTGTGGGTGGAAACTTACGACCGCGAACTGAGCGACTCCGGCACCTTCCAGATTCAAGACGACCTCACCGATCACATCGTGACCGGGGTCGCCGATGGGCACGGAGTTCTGGTTCGCTCCATGGCTGCCCCTACCCGCGATCGAAAGGTGGAGGAACTCAGCTCGTCTGAGCTTGTCTTGCGCTACTACGCGTTTATGCAGCAGGTCGATCTGCAAGAGCATGCCGCGCTGCGGGCCGGCTTCGAGCGATCGCTACAACGCGAACCCAACCATGCCGTCGCATGGGCCTGCCTTTCCAATTTATACGCATTGGAGTATGGGGATGGGTTGAATCCGCTCGAAAAGCCGATCAAGCGGGCGAGGGAGGCGGCATGGCGCGCCGTAAAGATTGACCCCGCCTGTCAGATGGGTTGGAAGCTGCTCTCCGTGGTGCACTTTTTCAGTCGAGATTTCGCTGCTTTTCGTGAGGCTGCGGAGCGGGCTATTTCGCTCAATCCGCGCGACGGCACCACTCTGGCTTACGTCGGAATCATGACGGCGTACTCCGGTGATTGGGATCGCGGCGTTGGCATGGTGCAAAGAGCGATAGAACTGAACCGCCACCATCCCGGCTGGTATTACAACGCCGCATGGGCCCTGCACTATCGAAGAGGCGAATACGAGGCAGCCTTGCTGGCCGCAAAGAAAATCAGCATGCCGGAATACCATTGGTTTCACATTGCGACTGCGGCCGCGGCCGGCATGCTGGGCCGCCATGAAGAAGCCCGCGCTGCCATTGAGTCCCTTCGCAAACAAACTCCCAGGTTTCTCGATCTGGAGAATGTCCGCGAAGAGATCGCGAGGTGGGACCCGGACGAAGCTGAAGTGGAACGGCTCATACAAGGATTGCAGAAGGCCGGGCTGAAGTATGGAACCGTCAATCCTGCGAGCGAGCAGAGTGCGTCTGCTCCGGCGGGCGTTTCTTCTTCTTTGTCGACCCAGCCTGCTGCGAGGGCTGACTCGGGAGCAGCCCTTCGAGGAGACGAAGGCTTCTGGGTGGCCGTGCTGCCGTTCAAGTACACGGGCACTAACACGGAGTTGAAAGCGCTGGCCGAAGGGCTCAC
Source organism: Acidobacteriaceae bacterium (assembly GCA_027452245.1). Classification (GTDB taxonomy): domain Bacteria; phylum Acidobacteriota; class Terriglobia; order Terriglobales; family Acidobacteriaceae; genus Sulfotelmatobacter. Next base: position 11,266 of record DAIDGW010000053.1, read on the forward strand.
AGAAGAAGTGATCACTGGCCTTTCGCGGTTTTCCTATCTCCACGTGATTGCGCGGGGCTCGACCGCAAAGTATTTCAGTGAGTCCGGAGACGTACGCGCAATTGGAAAGGAACTCGGCGCGCGTTATGTGATGGAGGCGAGTCTGCGGCAAGCCGGCACCAAGTTACGTCTTGCCATACAGTTGGTCGAGGCCACAGCCGGTTCCCACCTGTGGGCTGAAACTTTCGAGCGAGCATTTACGCCCGACTCGATCTTCGAGCTCCAGGATGATCTGGTGCCGCGCATTGTCGCCCGCGTTGCGGATAGCCACGGGGTTTTGCCGCGCACTCTGAGCCAGGCGGTGCGGGGCAAAAGTCCCTCGGAACTGACTCCATACGAAGCGTTGTTGCGCAGCTTGAGTTACGTCGAGCGCCTTAACGCCGAGGAGCACGCCGTTGCCCGGGATTGCGCCGAACGGGCTGTCCGGTTGGCGCCGAATTACTCGCAGGCGTGGGCGGTGCTCTCGCAGATCTACGCGGGCGAATACGGGCATTTTTTGAATCCGCAGCCCAAATCACTGGAGCGAGCACTGAGCGCCGCCCAACGCGCGGTGGACCTCGACGCTGCAAACGCTGGCGCACACTGCGCTCTTGCGTTTGTCCTGTTCTTCCGAAAACAGTTTCAGGCATTCCGAATTGCGGCGGACCAGGCACTGGAACTTAATCCATTTGCTGCCGCCGAAAGCGCGGTCCTGGGGCTATGCATCGCCTACTCGGGAGAGTGGAATCGCGGCTGCGGAATTACAGAAAGGGCCATGCAGATCAATCCGCGGCTGCCTGGGTGGGTCCGGTTCCCCGAGTTTTACAATGCCTATCGCAAGGGGGAGTACCAGGACGCAATCCGGATCGGGTTGAAGTTCAATCTACCGAATCTGTCCAGTGCACATGCTGCAATGGCAGCCGCTTATGGCCAAGCTGGAGACCTTGCAGCAGCGCAAAAGGAGTTACAGGAACTGCTCCGGCTCATGCCAAACACGGCAGATGCTGTGGAACGGCTCCGGCGATGGCACCTCCCCGAGATGGCTGAGCATTTGATCGAGGGTCTGCGGAAGGCAGGCCTGGAAATTGCTGCTGATGCGAAACGAATTCCGGGGGACGGAGCATGATGCCGGGTCTCATTTATTTATGGCATTGCTTTCGACTCAGCCTCGCCGATTCAGTAGTCTGACTCTCATTTCGTAGTGCTCGTCAACAGGTCGGGCCAGTTGACAACCACGCTAATCGCAGAGGGCTTGGTTTCTCCGGCGGGAACCAGCATGAGGAAGCGCTGGCCATCGGGGCTAACGGTGTAGAGATTTCGGACAATCCAGTTTACGAGTTGGGCTTGGAAAAGGGGCTGAGGAACCCCAGCCTGGAATCCTTTGGAATCTGCGCTGATGGGGACCGCCATAAGCTGGTTGTTCGGAGACAGATAAAACAACTCTTTGCCATCGGCGCGCCACATGGGATCACTGCCTCCGGAAGTTGAGATCTGCCATTTTCCGGAGTGCTGCGGGAAGGTTTGCACGTAGATTTCCTCCCCTCCGGTTTCGTCGGAGTTATAAGCGACATAACGGTCGTCCGGCGAGATACGGGGACGCGAAGCAGCGAAACTGTTGCCCTGAACGAATGGGGATGGAGTTCGCTCGCCAAAGAGGGGCAACAGCCAGACGCTTGCGGTGGGCGCCGAGCTAAAGCACATAGCATAACGACCATCCTGAGAAATGCTGTCGATCCACATGGGTTGTTGGCTGAGTTGATATACCGACTGAGTGGGTCCGAGTCCATCGGCAGTTTTGCTGTAAATTCCTTGAGGACCGGTACGGTTTGATGCAAAGAAGATCCGCTTGCCATCGGGTGACCACAAGGGGTCGATATTGGTTCCTGAAAAAGTCAGGCGGGAGGCGGCGCCTCGTTTCAAGTCATATACCCAGATATCGCCCACGCCTGCAGTGGGTTTGACCAAGGCGACGGCAAGCTTGATTCCATCGGGCGAAATAATGGGCGCCTCGTAAAAATCCGGTGGGCCGACCGTTCCCAGTTTCTCGCCCTTGCGGCTGAACCAGACCATCTGGTCCTGGCCGGTACTTGGTACCGTTTCGAAAGCCAGGATGCCATTTTGAGAGGCGGTTATACCCGTCGAGGACGAGTTCTTTCCATCATTGCCCTCAACAGGGAAGGATTCGCCGCTAAATAGAAGGCGCCTGGAGTCGAATGCGCGCGCCAACAATTCTCCTCCTTGTGTGTATAGCAAATATCCGGGAGCGGCGTAGGTGGCCTCCGAATTGATACCGGGGAGATTCTGAATCTTCCTGGAATCGAGCGAACCCACAGCTGTGTACGGAACGGCATTGAGTATCTTGACCCCCAGAAGAAAGCGCCGGCCATCCGGGAGGAATTGCGGTTTGGCGTAAGCTACCTCGCCCTTTGCGGTATCCGGTGTGGCCACGAGAGAGGATGCGCCACCCGCTTCCGGTACCTGGTAAAGCTTGCTATCGCTGGAAAAAAGGATGGTCCCCGTTTGGTTCCAGGTTGCGCCCGCCGTGTTCCACGATGCGCTCAGAGGGCTGGCCGGGCAGAGTGCTTGCACCGGTCCACCCGAAGCTGCAACCTTCTTAAGGCTGCCGTCGGCGTAAAAGCCGAGATATTTTCCGCTTGGCGACCAAAAGGGCCAACTCGCACCTGCAGTCCCAGGCAGCGGTTCGGCGACAAGAGTGTCTAAGGAACGTATCCAGAGCTGATAGCCTCCTGTACTACTTCCCGCAACAAACGCCAAATGCCGCCCGTCGGGGGAAAGACTCATCATTCCTTCGCCAGAACTGAAATTCGAATTCTCAGGCGGAAACACATTGAAGCGAAGAGTTGGTCGCGGATTCGCCGGCTTGAGCAGTAAATACGCCGTCGAAGCAGCCAGGAGCAGTGAGGCGGTCGCAAGTACCCAGGGCAGCACGCGCCCAGGGAATCGCGAGGTAGAGCCTGAAGTGTTGTACCCGGGCAATTCTTCGGGTGAGCCGGAAAGTACCTCATCGAGCGCGACGCGAGCATCACCGATGTCACGCAATCGTTGCTTCGGGTTCTTCCGCAAGCATCGTTGCAGCAATACACGAACCGGTAACGGCGTGGCTGTGGGAAGCTGCGACCAGTCGGGCTCGGAACGAATGACCGCGGCCAACACATCGGTCACGCTTTCGCCGCGAAAGGCTAACCTTCCAGTTAGCATCTCGTACAGAACGCAGCCAAACGCCCAGATGTCCGCGCGGCGATCTACCGGCTTGGCTTTCGCCTGTTCCGGCGACATATATGCGGCAGTGCCAAGAAGAATTCCCGCCTGCGTGGCCATGTGGGTAAGGGTTGGGGAGTTGGTCGCATCCGATGCACTTGCCTCGCCCTGGACTGCTTTCGCCAAGCCGAAGTCGAGGACCTTCACCGTGTCATCAGAGGCCAGTTTAACGTTGGCAGGTTTGAGGTCGCGATGGATAACCGCCCTTTCGTGAGCGTACTCGAGGGCGTCGGCGATTTGCCGAGCGATGTGTAGCGCGTCATCCATAGCAATCGGGCCAGTCGCGATCCGTTCCGTCAGGGTGGAACCTTCGACCAGTTCCATCACCAGGGCTTCACTCGTTCCAGAGTCCTCGACTCCGTAGACTGCGGCGATATTGGGATGGTTCAGCGAACCAAGAAGTTTCGCCTCGCGCTGGAACCGGGCCTTGCGCTCGGGATCGCGCGTGAAGATTTCTGGGAGGACTTTGATGGCAACATCGCGACCGAGTTTCGTATCTCTGGCCCGGTACACCTCGCCCATTCCGCCCGCGCCAATAGCAGAGACGATTTCGAACGGACCCAGTCGTGAGCCAATTGAGATGGGCATAAGATGGGAGGCAATTCTACATCAGAAAAGGTCGCCATCAGGCGGCTTCATCCCCCAGGATTTGAGGGCGAGCACAGCAATGCGAATCGGAATCGGCGGGTTGAGCACCTCGCCAATCGGTTTGCAGAGACTGGTGTGAATTGGCGCCGCCGTCTTTCCCTCTCGTGAACACACTTTCCAGGGACTCCCGGCGTTCATAGTTCAGATGAGATTTCTCGCGAGCCAGCGTTCCAGGGTGGCCGTCGCTTTCTTGAAAGAGGGGTGGGAAGGGCTCGACGGCTTCGGGCGACAGGAGCTGAAAAAACGTCCCCGCAGCCTGAGAACAGGAATCCTGCGTATCCGAATTATCGCGGAGCACGACGATGTGGGAGCGAAGTAGGGCGACAAAGCCCAAAATGTTCCTGCAGGAACACATCGTCAGAACGGACCTGGGTATACGATACTGTCATGACAGCCAAACACAAGAAAGCAAGGCCGAAAAAGACACGTCATGGGCGGGTCAGAATTGGCGACCTGCATGCATCGGTAGAAGATGACCTATTATCGCTGGCCGATCGAGGGTCGAGGGTAGAGTCGAAGTGGAACCGTCCGCGCAAACGGAGAATCTCGTTGCGCGTGGACGTGGAAGTGGTGGACTGGTTCCAGTCCAAAGGCCCGGGCTACCAGACGCGCATGAACCGGATCTTGCGACGAGTAATGGAGGAAGGTAAGAAGCGGGAGGGGTAAAGGAGGCGGTTCGATTTCGAAATCAGTCAGCTTGGCCTTGGGCGCGCAGCGTTGGATTCACCTGCTGGCGGTGCGCCTGAAAGCGTTCCTGACACCGAATCGCAGACTGACGCAGTGCCGTGAATTCGGGCCGCTGGCGTATGGAATCGAATAACGGATCTTCGTCCATCGCCGGATATGAACAATAGTTTCCGTCAATTGCTCTTTTCAGCTGCCGAAGCGCGGCATCCTGTTGTTGACAGAAAGCCAGGGTCGCGGCGTTTTCGTACAACAATTCCGGATCCTGCGACGAAACCGGATCTACTTCCATCTCTCCCACGATTTTTCGCAACTCTCCATCCGAAGCATGGCCCAGAAACGCCTGCGCCAGTTCAGCATTCACGCGATGGTAGCCCATCTTTGCGGCAGTAGCCGCCTCCGCCAGCGCGGCACTGGTATTTTGCGTGCGCAATGCTATCTCCATGCGCATAAGGGCTGCGACTCCGGAACTCTTATCCAAATCGATGAATTTCTGGGCACCCGTATAATCTCCGGACAGAATGAACGGAGTAGCGCAGGAGCGGAACCCGTGCACGGCGTCAGCAGCCAGAACTGCTTCGCACTCTTTACGAGACTCGTCCAGCAACCCTGCATAACGCAGGACATAGCTGACTCCAAAATGCAGGCTGGAATTCTGCGGGTGCCGGCGCATGAAATCGGAGACCTCGTCGTAAGCCCCTTGCAAGTCTCCTTGTTCGACTCGCAGACTGATCCAGGGCTCGGCGTTGGGGTCGAGCTCCCGCTCACGGGCGTACGCAGCGAGCGACCTGGCTTTTGCAGACTGACCGCCGGTTCCGTACTGATAATCGATGTAATGGCGCCATGCCAATTGGTGCCAAGCGGGAGCGTAGGAGCCATCCAGGGCGATCGATTGATCCAGCTTCTTAATGGCCATCTGATTCGGGCCGGGGTCGAGCGAAACCATGGTGCTGTGCAGAAACAAGTCGAAGGCCCGTTCATTCTTGGGCAAGGGAATATCATTGGCAGCGGCACCCAGGATGTTCATCGCGGGAAGCAAGCTCTGCGTAGCAGAAGCCGCGAGTTTCTGGTGAAGAGCAATCAGTTCCTGGGGAGCGATCGTGAGTTCATCACTCCAGACAGCCTTGCTCTGCGCCACGTCCACCAGTTCCAGATGCACCCGGAGATTGTTCTGATCCCTGCGAAATCTTCCCGCGAGCACGTGGGTGGCGCGCAACTCGGTTCCTATTTCAACAGGATCGGCCGGCTGCGCCCCATATTTGCTGGTTGCAGAAAAAGGAAGAACACTGATCGAAGATGCATGCGTGAGGTCGGTGACAAGATCATCGGCAATGGCATAACGCAAATAGTCGAAGTCCGGACCCGCACCCTGGTTCGAAAACGGCAGAACAGCAATGACTTTCGGAGCGGCATGGACCACCGAATGGCCTCGAAGAAAGTACGCCCAACCTGCACCAGCCGACAGCAGCACGAGAGCCGCGACAGCGATTGTGAACCATGGGGTTGCCTTGCGCGAGGGCACAGCAGAAGAAGTCTCAGCCGTCATCGGCAAAGAAGCATTTTTTGGCAGCCCACCTTCGATCTCGTCATGCTGGATAACGGAAACTGGCGCGATGAATCGATATCCCTGACGGGGAACGGTTTCTATGAAGCGCGGGTTTTCGAAATCGTCATCAATGGCTGCGCGCAGTTTTTTCAGGTTTACGTTCAGGCTGCCGTCGAAATCGACGTAGGTTCCCTCGGGCCAAAGTGCCCGGCGCAATTCTTCCCGCGTGATGATCTTGCCCGGGTTCTCTAATAAGAGGATGAGGACTTGAAAGGGCTTGTCCTGGATTTTGACGCGCACACCCTTGTAAATGAGGGTACGGTGCGTAGCATCCGCCTCAAATAAACCAAACTGAAAAAGCGCCCCAGAAGAGACCTGCACTCCCATACCCCACACGCCGAAGCGAGCGAAATCATAGCATGGGCCGGGCGTCGAGTCAGCCACCTCGCCAACCACCTTTCAAATCAGCAATTTACCGGTTCAGGCGTGAGTTAAGAATCAGTTCCTTTGACCGAGCGAACGGCTTCAAGCATTCTGCGCTGCGTTGCGCATCGGCAGAACGGCCGTACTCGCGAATCGACAGCAACTGGAGCCGTGAAATGAAGCCATTCGCGTGGTCCGTTGCCCGGATGATTCTGTGGACAGTACTGATTCTGTTGGCGTGCAGCCTGTGGATTGCGCTGCGGCGATAACTGGCCACCGCCGCGATGACAGAGTAGCTCGGCCTTAGCTCAGCTACTGCAGTTTGAAAGCCAGGACTCTGGAGGACAGATGCCACTTCTTATCCGATGCCGTCGAGTTGTGCCACTGATCTGGACGGCGCTCGCGGTCGCGCTACTTCTGACGCTGGCTCTGCCGAGCTATGCCCAATTCACGCCCAGCGACGATGCCTACGTCAATGCCAGTTCCGGCAGCACCAACTATGGCGCTGCTGCAACACTCAATCTGGCGAGCGCCTCGCAGACGTCTTATATCCGTTTCGATCTAACAGCCGTGCCGCCGACCTATGGCGGATCGCAAGTCGCCAAGGCCACTCTGAAACTTTTCGTGAATTCCGTATTCACAGCAGGAAATTTCAACGTGAACCTGGTCGCCGGGAGCTGGACGGAAAGAACGATCACGTATGATCTGCAGCCCGCCATGGGTACGACGATTGCGTCGGCGGTGCCGCTAACCTCTGCAAGCAAGCTGACCTATATCGAAATCGATATCACTTCGACTGTGCAGTCTTGGCTGAACGGCACGGAACCCAACGAAGGCATTGCGCTGGTGGCAAATAGTCCTCTCGCCGCCAGTTTCACGACAAAAGAAAACACGGCTACCAGCCATCCGCCGGAATTGGACATCGTCTTCTATGGCAGCGGCGCGGCTGGCCCGCAGGGTCCTCCGGGACCGCAAGGGCCGCAAGGTCCCGATGGAAACACTGGTCCATCCGGACCCATAGGTCCGGCCGGCCCTTCTGGCCCGCAGGGTGCTGCGGGCGTGAATAATCGCGGCACATGGTCTTCGATCACTCAGTACCAAACCAACGACAGCGTGAGCTACAACGGATCGTCGTGGATCGCCCTGCTTCCCAATCTCGGGTCTGCTCCGAATCCAACTAACCTCAACTGGCAACTGCTCGCCGCGAAAGGAATCAACGATCAGGGATCGTGGGTGCAGAGCATCAACTATCAAGTAGATGATGCTGTCACCGATGGTGGCGAATTCTGGCTTGCCATTGCACCCAACACCGCGTCGGAACCTTCCACTCTCAATCCAAATTGGCAACTGATCGCGGCGACGGGCGCTCAAGGCGCGGCTGGCCCCGCCGGACCGACGGGTGCAACCGGCGCAACCGGACCAGCAGGAGCTACGGGTCCTCAAGGCCCCTCTGGACCGACCGGTGCTACTGGACCGGCAGGACCAACTGGACCGATGGGACTGCAAGGGCCGCAAGGACCAGCAGGCCCAATCAGCGGAGTGACGGCGGGAACGGCATTGACCGGCGGCGGCACGAGTGGAAACGTCACGGTGAACGTGGATACAACCCAAGTTCCGCTGTTGGGCTCCGAGAATACATTCACGCAAGGCCAAAACATAATTGTCGGAGGACCGATCTATGGCGCTTCGATCCACGGCTATTCAGCTACCAGCGGGTCATTTCTGAGCGGCTATGATGGCGTCGACGCGTACGGCGGTGGCGGCGACCCGAGCAACAGTGGCACCATTGGCGGATCTGGCGTATTTGCCCAAGGGGGCGACGGAACACAAGGGTCTGCGGGTTCTGGAGGCGTGTTTAACGGGGGGAACAGCACTGATTCCTCCGGTGGCTATGGGATCTATGCTCAGGGTGGCAGCGGAGGCGCCTTCAACGGCGCCGCCGGATGGTTCGAAGGGGACATCGAGGTGACAGGCACCATCTATGCGGGAACCAAGGACTTCAAGATTGATCATCCGCTCGATCCTGCCAACAAGTACCTGGTTCATGCCTCGGTCGAATCCTCCGAGATGATGAACATCTACACCGGCAACATCACCACCGACGGACAGGGCTTTGCGACGGTTCAGTTGCCGGAGTGGTTCGAAACGCTCAACACTGACTTCCGCTACCAGCTCACCGTGATCGGACAATTCGCGCAAGCCGTCATCGCCCGAGAAATTGAGAACCATCAATTCGAAATCAGAACGAATGCACCGGCGGTGAAAGTTTCCTGGCAAGTAACCGCCGTTCGTCAGGACGCTTACGCCAAAGCGCATCCGCTGGTAGTCGAAGAGCAGAAGGATGCACGCACTCAGGGCTTCTATATCCATCCCGAACTCTTCGGCGCGCCTCCCGAGAAGCAGATCGAGTGGGGACGCCATCCGGAAATGATGAAGCGCCTGAACGAACAGCGGGAAGCCCCGCGGCATTCTCCTGCCGGACAACATCAACAGTCCGTTTCGGCAATGGGGTCCCTGACTAAATAAAAAGCGCTCACGGAAAATCAACATAGATTTTTGCAGAGGTCAAAGATGAGACGGAAAACTCGTTCCTCGTATGTGAACCGGTTTCGGGCGAGCACGGTTGCTCTGACCCTTGCCTCCCTTATCTGTGTGAGCGCGGGAATCTGCGCCGCCCAGGATGCAAGCCCAGTTGTTCCCACGCTGGTCAACTTCAGCGGGACATTAACAGACCTCAACGGCAAACCGCTGAGCGGCGTGGTCGGGGTTACATTCCTGCTCTACAAAGATGAGCAAGGCGGCGCGCCGCTGTGGCTGGAAACACAGAACGTCCGGCCGGACGAGACTGGCCATTATTCAGTGATGCTTGGCGTGACGCAGCCTCAGGGATTGCCGACCGACCTGTTCGCGATGGGGGAAGCGCGATGGTTGGGAGTGCAAGCCGAGGGGCAGGCGGAGCAACCGCGGGTATTGTTGCTCAGCGTGCCCTACGCATTGAAGGCTGGAGACGCGCAGACCTTGGGGGGGCTGCCATCTTCGGCCTTCATGTTGGCCAATGGGACCAAAGGAGGCGCCGCAACGAATACGACGGGAACGACTTCCACTTCATCGTCCAAGACAAGCGCGCCGCCTGCCAATCCTCCGGTCACCGGTAAAGGCACCGTTGGCTATATTCCCATGTGGGACACCACCAGCGACATTCTCAGCTCGGTAATTTTCGAGAAGAGCTCCGGAATCGGCATCGGCACGACAGCACCAGCGGCAATGCTGGACGTTAACGGCAAAGGTGACGTGCGCGACACTCTGACTCTTTTCCCAAAGAGCACCGACCCCACGCTTGCAATCAGTGGGACTGCATTCAATGTAAGCAGCAAAGGTTTGGTGAATTTCATTTCGGGCCAGACCTTTCCGGGAGCGGGCACCATCACGGGCATCACGACCGCGACGGGCAGCGGCTTGTCAGGCGGAGGCAAGAAAGGCACTCTGACCTTGAGCATTGCACCGGCGGGCGTTACGAATGCCATGCTGAAAACTCCCAGCGTCACACTGAATGCAAATTCCGCGGGAGGCCTGACGACGCCGGGCGCGATGACCCTGGGAAGCACATATCTGATCGGATTGAAGCCGTGTTCGGCCAATCAGATTCTGGAATATAGCGGGAGCGCCTGGAACTGTGCAACTGGCGGAACGGGCACGATCACAAACGTGATCGCGGGGACCGATCTCACCGGCGGCGGCAGTAGCGGCGTTGTTACGCTGAACGTCGATACGACGAAGATTCCACAACTCAATGCGGCCAATACCTTCAGCGGCAACCAAACCATTAACGCGAACTTCACGGCAAACGGTGCTATTACCGGGCAGACTGG
>DAIDGW010000054.1 GCA_027452245.1 Acidobacteriaceae bacterium
AAGACGGAAAAGATCGCCGAGACCGTAACCGAGAAGACGGTGGACATAAGCGCGATCCTGCCTGACTAAAAATAGTTCTGGACAAAACCTGTCCAAGTGGACATAATCTGTCCATGAGTGTTTCGACAGTGAAGGCGTGGCGATGCGAGGTCTGCGGCTATGAATGGCTGAAGACTGCCAAGGCTCCGCTTCGCTGTGCGAATCCCAAATGCCGGTCGAGGAATTGGTGTGCAAACGTCAAAGATTCAGGAAGCACGGAAAGAAGCGCTGAGGTTCGTGGACCTGGCAACCAAACTCCTGCGCCAGTCAGACCTCGAAAGCAAGCTGTATGGCTCGGCAGACAGCGGAGCGTTGCGGCGGTCCAGTCTGGACCTGACGCGAGCCCTGGCAGAGATGCGCAAAGCGCCGGGTGCTCTGAATGTGGGGCGCTGAGTGGGCATCAGAAGTGGTGCAAGGGAAAGTAACTGCAATATTGCAGTTAGGAGAAATCGATGGCAGAGACACAGAAAACACCCAAGAAGGCCGCCAAGGGTAGCGGCACATCCATCACGCTGGACATGAAGGACTATCCAGAACTTCTGTCGCGTATCCGCAGCGCGGCGAAGGCCGACGACCGGGAACCAAGCAAGTGGCTGCGTCGGCAGATTGTGAAGCTGGACGGAGCCGGGAAGCTGTTCGAGGCGCAATCATGAGACGGCTGCTGCTTTTCATGGTGGCTCTATTCATTCTGTGGGCTGTATTCGGCTTCCCGATGCCAGCGCACTCGCAGATTGTGAAGCGGGCGATCTTAGCAACCTGCCGGTATCGGATAGACAGCGGCTATGACCTTCCTGATCCGCACTGCACGCCGGGGCAAGCCGATCCGCGTCTTGTGGCTGATTTATCCAAGGCAAAGCATCTTGTGGACGGGATTGAGGCAAATATCTGTGCCAAGGATTTCCGTACCGGCCCATGGCGCAAGGTGAGCGAGTCAGAAAAGAAGACGGCGTGCGAGATGTACGGCATCACTTCGGGCTGTCCGGGACCAGGTTATGAGGTCGATCATCTCATCAGCCTTGAACTGGGCGGGAACGATTCAGTGGCGAATTTGTGGCCGCAACCGCTTACTCAAGCCCGCATTAAAGACCATCGGGTCGAGGATGTCCTTCCCAAGCTAATTTGTTCTGGAAAGATGAGTATGGTGGACGCTCAAAAATGCATAAGCTCAACTCAAAAATGCATAAGCTCAAATTGGGTAGCTTGTGCGGCGAGAATCGCGACCGTAACTCCTATATCCAAGAGGAAAAGATGAAGGCTCCATTCGGGCCTTCCGCCATGCTGCGGAATGTCGCAGAACTAGAAGCAAGACGGTGCTATCATTTAGCCCATGGCGGTGACGAAGACAGCCGCGAAGAAAAAGCCTGCCAAGAAGTCTGCGCTAAAGCCTAAGATCGAAGTCTCGGCTCCGCAGGTGCCAAAGGTCGCATGGCGTCCGTATCAGCAGCGATTCATCAGCGATCCATCCCGCCGCCGCATCTGGGTTAAAGCTGCGCAGATTGGCGGTTCTACTGCCCTAGCGGCTAGGTCGCTTGCGCGCTGCATCAACAAGCCTAATCATCTTGTGGTCATGCTCTCGGCATCGGAGCGTCAAGCCAAAGAACTAGCCCTCAAGGCGAAACGGTTCTGTTCCGAATTCGCCAAGGTCGAGTCGGTTGGCGGCCAGGGCTTCTTTGGTAAGTCGGAGATTTTGGAGCACTACGTCAAGTTTCCCAACGGCTCGCGTATCATCGCGCTTGCCAGCAACCCTGCTACCGCTCGCGGCTATACGGGCGACATCGTTCTCGATGAGTTTGCCCACCACCAGGATCAATCGGAAGTATTCAAGGCAGCTTACCGGCAGATCACGCTTGGCGACTTCGAGATTGCGATTGCCTCAACTCCAAACGGGCAGGCAGGCCACTTCTATGACCAGGCGCACGCTCTCGGATTAGATCTAGGCCACTCGCCGGCCGAGCAGCCTGTCCATGTCGGATCATGGTCTGGCCACTGGACTGACATTAACATGGCCGTGCGCGATGGGCTGCCAATTGATCTCGATGAAATCCGCGATGGATGCGATGCGCTCACGTGGTCGCAGGAATACTGCTGTGTATTCCTGTCGGAGAATGAGCTTTGGCTTCCTCCGGGCTTGATCGATGCGAATGTGAGTCCTGATGCCAATGTGGGACCGCCGGCCCTTTATAGGTCAAATCTGTACGCTGGGTGGGACGTGGCGCGAAGCGCGAACAAAAGCGTCATCTGGTTCAACGAGATTCTTGGCGATGTCTCGGTGTGCCGTGGGCTTGTCAATCTCACGGGGATGAGCACCCCAGATCAGATTGTCCAAGCTCAGCAGTGGTTGCCTCAAGTCGCCAAAATGAACATCGACAAGACCGGCATGGGTCTGGTGATTGCCGAGACGCTGGAAGCCCTGTATCCGCAGAAAGTCTCTGGCGTACTGTTCACGGCTCCGACCAAAGAGGCAATGGCTGTACAGGTCAGGATGAGACTTGAGCAGCGGAAAGTCAGACTGCCGAATGATGATGCTGTCCGGCGGTCATTCCTGAGTCTCCGGCGGTCGGTAAACAAGATCGGGCAAGCGCGGTTTGATGCGGAGAATGACGCCAAGCACGGCCATGCTGACGAGTTCTGGGCATTCGCCTTGGCTGAGATGGCCGCAGAGATGCAGATAGGCATCGGGGCGCGTACATCAGGTCAGAGCGCCCGTATCCTGTTCGATAGCAACTACAAGGGCAACCTGTCAAACTTCATGACGCGGGTGCTTTAGTAGGGGAATTATGTAGTTAACCCCCGTAAGCCACGTTAGCTCTCGGTTGCCTCTGTGAAATCCAGATACACGTATTTCCCGGCCAGTTTCTCGAAAAACTCGCTGGCGGCGGGGTTGGTGATCGTCAATTCGCACGTGCCTGAAGGTGTCGAATTGGAAAAGCTCTCGTTTTCGGGGCTTGATTCATCGCCCTTGTACACAGCCCAGAGCTTTACGACCACGTTGCCGTAGTTGTCCTTAAGGATGTTGCTCACGCTAAACTTTGCTCGTACACGTTCCATCGTCTTTTCTCCATTTCCCGTCGTTACGGGGGTTAACTACATAATTCCCTTTAGTAGCCCTTGTAGGTATCGTAGATGTGCATTGTCCCGATAAAGGCAAGCGCTGCGATTGCGGGCGAGAAAAGCAGGATCATTTCATCTCCTTCGGCATGGCATCCTGATTCACCAGCCGCTCAATCTCAGTAATGGGAATGCGGACAATCCCGTTGATCTTGACAGCGGCAATCTTGTCATCAGCAACCCACCGCTTGACTGTGCGGCGGCTGACGGCGAGATGAATGGCCGTATCCGTGATGCTCATATAGGACGCTTTGGCACGGAAAGGCTCCATTTGTCCAAATATACCAGATCTGTCCCTGCCTGTCAAGTGAATATTTGCGCGGCGTCAAAAGTGGTGTACAGTCTAATCGATGGCTAGGCCGATGAAGCGACAGCTACAGGAAGAGACCGACCGCGCGGTGCAGATGGCCGACCGCGCTTATGGCGTTTACTCGGTTGACCCCAATGCGCAGCCTACGGGCTCAACAAACGTCCTGCCGCCTTCAGGCGACATTGATATTTCCAAGCGTGGCCCTCGCAACATCAACTCCGTGGAACCAGGCGCTCCATCTGTCATGGACCGCGTTGGGGTCATTCCCACAGCGACCTATGATCCGATCCGCGCCGAGGGTAACTGGGCACCGTTTCGGCCTGTGCCTGAGCCGATACCTGGCATTGTTCCAGGCTTCAGCCCGCTTCAGACGCCAGTCCTAGGCCAAGGACAATGGGGCGGAACAGGTACGCCCATCACGGCTGGATTTCTGACGGACCTCGGAGAATATAACCCGGAAGTCTACGGGCGTTCTGCGGTGCTCCAGTACGAAAAGATGCGGCGCGGTGATGCTCAGGTATGGGCTACGCTCTCAGCGCTCAAAAGCCCGCTACGCTCGGCTCGGTGGGACATCCGACCGGGAGTAGGTCCAGACAGGCCCGGATTTTCCAAGGCCAAAGAAGTCGCCGATTTTGTCAAAAACAATATCTTCGGCGGTTTGGAGTTTCAAACTTCCACTGGCGGCATGACCACCCAATCGTGGGACGAAGTTCTTTGGAACTCATTACTGATGCTCGACTTCGGCTGTTCGGTCCATGAGAACGTCTATACGGTCGATGGGCAGTATCTCAAGCTGCGGTCAATGGTTCCGCTGCTTCCGATCACGTTCTATCGCTGGCATACCGAGGCTGACGGGCATACGCTGATCGCTCTTGAGCAGTACGGTTATCGGGGAATCGAGTTCATCAACGCGACCGTGCCGGCGGAGAAAATATGTCGGTTCACACTTCATCAAGAGGGATCGAATTTCTGGGGCATCGCATTACTCAGACCGGCTTTCCCGCACTGGTACATCAAGTCGCAACTTTACCGTATCGACGCGATAGCCTCGGAGCGCAACGGACTTGGTGTTCCGGTGATTGTATTGCCGGAAGGCGCGAGCGCACAGGACCAACAGTTCGCTTACAGCTTCGTTTCCAAGCTCTCTGCCCACGAGTTGACCGGCCTTGTCTTGCCGAATGGTGCCACATTCAAAATAGAAGGTGTCACAGGCCAGCCGCGCGATATTCAAAAGTCCATCGAGCATCACAACCGCATGATCTCGACTGCGGCTATGGCCATGTTTATGACGATTGGCTCAGCGCCGCACGGTTCGAGGGCAACCGCCGCAACGCAACACGACTTCTTTCTTTCGAGCACGCATTTCCTGAGCAACTATGTATCCGAGCGCCTAAGCCAGACAACGATCAAAAAGCTGGTGCAATACAACTTCGGGCCAGATGCGATCATTCCGAAGATTCGCGCCATGAATCTGAAAATGCGCGATTTTGAGGATGTACGGCAGTCGCTCGAATCGTTGGCAGCGCAAGGCTTAGTTGTATCCGATTTGCCGCTTCGTAGCTATATCCGTTCTGAGTACGAGTTGCCGGATGAGACGAGCGAAGGGCTTCTGCTCCCGAAGAAGGGCGAGACGATTGAAGATGAGCCGGGAATCGGTACTGTTGGCAGTGGGGGCGATACTAGCCCGCAGCAGATTCCGGCACAGGTGGGCAAGACAAGCCCGGAACAGCAGCCGAACCAGAAGCAATACGGCAAGAGGATCAAGCCGGTTCCTGAGCCTCAACCAAAGAGGCCCGTCAACAATGTGATTCAGTCGAGCGAGGTATTGTCGATTGATTCGGGCATGGGCGGCAGGATGGATCAGGTTGTACAGCCGCTGGACGAGAAGTTGTCCGACACGCCGTATGAGCCAACCATCTACTTTGTGCGACATGGCGAGACGGCGGATGATATAGACGATGGGCAGGACATCATCTCCGGGTGGAGCGAGGTTCCGCTGAGTAAGCAGGGAATGCAAGAGGCGAAAGACGCTGCTGCGCTATTCAAAGGCAAGCAGATTGCCGAGATTCTTTCGAGCGATCTTACACGGACGTTGCAGACGGCAGAGGCAATCTCCAAAGTGACTGGAATCCCGGTAACGCCGGAGCGCGGATTGCGCGGCTGGAATGTTGGGGCATATTCAGGGATGAGCGCCAAAACAGAACTCAACAACGGCCGCACGATAGGCGAACAGTTGACTTGGCTCCAGGCTCATCCGCATCTAAAACCTCCACAGGGCGACTCGTGGCTTGAAACGGACTCGCGGATCAATGATGCGATTGCCGCCTGTATTCGCAGGGCTGAGCAACTAGACAAGCCGATTGTGGTTGTTACCCATTCGCGGGTAATCAATTCTCTGCCGACATTGAGCCGTGGCGCGATCCCGCAGAAGGTGAGCGAAGCCAAAGGAGTCATGCTTGGACGAGTTGCCAAAGCTGTACGAGATGCGGACAGCAACGAGTGGTCGATTACCTACAATACCAAGCAATTGAGCGATGTTGGCTATCATTCGATTGGCGACGATATGCCTGTGGTCATTCCAAACAACCGCAGCGGCCAGCCAACGCAACGGGACGAGGAAACGCAAGGCAATCCATACCCGGCCAGTGACACGGCCCAGGAAGCCCATCCTAACGATTCTGGGAGTATTTCTATTGGCGGGTATGCTCCGCAACGCAGCGGTAAGACGAAGCCGGTTCCCGACATTACGGCACAGCAGGCCGAGCAAGGCGCAAGGATCATTTCAGGCGAGCAGGTAAGCGAAGTACAGGCAGATGGGAGATTCACTCCGAGCGCGGGGCGCGAAAGAAACGTTGTCCCTGTGCCAGCCGAACTCCAGCCCCCGGATCATCAGGACACGCCGCTGAATCCGACGCCTGACCCTAACCCAGTCGAACGGGAGACGTTTGATGAGGACGATGATGCGGATGAGATGCTGTCCAGCCTAGCGGCGAAAGTGCCAGTCAAGCGCGGCAAGACAACCCATTACGAGACGCTACATGGAGCCGACGCGGTACAGGCATTGCGAGCGCAGCACGATGCAGCATTTCAAGCGCTTTTGGCTCATCTTACCGGGCCGGTCAAGGCAAAGGTCATTGGTTCGATTGCACGGCAGGCGGCGAAGCAGTTGAAGGCCAGAGTACCGGCGAGTCAAATGCAATTCGTATTGGAGCCGCACCTTGAGAATCTGGTGGAGCAGGAATTAACTCAGATTTTCAATCAGTCGAGTCTTCAGGCCCAGCTCGAGGTGACGAAATGAAAGCTCAGCCTGTTTCGACCCTCGCCAAGCTGACAGTGCGGAAAGTCTTCAACCGCTATCAGGCCGCAGCGCGTGCGATTGCTGAAGACGGTGAGCCAGAAAAGCTCGCAGACCCTGACGTGATGAGCGGGGCGCTTCATCGGTATAGCGATGGCCTGCTGAAAAACATTGCACGCGAGGCAGCGAACCAGGCTTTTCAATCCGGGCGAGCAGATGGGTTACAGCAGGTCCAGAAACTGCACGGCAAGCCTTTAGTGTGGCGGCGCGGCAGTGTGCTGGAAGATTCGACCTGCTCGCCGTGCTCCGATGCGGATGGATCGATTATCAGCGGACCGGATGCGGATTTATCATCGATATGTGACGGCGGTGCGTTGTGCCGCTGCATTCAATACGCGGAGGTGGAGTAGTGGCAACACTTGGACGGGGAATCGTCAACACGATCTTGAGTGCATCGGCAACCGGCAACGGCGCAACCTACAGTGTTCCGCTCACCAATGCGCAAGCCGGAGACTATAACTCCACCTATGCGTGGCAGAC
>DAIDGW010000055.1 GCA_027452245.1 Acidobacteriaceae bacterium
GATGGCTACCTCGCTGGTTCACACTCTGAACCGGCCCTATAAGGGCGCCCACAAATTCTCCGCAACAGCCCCCGACGCGCAGGGCACATTGGTCATCTGGGCGCGCGATACGGAGGAATGCCGGGAGCACTTGCTGAATGCATTGTTCGATCTCATCTTTGCACGGAACCGTGTCGGCGCCGCCGTAACCAAACCCCCATGCATCTTCTGTGGAGGGAAAACACAGAGTCGCGGACGCAACAGTTCCGGAACAAGAGCCTGGCGCTGCATGAATCCGGATTGCCAGCGAAGCTTCGTCATCGACCGGACCTTCCGGGGAGGAATCAATCACCCAACGCAGTCGAAGAAGCCCGACTTTCATCGGCTGGTGTTCGTCGATGGCAAGACAATTCGGGAGGCGTGCGACGCTCTCGGTATCTCGATGAGCACCGGCGATAACTGGTATCAAAAAATGCTGGCTGTCCGGAAACGGATCGACCACAAATGTCCGTGCGGCAAGGAACTGCGCCACCGGGGGTCGTGCCGGTTTCGGCAAGAGTACCAGATGGTAAAGGACAAAGCTGCTCACGAGAATCGGACGGCCGATTGTACGAGAGACGGCAGCGAGAGAACGAGGAAGGCCCGTGCTGGTTGACCTTCATCCGGGCGATCTGGTGCTGCGTTTGAAAGGAATCAGGCATCGCTGGCCGATTTCATACGAGTAGGCTTTCTCGTCGGCGGTAAAAGGCGCGGTCGAAAAGCAACGGAAGAGGCGGCGCTAAAACGTCGCAATAGACGAGAGCACCAAATTGTAGACGGCGTGCATGAGGGCTGCAGCCGCCGTCGATCCGGATTGTGCCCGCATCCAGCCAAATGCAATTCCAGTGAGAATTGTTGTGTAGAGGCTGAGCCCAGTCCTGCCAGTGTGAGAGAAAGCGAAGCCTACGGCGATGAGGAGGACCGTCGCGATAAGGGCCGCGACCTTCCGAATGCCGACGCGGTTCAAAAGCTCGAAGACCAGCCAGAAGAAGAGGCCTCGAAAAAGCATTTCCTCGAGCATTGGTCCGGACGTGCTCGCCAAGAGGACTCGATGCGGGGCAGGAACACCACCCAGGGACTCGTGAAAGAATCTGGCGGTCGACCACACGCCAGCGCCGGAAGCAACGCCGGCAAGAGCGGCATAAAACCAGAACCCTTGACGCGGGGACACCCAGCCTAGCCGACGAAGCCAGGGCGTCTTCCCGAGCACGCGATAGCCATAAACCAACAAGAGCAATGTCATCAGCAGAGCGAGCCCAAGGGTCCGCGGCTTCACCGCGATCGCCGAGATCTGCCAGACGAACAGCAAGAACACCGGCAGGAAGAGCTCGGGATTGGCCGTAACGGTCTCTCTGATGATGCCGGCGAAACGAGCACACACGGCGTGAAGTCTAAAGCCGAGCCGTTGCTTGGTGAGTAGGGCGCTCAAATCAGACTCTCTCCGCAAACAGAACGGAACCCGCAAGACCGGCATTTGCTGGGTTGGTGGTGGTTGATGTGGTATTCCCCACTGCGTTTGGCCGTTCGGATTTCGTCAAGAAGCGCAAGCAGGCCTGCTCGTAGCGACGGCGTGTACTCGACACGGATGGTGCGATCCTCGTATTGGACCAGTCCGTAAGGGACCGAGACACGACAAACGTCTTCGACGAGTAGACAGTAGGCCGCCAATTGCAAAAGGTGACCGTCATAGGGGCGGCCGGACGAGGGAGACCGGCTAGACTTCAACTCGACCGGAGCGATGCCGTCTTTGACCCGAACCAGGTAATCCGGCTTTCCGCTGAGGCGATAGCGTTTGGATGTGAGAGGTGCGGGCTGTGGAAAGGTGCTACCGACGTCCGCGTAGAGAATGTTTCGCGTGGGGAGGCCGGTTCGCGCGAACAGCCCGCGCCCCACGAACCATGCCAAGGCCGCGGCGATGAGGACAATGACGAAGAACATCGTCTCCGGTCCATTTCAGCGAGCGTGGGCCCAGAACCAGTAGGCCGCAGCAAGCACCACGGCAACGAACAGAGCGCGAGCTGCGCCATTCATTACACCCCGGGCTTGATTCACACTGCGAGCATGCTGCTGATGATAGTCAACGCCGGCGTGCCTCTTCTCAAGTTGCACCAGGCTGGGGCCGACGTCGCGGGCACTCAAATACCAGGATCTTCGGCAAAAACACCAATCTGCGATTTCAGAAGCGCGAATGAGATCACGATTGGGCATGGTCATCTCAGTGCACAGGCAAGATCGACCTGATCGAATGCGGCCAGGTAGCGGAAGAAGGACAGCCGCGTCATGACCACATCCCCACTCTATTTTATCGCGGCGGTGTCGTCGCCGGCGATGCGACCACCGCCAGCACCGCCAGTACGACCAGCACGTGATCCACCACCACGAATCAAAAACATAGGAGCCTAAAGTGTCCCGCTTCAACGCCAAAGTTCGCTGCAATTACTACCCCCTTCCGCTCAGCGAAGCGGAAAGAATCCGAAATCTCTTGCGGTTTCCGGTCGAGCTGTTTTCGGCCTTGGATCCGTGCGTCGGAGACGGCGCGGCGTTCGCTACGATTACCCGGGATTCCAGCGCAAGACGCTACGGAATTGAATTGGATGCCTATCGCGCGGAACAAGCCGGGCCATCATTTACCAAGATTGTTCAGGGCAACTGTCTGGAAACCCATTGCGCCGTCGAGTCGTTCTCGCTCTGCTTTTGCAATCCCCCATACGACTGGGCCCTCGCCGGGAACGCTCGGGAACGACTTGAGGCGGTGTTCTTGAATCACATCTTCCGGTGGCTGATCCCAGGTGGGGTACTCCTGCTGGTGATTCCGGCCGAGCGCGCGACCGACTGCGCGCAGATCCTCGCTTCCCACTTCAAGCGTGCTCGGGTGTTTCGTCTGTCCGATCCGGAGTCGGTTCGCTATCGCCAGGTCCTCATTGCCGGCGTTCGGCGGACGCGCCGAGAGCGCGAACAACTTCGTGACCGCGAGATCAGCGAGGGCCGTTATCGCTTCACCACGCTCGGGCGCGAGTACGAGAGCCTGCCGGAGCTGGCGGACTCATGCGACGACCCATACGCCGTGCCGACCAGTGGGCCGGCAGCGCTGACGTTCAAGGGCCTGCCTCTCGATGAATTGGAGGATCTCGTCGCGAACTCGCCGGCCTACCGGCAAACCACGCGAATTCTCGCCCCGGAACCAACCGTTATCGGAGGAAGGCCACTCACACCGCTGCATGCGGGCCAAGTTGGCCTGGTCGCTTGCTCTGGTCTCATCAACGGAATTTTTGGCTCGGGCGAAGAGCGCCACATCGCAGCGTGGAAGAGCAAAAAGGTTACGACGAAACTCACCGAGGAAGAGGAGGATGGCACAACTGTGATCCGCGAGCGGGAACGCTTTGTCCAGGAGCTTTCCGTCGTCTTCGCGACCGGGGAAACGGGCACGCTTGAATAGCGGGTTTGACAGGGACCCTCGCGCTCGTCTTTGAAAGGAGTCCGCCGATGAAGAACGCACACGAACGCTTTGGCTGGTTGGAGTTTGAAAAGCAGCTGAAAGACACGAGAACGCGACTCCGCGTTGCACTAGACCGGTTCATCAGCGAACCTGCCGACAATAAGGAAGCCTCGGGTACTTGCCATCTCGTTTCAGTGTTCGGGAATGACGTCGATATCGGCGCCATCTGGGCTGGACTTGCAGGCCAGGAGTGGGTGACCGTTTCCGGCCCCGACCTCGCTCAACGAAGGGTGACGCTGGGAAAGGATCCACGGGTCTTCCGCGGCACCATAGCCGTGGCCGGACGGAGCCGCAGCGTGCGTCACTTGGTCGCCCTCTCCGCTCAGGTAGCCGATGAAGGCGATGTTGGACGGATCATCTTGTCTAATGACGATCCGGATTTTGTCCTGTACCGGATTTCGCAACGGCTCGGCCTGCCGGTTCATCCTTCCTGGGCGAGTTGGTTTTGGAGCATGCTGCAACAAAAACAACGTATTCAGCCGTTGGATGGACTTGGATACCGGCCAATCGCAGTCGTCGGAAGCAAAGAGGAGTTTTTGGAGTGGATCGGGGAGGCCGTGAAGGACAAGACAATCGAGATTCCTGATGACGGCGGCTCGATTCCCTGGCAGTCGTTCAGCGCGACCCGGGTCATTTGCCAGCTTCGTTCTTGAGCCCTAACAACTCGCGTATGCGCTCCCGCCGCAGCATCTCCACAGGGCTTTTCACCGTACCGGTTTGAGCCCACTGTTCCACCCGTTGTAAGCGAACTCTGTGTTGACCGGCAGCGGAAAGACTGCGATGCGCAACTCTGTATCCGCCACCGGCAACTCCTCGACCAAGGCACCTTCTCGGAAGGCCCGTATAGCAACCGCAGCGGCCTCAAACAATGAGTCCGCTGTGACATCCACGGCATGCTCGATGTTTCTGGAATCCAGGTAGCTGACGCGGCAGCGGGTCCCCACCACGCCTTAAAGTATACCACCAGTATTCGCCCTTTGTTCGCCATCCAAAGATTCACCACAGGAAGAGAGATCCCATCATGAGCATCCCTTCAACCATCGCCGAATATTTGAGCTGCTTCTCGCAGGAATTAGGCGACCGCATTCTTCAAATTTACCCTGCCCTTCAGGCTCCCCAGGATCTCGTGTCGGAGCGGTTCAAGACGTTGTTGCGAAGCCCCTTCGCAGCTCAACGTCTGGCGGTGATGGGTATCGTGAAGCGCTGGCATCGCGCCAGGGCCGCCGCAGTCATTGCGGAATGCGGCACCGGCAAAACACTCATGGCGCTTTCCGCGATCCACGTGCGTTCTGCTGGTCAACCGTATACCGCTCTGGTGATGGCACCACCAAACATCGTCGGGAAGTGGTGCCGAGAGGTTCTAATCACCGTCCCCGGGGCGCGTGTCTTCATCATCGACGGCTTGCGAACACCGGGACAATCGGGCGCAAATCCGCACGGGGTAAATGAAGTTCGCTATCGAAATGGCCGGATCGTGCGCGAAGGCCTGCACACAACGCTCACGGATCTCCGCCTTCGGAAGAACTCGAAATCGGCGCGTGATCGCTGGCAAAACATCTGTCCAGGTCCAGCGTTCTTTGTCGTTGGCCGAGACAGGGCAAAGCTTTCCTTCTTTTGGAAGCATTGTTACGCGGTGGCGAAGTCCGGCCCATGCCTGGGGACTGTGATCAATCCTGACACGGGCGCGCCGCTAATAGTGAACGACGAGCGCGTTCTCGCGAGCGAATTTGAAAAGATACGTCGGAGCGAGATCATCGGCGATGCCGGCGAAGACCAAGGAAAGAATCGGCGAGCTATGTACAGCCCTCTTTGGCAGGCAGACGGTGGGCGCATCCGCCGCTTCGCGCCGCTGGAGTTTATCGGGCGCTACATGCCGGATTTCTTCGATTACGGCATCGCGGATGAAGTGCATGAGCTAAAGGGAGACACGGCGCAGGGCAACGCGCTAGGGACCATGGCGAGGGCGGTGGACAGAATCGCCGTACTTACCGGGACCCTCATGGGCGGTTACGCCGACGACCTTTTCAACGTGCTCTATCGCCTGGAACCACACAAGATGGTGACAGAAGGCTACGAGTGGGGCGAGTCGGGGGTCCGCAACTTCGCGGAGAGCTATGGCGTCCTGGAGCGAGTGACGATCATTGCGCCCG
>DAIDGW010000056.1 GCA_027452245.1 Acidobacteriaceae bacterium
ATTAATCGGTTCAAGCTGCAGGTGGTCTGAGCGATTGCGGAATCATCGCAGCGGTAGGCGATGAGCCCGTTCAGCACACGGCCACAGGTGCATCCGAGAACATCTTGAAAAGCGGGCACGGCGTACCGCCCTCGTCGCCGGGCATCTCCGTGTAGTGAACATTTGACACGGCGGTCCTCCCGCCACAACGTGTGTAGGGCAGAAGAACCTGAATCGTCAGAAGAGGAGAATCGAGCATCAAGAAAACAGCAGTGGTGTCCGCCAGGACATCCCGCTCGTCGGATTCGAACGGTCCCATTCGAACATCCAGCGTAATCATTACCACCTGTGGGTTCTTGATCCTCACCAAAGTTCGCAAGTAGTCGAAACTCCGTGCAGTCCTGACGTCAAAGTGTTCCAAGACCGAGGGATCTTGAAACTCAACCTGCTCGATGTGGTCATCGAAGTACAGCGCCACCAAAGGCTCTATGGTTCCCGTCCCGAGCAGTTGAGTCTTCAAGATTTCGGTCGCCTGGCGAGCCCTAGCTCGCATCGTGTTGGGGTCTGCGTGGTTCATATCTGCGTGGATTATATCCGGAGCCATGAAGCATGGCGTTTGGAATTGCTGATGGTTCGAGTTGGTTTCGGGGACCGATCCCCACATTCAAAGAAGGAAGGAGAGTAACACAGTGTTTACAGAATTGATGCCGCTGCTCAGACAGCGCGCTGTCATGATCACCATTTCGGATGTCGGCCAGGGACTGCTAAGGGTGAATATCATCCCGCACAAGCTCGTCGTCGATGGCAGTTCAGATGAGAATACGGCACTCACGACGCCGCTCTCGATCACGGGCAATGCCGAGGAACTGGATAGGGAATTACCCGGCCAGCTCGCGACCTTTACCGAATCGATCGCCAGGACGGGATCGAACTTGGATGAACTGAAAACGCAGCACGCTGCCGCAGTTAAGGCATTGGAAGCCGAGAACAAGAAGAAGCTGGACGACAGGAAGAAGGGAAACGGTTCAAAGACGGCGAGCACCCCGCCGAATCCGAATCCTCCGACCGAGTTCAAGGACGGCAAACCCGTGTTCGGTAGCAAAACGGCGCCTCCCACGGGCGAAAACAGGAGCTTGTTCGATACGGCAACGGATCAGGCTGACGCCGACCTCGTCGAGCAACTTGAAGAAGACGATGCGCCGGCGCCGCCACCGCAACACCCGAGCGCATCCGCAAGTTCTTATCCCGACTGAAAGGAGGAGGAGGTGTAGGTTGTCAGAGTAGCTGAAAATGCCGGTGTTGGAAGCAAAAGGCAAACCGGGGCCCTTTGCCAGAGATCATGAAAAATCTCGCCACAGTTAGTGAAGATATCCTACCAGCTTGTCACTGTTCTTGAAATAATCCTACCCGAACACGTTGGGCAGAAGGGCGGTCCGACCCCGAGGTTTCGAGGGTGCCGCTGGCCACTGTGCGAGAGACTGACGTGCCAGCCAAGTGGATCAGCGAAGCCCAGGGCGTTTGAACGAAGCGCTGGCGCGGCGGACGGCTCGCGCGTGCAACCACGGCTCATTCGATTTGCTCGAGTTCGTCCAACATGACAATGAGCCTGCTTGGTTCGGAATTCCATTATCCGTGCGCATGTCCGCGGACTAACGGGAATCGAACCCGATTCAGGTCGTCCGAACCAGTCCGAACTAGTCCTAAGTAGTTGATTCTACGTTAACCGTGACCGATCTTTCCTCCGAAAGGACCCCTGCAGGTGCCCACGGTGTGATCAATGTGTGATCAAGCCCTGATAACGGGTGCCTTCCCGTGTGGCAACCCTCTGCTTGAAAATGGAGCGATCTGGTAAGGTGCCTCTTCGGTAACTACACCAGGCTACAAAATGAAAATGGGCGAAGGTCCTATGCCGACGGTTGCAGATCCGGCCGAATGCGCTGTGCTCAGCAGAAAGAATTGCTGGAAAATGAAACCGATCTTTTCCCCCGCGAATTTTCGTCAGCGCGCGCTCCGAGCCAGCCCCACCTGTACCGCATGATCCGCCATCGCGCATAGGACTTCGCCATCGAGACGAAAATCGCTGCCACACGTTCCGGGCGACGGGCATCACGGAACACCTGCCACAACGATTGCAAACTCGAAGAGGCGCAACTCATGGCCGCACCACGAAAGTGCCCGGACCACTGGCGTCTATGACTGGCGCAACGACCAGGTCAGCCTCGATGAAGTCGAGCGGATATTGCTCTAAAAACCGGCTTACGCGCAAACACGTTGACGCCGTGGACACCAAACTTGCGGGCTGTGTTCTCTTTCGGTGTCGCGCGGAAACAGTCGAACCGCTCCGTAATTCGCACGTCCTCTAAGCCGATCTTTCCCAGATAATCGATGAGCTCTGCCTCCGGCAGTGCGCCGGCGATTCAGCCGGTCCATAAGTCGATGTTTTGGCGGACGTCTTCGGAGAGTTCCCGGTCCAAGGCGATATCGGCGAGCTGCAACCGGCCGCCCGGCCGAAGAATACGCACGATCTCCGCAAAACCTAGTTCCTTTTCCGGGACCAAATTGAGGACGCCATTTGAGATGACGACATCCACGCTGCCGCCCGCAACCGGCAACGCGGTTGCATCGCCTTTGCGAATTTCAATATGTGTCATTCCGCTCGCGGCCACCGAATTCCTTGCTCGTTCGACCATGGCCTCTGTCATGTCGATCCCGATCGCTTGACCTTTCTGGCCCACGCGCTTGCCGGCGAGCAGAAGGTCCATTCCTGCTCCGCAGCCAATGTCAACAACCGTCTCGCCGCCCTGAACCGCAGCGATTGCGAGGGGATTGCCGATTCCGGCGAACGAGCCTGTGCATTCGGCGGGAAGGCTCGCAAGCTCGTCCGCGTCGTATCCAAGGAACTCCGTCGCGTATGCGGGGCCGCGATGGAAATGGAATTGGGCAGCGGGTTCTACTGCAACCTTTCCGTATATTTTCGAAATTTCACGACGCAGCTTGCCAGTATCGAGATCAACAGGGCAGGCAACGGACATACTAAACCTCCAGAGCCTTCAGCTTAACTGAAATCCCCGCGCGTCGTGCTTTGCCGGCAGCGCATGACCTATAGCTAGCCGGACACTGGCCGAGGCTGCACAGTCCCGCTGACCTCATCCCGAAAAAGCGAGACAGCCAAGAGAGCGGCCAAAAGCTCTATCGCGCTAAAAAGCGCAAGCGCCGTGCCAAAGCCCAACCCCAGGACCGCGCCGAAAAGCAGACTCCCCAGGCCGAACCCTGTGAACAGCGTGAATACATTCAGCCCCATCGCCTGTCCCCCGCGCTGGCCGCCAAGCGCCGTTACTATTCCGGCGAAGAGCGGCTGTGTCATATCGTAGCCGAGGGAGAGAGCTGTTACGGCTATGGCGGCCAACGCTACAGGCGGATGAAGAATTAGCGCTGCCGCTGCGCATGCACCGATCGCCAGACCGATAGGCACCAGCCATCTCCGGCCCCAGCGGTCAGCCGCGCGGCCGATCAATGGACCAAGGAGGAAGCCCGGCACACCGTAGCCCAGCAGCGCAAGGCCGATCCCCACGTCTCCAAGGTGATAGCGCTGCGCGAAGTACAGACCAAGCCACGTGAAAACTCCCGAATGAAAAATACTGTTGAGCAGCACGAATGCATAGGTACTGGCGCCCCGCTTGTTTTGCAAAAGATTGCGAAAGCCGGCAAAAATACCGCTGAAGGTCAGCAGATGAGCAGTCTGAGAACCCAGCAGGGCGGCATGACGAAGGAGAATGCCGGACATGACTGCGGTTACTCCCGCCACTCCGACGAAGAGCATGCGCCAGCCGACGAAGGGAGCCAGAACCACGCCCAACGTGGAACCAAAAGCCATGCCCCCCGCCATCGCTCCAAACAGCCAGCCCAACGGCCGCCCGCGTTGCTCATAAGGGAACAATTCACCAATGAGCGCGAGCGCCAGCGGGACGACCCCACTTGCTCCCAATCCGGTGACAAGCCGCCAAACAATCAGCTCCGACGCTGAACTGGCAGTGGCGGTCAAGGCCGTCAATACAATGAAGGCCACCAGCGAAGCGAGCATGATGCGCCGGCGGCCCAGGCGGTCCGACAGCAACCCATAGAAGAGCGTTGAGATTCCGTATGGAACCATATAGGCCGGGACCGCGAGGCCGATCTTTTCCCCGGAAACGCCGAACTCGCCCGCCAATCGCGGGATCAGTGGTGCGACCATGTAGGCTTGGAAAAAGATGAGAAATGTTAAGCCCGCCAGCAGCCAGACCAGCCGCTCCAGCCGATGTAGATCTATGCCGTCAATCGCTTGCTCCGACGCCACTGCTTTCAACCCGGAATTCGAGCTTCACACTTCGAGTCTGGTCTCGTAGCCGGCCTGCGCGAGGCGGTCCGCGATCGCGCCGGCATCCAGCTTCGCGGAATCGAACAGTACTTCGATCCGCTGCTTGCGCGCCTGTGCGCGAACCTGCCCCACGCCTTCCAGGCCTTTAAGCAGGTCCTCGACGCGCTCCTCGCAGCCTGCACAAGCGAGCCGCTGGTTGCCGACTACCTCTAATGTGATCGATTTGAACATAGTAAAGACCTCCGTTTTAATGAGCCTCTTGAACCTGTGGCTGCGGCTGATTTGCACTTGGTTGCGGCCGCCCGACCGTCTTGATCGCCTCGAAGAAATACGAGCCGCGGCCCCACAGTGAATTGATGAAAATCGTCGTCACACTGGCCGCCATGGCGACCATGCCCCATATCGGGTAAACGAGTCCCGTCGCGGCAGCCGGAATCCCCAAGCCGTTAAACAGAAATGCCAGCGAGACGTTTTGTACGATCTTCCGGTAACTGCGTCGGCTGATGTCATAAGCGTCGAGCACGGCACCAACTCTTTTGTTGAGGATGATCACATCAGCGGATTCGATCGCGATATCGGCGCCACCACCGAACGCGATACCGACTTCGGCCTGCATCAGGGCGGGCGCGTCATTGATGCCGTCGCCGACCATCGCGACGCGCTCCCTCTCTTGAAGCTTACGGATCATGGCCGCTTTCTCGGCCGGCAATACACGCGCATGGACCTCTTCGATGCCGGCAGCCCGCGCGAAATGCAGCGCCGCCTGCTCGTTGTCGCCGGTAATCAGGCTCGTGCGGATACCGAGCGCATGAAGGCGGCGCACTGTCTCCGCCGCGTCGGGCCGCAGCGCGTCGCCAAGCGCCAGCAGACCGATCAGCGAGCCGTCACGGGCGGCAGCGATGACTGTCAGGCCGTGCCCCTCCAGTTCCTTGATGCGCCCGTCATGCGGCGCAAGATTCACAGCCTCGCTCGCAAGAAAAGCGGGGCTGCCCACCAGCAATGGCTGTTGATCGAGGCGCGCCCTGACGCCACGGCCCGGCACGGCTTCGAATCCCTGCACTTCCGGCAGAGCAATGCCACGTTTGAAAGCCTCTTCCACGACGGCGCGCGCCAGCGGGTGCTCGGACCCGGCCTCTACGGCTGCCGCGATTGCGAGCAGCTCTTCCTCCCGGCCAGCCAGAACGACGATCTCGCGCAATGAGGGATGGCCCTCGGTCAGCGTGCCGGTCTTGTCGAAAACCACGCGCTGCACGCGCCGTAGCGCCTGAAACGCCTCGCCGGTGCGCATCAGCACGCCGCGCTCGGCTGCTTCGCCCGCCCCACGGACGATCGACAGCGGCGCCGAAATCCCCACGGCGCACGGATAGCCCATGACGAGCACGCTCAGACCGGCAAACATGGCCCGTTGCAGATCGGGAGCGGCACCGCCGACCAGCGGCACAACAAGCCAAAACAGCATTGCGCCGGCCGACGTGAGAAGCACGATGGGCGTATATACGCGGAGGACCCGGTCCACGAGGTGCAACAAGCCTGGTTTCAGGGCGCGGGCGTCCTCCACACTGCGGATCACTTGCCTGAGAAAACTTTCTTCACCCACCACAGTGACCCGTACTAGCAAAGTGCCGTGACCGTTCAGCGCGCCGCTCAGAGTGCGGTCTCCCTGGCGCTTCTCGACAGGAAGCGGCTCGCCGGTGACGAGCGATTCGTCAACATCCGATTCCCCGAATTCGACCTGCCCATCCACCGGCACGCGCTCACCTGGGCGGATGCGCACCACGTCTCCCACACGGACATTCTCGAGCGGCACCGCTTCGTCCCTGCCGTCCTTTACGACGTAAGCGACGTCGGGTTCAAGGTCCAGAAGCTTCTTGACCGCCTGCGAGCTGCGGGTCTTAACGATCAACGACAGCCATTCGGAAAAGATGTGATAGGTGAGGACCATTACCGCGACCGAGAAAAACGCCACCGTCGGATAGTTCGGCGGCCGGAACGTCAGGCCGACCACACCGCCGGCTACCCCGGCAAACGCACCGAATTCGACCAGCACATGCTGGTTGAGAATGCCGCGCCGCAGCGCCATGGCAGCCATGCGCACAATGTGCCCGCCCAGCACGAAAATGAGCAACAGGGCGAGCACGCCGGCGAGCCACGGCGTGGCCTCGCCGAACGCCCCGCGCAATTGCAAAGCGTACGTGCCCGCGCCCAGCGCTGCGAAAAGCGCTGATCCCGCGAACGCCCAGCGCATGCCATAGCTGCGCAAGACCACAAAGGAGAAGGCAACCAGGCTCGCGATCGAGAAGACGCAGAGCGCAAACCAGGAGCTGGTGACCGGGTATCCGGCCAGCCCCATCGCCGCAATGCTCATGCCCAGCGCGGAAAGGAAACGCCTGCGTTCGAGCACCAGCGCCCGCTCCTCTTCCTCAAACGGCCGCAGCTTGCGCGGATCGGAGATGGTGTAACCGATATCCTTGAGGATCCGGAGCAGGTCCTCGGCCCGCGCCACGCTTGGGTCGTATTCAATCAACGCCTGCTCGTGCGTCAAACTGACGGCAACCTTGTCCACGCCGGGCCGCCGGCCCAGCGCCTTCTCGATGGTCCCCGTGCACAATGAGCAGTGCAATCCCCCGATGTGCGCGCGGATTCGCCGGCGTCCGGGTTGTTTGGACGGTTCTTCACTCCAATAATGTGGAGCCGATTCAATGGTCGTTGCGGTATTCATGATTACACCTCGATCAATGCTTCCTAAAGGAGGGCAGTAAAAGCTCGCGCGTAGTAGATGCTGACGAACAGAAGGGCGCAGCCACTTACCACCTGGACCGCTCGCGACCACAATCCCAAACGCGTGAATTGCATCAACGTCCCGGCGAACAATCCCGCGAGCAGGAAGGGCAGTCCCCGCCCGATGCCGAACGCCAGGGCAAGAAGGAACCCATACTCCGGCCGGGCCTGGGCGGCGGCGACAGTGAGCAAGAGCAGCAGGGGCGCAGCCGATGTTCCGAGACTGAAGATGAAGCCGTACAGGAACGTCCCAGCCAGGCCCGGCCGACGCAAGGAAGCCAGCTTCTTCATCCGGAGACGCGGACCTGTGAACGCCACGATAGCGGCGAGCAGAGAAACGGCCGCCATGCCCAAGGCCCAGTAACGCCCGAACGATTCTGTCAAAATCGCGCCCATGCGGCCCGCGATGCTACCGAGGATAGCCAGGTTCACGACAATCCCGGAAAAGAACGCCAAGGCGATCAGAAATCCACCACCGCGATTTTCCTTAGCGGAACTGCCCACGACGCCCGCGACCCCCAGCCCGACCGGAACCGTACACGGACATACCCCGCTTGCGACGACGCCTGCCAATACCGCCACGACCACGGCCCACAGCGACCCGTGCGGCAGACTGGATGCGAACCTTTGCAGAAATGCCTCGAGCGTCATCTAGACGAGGCCTCCGGGATAGGCGTGCCGGCCTTGTATCCGAGCTTGTCGATTGCCGCCACGAGCCGATCGGATGAAACCCTGCCTTCGACGTAGCGGACGCGCGCTTCGCGCCGTTCAAGATCAATCTGCGCTTCCTGAACGCCGTCGATCGATTCAAGAGTTTTCTTGACATTGCCGGCGCACACGACACAGATCATCCCCTGGACGGGGATGCGCACGGTCTGCGTCTTGACAACTGCCTCTTTAGCGCTGACGTTTGCGTGCGCATGCTGTTTTTCTGTTACGAAAATCCCCAAACCACCCGCGCCGAGAACGGCGACGACAGCAAAGAGTATCAACCAAGCATTTCTGCTCATTGTATTTCTCCGTCCGGCTCGAAGCTCTCCAGGATGGGACATTCATGCAGCGGCCCGCGGCCGGGGCACGCTGTCGCCAGCTTGCCTAGCACTTTCCGCATGGCCTGCAGCGTGCGGATCTTTTGGTCAATATCGATCACTTTGGCCTTTGCCAGTTTCCGAACATCCGAACAATCCCCCTTCGGGTCAAACCGGATCGACAGCAGCTCCTTGATTTCCTTCAGGGAAAAACCAAGCTCCTGCGCCCGCTTGATAAACCGCACCCGCCGCACGGCATCGGACGTGAAAACCCGATAGCCGGACAACAGGCGGGGAGGCTTCGGCAGGAGTCCTTCCCGCTCGTAATAGCGGATCGTTTGCAGATTTACCTGGCCTTGCTGAGCCAGCTCGCCGATCTTGAGGTTTGTCATGACCTGATCCTGTGCTCTATAATCAGCCTAAACCCTATACCTAACTATAGTGTCAAGGGAAAAGTTTTCCAGCCCCAACGGACGAGCGCGGTTCCTGAGGGTGAAGCCGCGTAAGGGTGTTTCTTCTTATGCCTTTGGCGGAAAGGCAACCAGGTAGGTTCTGATTTCATCACGCACACGGCGGAAGACGGCGAGCCGCTCCTCTTCGGAACCTTCCGCGGCTGCGGGGTCCTCGAAGTTGCGGTGCAGCCGGTTTGCTTGGCCGGAGAAAATCGGGCAGCTCTCTTTCGCGTTGTCGCAGACCGTGAGCACGTAGTCGAATTTCTCACCGGCGAATTCATTGACGGACTTCGAGCGATGCCCGGAAATGTCGATGCCCAATTCTTTCATAACGGCGACCGCTTCCGGCCGCACCTGGCCCGGCTTCGTTCCGGCGCTTTCCACGATGAAGCGGTCCCCCGCATCGTGGTGCAGCAGGCCTTCGGCCATCTGCGACCGCGCTGAATTGCCAGTGCAGAGGATCAGCACGCGTTTCTTATCTGCCATGCGCAACTTCCTTGTCGTGAGGAACGATGACGTCTCGCGCCTGCTTCGGAAGCGACGGCACGAGCCAGCGGAATAAAACAGTGGCAATGAAAGCGCCCGCGAGCTGCGCCACGATGAAGCCCGGCGCATCCACAGGCCGGATTCCCGCAAACGTGTTCGTGAACGAACGTGCGAGCGTGACAGCCGGATTCGCAAAGGACGTGGAGGCCGTGAACCAGTACGCACCCGTAATGTAAAGACCGACGGCAAAGGGCACCGCTTCCGCGCGCAGCCGGCCGCATCCCCAGATAACCGAAAGAAGTCCGAAAGTTGCCACGAATTCGCTGAACATCTGAGCGCCACCCGCGCGCACGTGCTGCGATACCTGAATCACCGGCTCCGCGAACATAAGATGCGCTGACCAGACGCCGAGGATGGCTCCAGCAACTTGAGCCGCGATATACCCAGGAACGTCGCGCCAGCGCATTCCGCCTTGGCTCGCATCAGCGAGCGTAACCGCGGGGTTGAAATGCGCGCCCGATATCGCACCGAAGGTGAAGATGAGTGTAACCAGCGTGGCGCCTGTCGCGAGCGTATTTGCGAGCAGAGCGATCGCGACATTGCCGCCGCACAGGCGGTCACCCATGATGCCCGAACCGACGACGGCGGCCAGCAGCAGCGCCGTTCCAAGCAGTTCTGCGACAAGGCGGCGCGCTGTCGTCATGAGCAACAGACCGGCGCGCAGCAGGCCGCGGGCTTCTTCGCGCGCACAAAAGCGCTCATGAATTTGCCCTCGACCTGTGGCGCGACTGCGTCCACATCCACACCTTCGCCAGTCAGGAATTGCCGCGCATCTTCGATTGAATAAATACGCGTCGGTTCAACGTCGATGGCATCGAAACCGGCCTTCGCCAACTTCTTTATGTAATCCATTTCTTCGAGCGCCCCGGCAACACAGCCAACCCATAGCTCCATGCTTTTACGAACTTCGGGCGGGACTTCGCCGCGCACGACCACGTCGGACACGGCGAAACGGCCGCCCGGCTTCAGCACGCGCAGCGCTTCCCGCAGGACCTTGTCCTTGTCGGCGGACAGGTTGATGACGCAGTTCGAAATAATCACGTCCACCGAATTGTCGGGAAGGGGGATATTTTCGATTTCGCCTTTCAGGAACTCGACATTGTCGATGCCGCCCTTCCGCTGGTTGTCCCGCGCGAGGGCGAGCATGTCGTCCGTCATATCGAGACCGTAGGCCTTGCCCGTGGGACCTACGCGCTTTGCGGAGAGCAATACGTCAATGCCTCCGCCCGAGCCCAAGTCGAGAACCGTTTCTCCGGGTTTCAACTCCGCGAGCGCTGTGGGGTTTCCGCAGCCGAGTGAAGCCAGCACGGCCTTTTCCGGCAGCCCGCTCTTTTGCGCTTCGTCGTAAAGGTCCGAGGTGATGGGGTCGCACGACGAGGATGCTGCGCCTTCGCAACAACTCGTCTTCGAGCAGCAATCTGCGGGAAGTCCTGACCCGGTACTCACGCGCCTGGCGGCTTCGCCATATTTCTCCTGAACGATATCCTTTATATTGCTCATCTGCCTGTCGCTCCTTTGCCGATGTCACCAGCTTTGTTCACGAAGTCGAGCACACGTTGCTGAATCTCGTCGCGTATGCGCCGCAGAGCTTCACGGCGCTCTTCTCTCGACCGGACTTGCGAAGGGTCTTCGAGATCCCATTGCAGTCGCCAGATCGCGCCCGGAAAGATCGGGCAGGTTTTCTCTTTGTCGCGATCGCACAGTGTCACGACGTAGCTGAAGCGGCGCCCGAGAAAGCGGTTTACCGCTTTCGTCTGCTGACCGGATATATCGATGCCCACCTCCCGCATGACAGCCACGGCCTCCGGATCGAGCGGCGTTTCCTCAGCACCCGCGCTCACCACGTCGTAACTGTCGCCGCCCAGCGCGCGCAGGAACCCTTCCGCCATTTGCGTCCGGCGCGAGTTGCCGGTGCACAGAAAAAGAACACTGGTTTTAATCACGTCAACCCCTTACTTGCAGCAGACAATCTTCTGCGGTTCAATTGCTTTGTTCCGGGTACAGCATTCGGCGTAGAGGAAGCCGAGCAGTTCCTGGAGGGCTTCCGTATTTGCCGAATACCAAAGGTAAGTGCCTTCGCGCCTGACGCGCACAAGGTCCTCGTTTTTCAGTTTTTCCAGATGATGGGACAGGGTGCTGGATGGTATACCCAATTCATCGCCGACATCGCCGACAACCATCCCCTCCGGATGGGCGCTCAGGAGCAGGCGCACAATGCGCAGGCGCGGCTCCGTGCCCATCGCGGAAAGCATGTCCGCGTAGCGGGTGATCAGTTCAGGGTCTTCTTTCTTGGCCACTCCGGCTCCCTCTCTATACTTCGATAATAATAGAACTATAGAGAAAGTCAACTGCGGCGGCACGATCCACCTCTCCGGAGTACCTGATCAAGGTACATGCCGAAAGTCATATCTATCTAAAATGACGTCCCGCACTATCGGGCCGAGAGCTTTTACGTCTACGATTGGTGTGGGCCAGTGTCCGTTATTTCGGACCACTGGCTGGAGTCTGAAAACTAATGGCAACCCTCTGGCAAGACTTGCGACATAGCCTTCGGATGCTCTCGAGGCGGCCGGGCTTCACGCTTACGGTCGTAGTCACACTCGCACTGGGGATGGGAGCAAACGCGACGATTTTCACCTGGATAAAGGCAGTCCTTCTGGACCCGCTGCCCGGCATTGAGCGGCCGGACCAACTGGTCGAGATTTGGGGCGCCACGCGCCACAACTCGGCCCTCTCGACGTCCTACCTCGATTACCTCGATTTTCGCGAACGCAACACCGCACTGTCGGACCTGGCCGCTCATCAGATGCTCGCTATGAATCTAGGCCGCGGTGAGAAACCCGAGCGGGTGCGAGGAGCTGTCGTTTCGAGCAATTACTTTGATGTTCTCGGGGTCAAGGCGCTTATCGGGCGGACCTTCCTTCCCGAGGAGGACCGCACGCCAAATTCGCATCCCGTGGCGGTGATTGGCTACGGATTGTGGCAGCGCCGATTTGGCTCCGATCCACACGTGATCGGTCAGAAGATAACCCTCAACGAGCACGACTTCACGATCATCGGCGTTACTCCGGCAGATTTTACGAGCCCGTTTGCCGGCAACGCCATCGATGTCTGGACTCCGGTTATGATGAAGGACTACGTCGCCCGCCCTCATTTCTCCCTCACGGACCGAAGCAGTCGATGGCTCATGGTGATGGGGCGTTTGAAGCCGGGCGCGACGGTTTCTCAGGCCCAGGCGAATTTTGCGGCCATGGCCCGGCAACTGGAAGAAGCGTATCCCCGGACAAACGAGCAATTGGGCGTTGAGGTCTATGCGGTGGAGAAGTCTCCTTACAGCTTGAAGCGCAGCCTTCAATCGTCGCTCGCCATTCTCATGGCGGCAGTTGCCGTTGTGCTGTTGATCGCCTGCGCGAATGTTGCAAATCTGCTGCTCGCCCGAGCGGCGGCGCGCCGGAAGGAGATTGCGGTACGGATCGCTTTAGGCGGTAGCCGTTTGCGACTCGTCCGCCAGATGCTGACGGAGAGTTTGGTGCTCGCCGCGTTCGGCGCTGCGATCGGGCTAACGCTCGCGTTCTGGACAGCCCGATTTCTACCCGCATTCTTAACGCCGTACGCCGCGGGCGGGAACATCGATGCACGCCCGGATGCATCCGTCTTCGCATTCACTGCCGCATTGACCGTGATTACGACGCTGCTTTTCGGTTTGGCTCCGACCCTACAGGCTTCGCGACCGGACCTGGTCACGGCACTGAAGGAGACTACAGCCATGGCCGGCCGGGGAGCACACAGGATCTCGCTCAGACACGGGCTCGTGGTTACGCAGGTGGCACTCTCGATGGTCGCGCTGATCAGCGCAGGACTATTCGTGCGGAGCCTTCGCGAGGCATACAACGCCAACCCTGGATACGATCCGCATAACGTCCTGCTTGCCGCATTCGATCCGTTCCTGAGCGGCTACGACGAAAGCCGCGGGCGCGAGTTTTATCGCCAACTGGTCGAACGGGTCAGGAACCTACCGGGCGTCCAATCGGCAACTTTGGCGCGGCGCTTACCTTTGACCCTGGGCGGAATTGCATTTGCGAACGTCACGATTGATGGCTATGCGCCGGCGCCTGAAGAAGACATGCGGCTCAACTATGAAACCGTAGGTTCAAATTACTTCCAAACGATGCGCATCCCGCTAGTGCGTGGCAGGGACTTCGATGAACGAGACAATGAGCGCGCCCAGCGAGTGGTCGTTATCAACGAGACCATGGCACACCGCTACTGGCCCAAAGGCGGCGCTCTCGGTCAACGTCTCAACCTGACAAACGATTGGCTGGAGATCGTAGGCATCGCCAAGGACGTCAAGAACCGAAGCTTGAGCGAGGCGCCGCAAGCCTTTCTTTACCTGCCCCTATTTCAAGACTATCGCTCGAACATGATCTTGGTCACGCGCACTGCGACGAATCCGGATCAGTCGGTTCATGCCGTGCAAACTGCGGTCGCTGCGCTCGACACCGGTATGGCCATATTCGACGTCAAGACCTTCGAGGAGCATATCGGCGTTTCGCTCTTTCTACAACGCATGGCAGCAACGCTGCTGAGCATTTTCGGTTTGCTCGCGCTCGCGCTGGCGGCGCTGGGCCTCTACGGAGTGATGGCGTATGCCGTCAGCCAGCGTACGCGCGAACTTGGAATCCGCATCTCGGTAGGCGCAAGTCGAGGCGATGTTCTCAAGCTCATTCTTGGGCAGGCCGTGACGTTAGCCGCGATCGGAATGACAGGCGGTTTGGTCACGGCGCTCGCGGTCACCCGCTTTGCCGCGAATCTGCTGTATGGAATCAGTCCGGCCGATCCTTTGACATTCACGTTGATTGCCGTAGTGCTGTTCGCGGTCGCACTGCTGGCAGGCTACTTCCCGGCCCGGCGCGCCACCAGGATTGATCCGATGATTGCACTCCGTAGCGAATAATCGCTGCGACGCTCGTTATCTCCATCCCATCGCTTCGCCATACTGTGCCTGATTCTTTCTGCGAGCAACCGCATGGGCTTCCTCAACCGACAGAATGAATGTTCCGGGATGTTGCGCAGCCCACGCCTCGCCGGCTGGCCGCGAGGGAAAGAAGTGGGCGAAATGACAGAACGTGCTCACTATGTCTGTCTCTACCTTCTCTGGATCAGGCATCAGAAATGACACATGTGCGTCCTCAGGCTCCACGTGGTCAATTCCATTAGGCGCCGCAATCAGCTTTACAGCGCTACCACCGGGGCTTCTGGATTCGACCTCGGCAGGCTTGCCGAGCAATTCGGGCAAAAAGAGCGTGTCCCACGCGCACCACGCCGAGAGCCTTTGGCCATCTATCTTCAATTGATGAGGACTCCTGTAAGCCGCCGGGACAGCGAGACCCCAGTAGCCGACAATCCGTCGCTCTGAATCCGAAAACACGCCCGGCCAACCATCGAGGATGCGATCGACGATCTCGGGCGATGCCTGAAGCCGCTTGGCCAAGACGGCGCGCGCGACTGGCTGCCCTCCGGATAACAACCGGTACAGCTCCAGCGAGAGGCGTTGCTCGAAGAGGTTGAGTGTGGGAAAAACCTTGACAATGCCGAGAGCAATAGCGTCGACATCGACGCTTCCCGCTGTGTAGATTTGGTTCATGCCTTCGACTCCTCTCAAATCATGTACGGAATGTCCGATGCGACCGTAGGGTAGGCGTAGATGACATCCTTGAGGTCGGTTGAAGTCAGCCCTTTCCGAATTGCCAACGCAAAGAAATTGACGGTTTCTGCGGCGTCCGGGCCCAGAAGATGCGCGCCCAGAATCCGGCCGGTCTCATCGTCAATCAAAGTCTTGAATCCGGAGTGTCGCTCTGCGACACGGCGCGACGAATACCAGCTTGACGTGTCCTCCTGGTTCACGCGAAATGCGAGACCACGTTCTCGGGCCGTCCGCTCGTGCAACCCGACGGAAGCGAGTTGGGGAACAGTGAACACTACAGTAGGAATTCCGTCATAATCTGGCTTGCGATGATTTCCCTTGAGCAAGTTCTCCGCTGCGATCTTGCCCTCATATGCGGCGACGGGTGTCAGTGGTGGACCGGCGCTCGCCGCAGCGTCGCCAGCGGCGTAGACAGCCGGATTTGAGACGCTCTGCAAGTACTCGTTTACCTTCACTCCTCGAAGTGGGTCCCATTCGATTCCTGCGTCATTCAAGCGCATGTCGTCGATTTCGGGCACTCGGCCTGCGCCATGTACCACCAGGTCGGTATCGAAGTCATGGTCACCCTGCTGACTGTGTGCCCGTATTTTGACGCCAGTTGAGCTGCCGATAATGCCGGTTACGCTTACACCGAGTCTCACATCGACACCGAGGTCGCGTGTCCTGCTTACCAATCGATCTACGAGGTCGGGATCGAATCGCTCCAAGGGCCGCTGGCCGCGGTGCAGGATCGTGACACGCGCACCCGCTCGCGCGGCGATGTGTGCGAACTCGAAGGAGATGTATCCACCGCCGATGAAAAGGACTCGTTCCGGCAAATGCTCCAGTTCGAGAAACTGCTCACTGGTCGTTGCGAGTTCGGCGCCAGGGATCTTCAAATCGACAGGCCTCGCCCCTGCCGCTACAACGATGTTGGTCGCCTCCAGAACATCGTCACCAACCTCAAGAGACGTCGGTCCTACGAACCGGGCTCTGCCATGGAACGTGGCTACGCCGCTCTTAACGAAACTCGCTTCGCTATTCTTCGGAACACTCTCGATAAGGGAACGCTTGAATTGGATCAGCCGCGGCCAATCAATTTGAACCTGATCGGCGCGAATTCCGTGTTCTCCCATGCGACGATTCCAATCGAGGACCTCTGCGGCGCCGACAAGCACTTTCTTCGGATCGCAGCCGCGCAGAGCACAGGTGCCTCCGAAAGGTCTTGAATCAACCACGGCAACCTGCTTTCCGGCTTTGCGGCATCGCATGGCCGCAGTTGAGGCCGCGGTACCGGTTCCGATTACGACAACATCGTATTTCACCATCACACTAGAGCAGCATTTTGTCTGCCAAGGATGTGGGCGTTGACGCAGCCGGTCGCCGCCCATCGCGCACATTCACCTGCTGAAGACTATTTAGATTGTTGAGCAAAAGGTAGAACACAAGAAAGGACTCAGCATGAAAAGCCCGACTTCCCTGAGACGCTTGCCGGCGTGCTGCCCGCGTAGCTGCGTGTCGACACCGCGCGGGCCGTTATCTCTTCGTTTTTACCGCCAGGATCTTGTTGATCTCGGGATTGAGGCCTTCGGCGAACCAGCTTTCGGCCAGCGCCAGCTCAGCCTCCGACAGCCCGACCTTGGTTTTGGCGTCTTCCAGAAATTGTTTCTGCGCCTCTCCCACAGCCTTGTTGTATTTGTTGAGCGCCTGCGAATATTGTTCTTTCTGTGCGGCGCTCAGCTTAAACATCTGGGCATTGCCGGAGCAGAGTTGTCCCGTCTTCATGTGGCCGCAGAAAATCTCGGGCGCGTCCGCCTTTGCCTTTGCACTCGCTCCCGCGTGGTCCTGGGCATAGAACGTCCCAACACCAAACAGGGCCAGCGCAGCAGCCATCGGAATCAGTTGAGCGGTTAATCTTTGCATGAGTTGCAAATCTCCTTTTGTCCTGGAATATCTCGCTACAGGGAGCGTGGCTCCGCAGCGATGTGAAAACCAGCGTCAGTAATTACCTTTTTCAATGTGGCAATATTCTGAGCATTTGGGTTGAAAGTCACGACAGCCTTACGGCTGTCAACGTCAAGCTCTGCCTGCATCACTCCCTGCATTTTGCGGAAGGCAGCCGAGAGAGCGACCGCGCACGCGGGACAGTCCATATCGGGAACCTGGAAAGCCACTGTTGAAAGACCGGCCGAGGTTAGGGCAGGAGGCGGGCCGGGCTCCCGCACCACCAAGCGCGCCACCGCTCCCGAGTAATAGGGAAACGCCGCCAAAGCGACAACGCCCGTTGCGAGAAGGCGCAAGGCGACGCGATTCCAGCGGCCTATTGGCTTCGTGGCGCAGAGGCTGTCCGCGGCGCAGGCCTTCCTGCGGTCGCGCCAGGCGAGCAGAAATCCACCCGCCAGCAGCAGTCCGGTCAGCCCGAGCAGGTAGGGTCGCCACCGATCAAACAGGGCGCCTGCGGCAATCGCTCCGGCGCCGGACACTGCCGCCAGTATCGGCAGGATGCAGCAAAGCGAAGCGGCAACGGCGGCGATCAACGACCCGCCGAAGATAAATGAGCGGTGGAGACCAGACCGTCCGGGGTCAGGAATGACGGGCCGGGCTTCGCGAAGAGCAGCACGGATAATCTCGCGCGAGGGAAGGCCACTCTGGCAGCACCCATCCGCATACGTGCGGCACATCATGCCGAATTCCGTGGCTGACCTCGCATCCGGTTCGATATCCAGACCGTCCACGCGGATGCTGGGCGAACCCAGGAATTTCGTGCGCTGCGCCGTTTCCGGGTCGGCCACTTCAATTTCAACGATCTCTCCCCTCAGGCCCTCGTCGCGAAGCGCCTCTCTCACCCGTTCAACAGCCGGCACGTGGTTCGGACATCCTGAAAAGTACAGCACTTCAATCTTCATCCTTTTCCCTTTCCGTTCGACCCGGCGATTTCTTCGAGGACCGGGCACTGCTCATGTGCCGGCCCCGCCTTGCCATCGCCGAGCGCGTCTTCGCATTTGCAAAGGGCCTGTTTCAGGTGACGCTCCAGGCGTTTCAGGTCCTCGATCTTGCCACGCACCGCCGTAAGTCGGCTTTGAATGAGATCACGCACGTGCGGGCAGGCTTCCGTGCGCTCGTCCTGCACAAGCAGGAGTTCACGGATGTCCGCGAGCGAAAACCCGAGTTCCTGGGCCTTATGGATGAAATGCAGGGTTTCGATGTCCCGCGCCGAATACAGCCGGAACCCGCCTTCGCTGCGCTCGGGCTCGCGCAGCAGGCCCTCTTTTTCGTAGAAACGGATGGTGTCCACGCTCATCTCCGTCGCGCGGGCAACCTTCCCGATCTGAACGCCATGCGCCATGCAAAGAACCTTTCTTCCAGTTCCTATGTTCAGGATAGACCCTGGAGCTGACTCCAGAGTCAAGTGGAATCGACAAAGGATTTGGAAGTTCTGGCCGCGATGTTACCGAACAGCACAGGGCTGTCCGCGCGGTCGTCCCCGCCGTTGAAGCGATGCGTTTCCTCGCAGCAGCGCCAGCCTCCGGAGCGAATATGCATCACCGGCCATTACAATCTGAAAAGCAGCCGCATGAGCAAGAAGCCGCCCGTTCCCCGATTCTCCAGGCCCAAGGAAAACGCAGCAAGGGGCGAAGAATGGCACAACGGAGCCCATGTCGAAATCCATCCCGGAGCCAAACAGCTTCCCATGGCTCCCGTCTGCTGCGTTGGCGAGTACAGAATCAGACCCGTGGACGCGCGAAATGATGTCTGACAGTATAGACTCTCTCACGCGTAATTTCGTTGATGGGTTTCGCATGGCACAGATTGGGGGACGAGGCTCCCATTATTCGGGCCAAACTCCGTAGTGTTTGGCGATGCTGCGAACGGTTCCGCTGGGTACCGCGTGGCAGGATAGCCCACCACATCGTGACCCGTCTAAAACCTATTTCCAGATGTCATTTCTTGGCATTTCCCGAGTGCCGAGAATTCGTGCGGACTCGTCGCAGGGGTTTACCTAAGGCGGTTTCCTTGGCTTGCCTGTACTCTGCCCAGCGCTGCTTCCGGGCGGCCACGATGCGGCGTCGTGCTGCGTCCCTCAGCATCCTGCGGCTGGGGATCTGAATCTGAGCCGCAACATCTTTGCGAAGGAAAAACGCGTGACCCCTTCCTGCGTCTGGCAATGGGATCGCAAGCAGCGGCGTGCCCGACTCTCTCAGGTAGCGCGCAAGAGAACCACTATTGAGATGGAATCGCCTCGCGAGGACTGATGTCGCCACGTAGCGTTCCGCGAAGCGTTGGACATCCACGGCAGGGAGCAGCTTCGAAAGACCGAACCGATAACCCGCAGCGGCACGCATAATGCCCTGTTCTACCAGGCCACGAACCTCACGCACCTTTACGCCCAAAACGGCCGCCGCCTCCCCGTAATTGACAAAGCCCTTTGGGGTTACTTTCATGCCTAGCACCGGACGGTACTTCCGAAGATCCTCAGACACGAACAAGTATCCGGTGATCCCACGAAACCGGTTGGTGTAGCCGACCGGAACAAGACCGCCGTCGACGACAGCCCGGATAACCGCGGCAAGCCCTGAATCGCGGCCGAGGTAATTCTTCATGGCATGGCGCAGTGCTATGAACTCGCCAGGCTTCGAGTATGCCTTCACCGGCACAGAATATTTTTCAAACGCGTCCTTGATCTTCATGACGTCTTCGCGAAGGAAGAAGAAACACCGCGCCGGGAAATTTCGCTCGGGTCCTTTCACGTAGCGGATGGCTCCGGCGGCGGCGACAGTGGCGAGGGTGAAGTTCTTCAGACCGAGCGCCCTCTCCGCCTCGGGTCGCGGCATGTAGGGCGCGAGTTCCGCGTCGCGAGCGGCAATCCAATGGTTCAGCGATTCCCGTCGAACCCAACACTCTGTGCGGCTGCCGCCCCGGCGCACCTTCACGAATATCGCGTCGAATTGACCCTGACGGGCAAGGTCCCAGATCCGTCCACCAGCCACGTGTGCTATCACCTCGGCCTCGTTGGCGGTCACCCACTGCGAGCTCCGCCGCACTGCGGCAGAGAAGTAGCGATGCTGGCCACGGATAAGTCCCTTCCAGTCCTCGATTACGAACCGCTCGAAGGCTTCATGAAGGAATCCGAATTCATTGTGCGGAAGAACTCGAAACAGGTGGCGGTAAAAATTCCCAAAGATCTTGCTGAAGTTCAGCGCGGCCGGATCGGCGACCTCGGGCGGGAGCATGTTCCTCAGTACTTCGCGTAAAGGCCGAGGCCATTCTCTCAGCACCGCGACCGCGCCGCGATCGATCTCGGTTGCGACAGCCAGGTCTGTCGCAGTAAATGGCCGTTGCTTCCGGCGTAGTTTGTCCTTTTCGCGAATGGAGCCGACAAAAAGAGCTAGCCTCAGCAAAGCCCCCAAGCCCAACCTAAGCATTTCCGGCGGAAAGCCACAATCTATGAGATCGACTTCCGCGCCTTCACCGGGTGGAAACCCGGCGGCCTTATAGATTGCTGCGTTGATTGCCACCAGGTCGGGTGTCGCTGCTTCGGCGGTTACGGTGCGCAAATCGAGTCCGCAACGACACTTATGCACCGATGGACGCTGCCAAGCCAGCCTCCTCCTGCAGGCCGGACATTGGTTGACCAAGTGGCAACGGTGGATGGGACAGGTTGTGACGAGGCCCAAATCCCAAACTGCCCACCAGATGGGGTTCTCCCTGAGGCAACGGGGGCAAATCCGTGGGCGCTTGTAGTTCAGATCATCGACGCTAATCCGTCGGCCATAAAATGACCGTTGGTCGAATCGATTCCGTCCGCCGATGTGGCGATAGCACATGGCCTGCCACTCCTCCGGCTCCAGGCGCAGTACGTGTGCAATCTGCTTGGCGCTGTCATCGCGCTCCAGGCCGGACCTCGGTAATCCGGCAATTTGGGCCAGAGAAAGGGGGCCGCAATAACCGTGTTCCTGAGCAACGCGGCACAGGTATCCGCGGGGACTCTCGCGGGGCAGCGGATCGACACGGAATAGCAAGCGGGCACCGCGGACGATCGGTATGCTCATGCGTGCAGCTCCAGGCCCACGCTTTGACGACCACCCGCGGC
Source organism: Acidobacteriaceae bacterium (assembly GCA_027452245.1). Classification (GTDB taxonomy): domain Bacteria; phylum Acidobacteriota; class Terriglobia; order Terriglobales; family Acidobacteriaceae; genus Sulfotelmatobacter. Next base: position 20,912 of record DAIDGW010000056.1, read on the forward strand.
GCGCGGGACACACGTCCTTGCGCTCGGCAGCTTTATCGGCGGAGCCTTGTCGCAATCGAAGCTGTCAACGAACGGATTGGGATCCTCCAGCCGGTCCGACCATACATGTTCCGCGAAAGACTCCGAGAGCGTGCGTAACGTGATCTGCCGGCGCGGATGGCAACGTGCGATCCGTGCGGCGCCGCGGATGATCTTCATCGTGTAGCCGATCAGGCCGTATGAGGCATAGTGCATCCGGAAAGCCATATCGACGTCCGACAGACAGGGCATTCCGTACTCCGGGAGCTGTTCTTGAACCGCGCGTAGGAATGCCCGGTATGTTGTCCGATCGTCTTTGGCGTCCCATCGAAAGGCCCCTACGCGCAGGGTCGCGCCAAAGCGGCGCCGGAGTTGTTCATTCTGCTTGAGGACTTCCAAACAACGTTGTAGACCGAGCACCACGATTGCCAGCCGGGATTCCTCGACCTGTTCCTTCAGCCAGTCCGCGACATCGTTTGGGATGTTCGCCTGCCGGACATCCACGAAATGCTGGAACTCATCGAGCGCCAGCAGGCGCACATGGCACCGCTTCATCAACTCCCGGAGGCGGATGCTTTTGGCCACGGTGTTGCCGCGGGACCATAGCGGATCACCGAGCTGATACAGGAGCGTTTCGGCGAAACTCTTCACCGTTGGCCGAGCTGGCACCTTTGCGACGAGCACCGGCACTTCCAAACCCCACTTGTGGTCAACCCGTGGATGTAGACTGGCGAAGTACGAAATGATCGTGGTCTTCCCGCTGCCGCTTTCGCCAACGATGGGACAACAGTCCGGTTCGGCCGTGGCGTCGTGGCTATCAAAGCACGTCTGGACTCTCGCAACCGCGGTTTTGAATAATGGGTATTTGACCAGTACACGTTCCGACCGCTCCATGGATTCTGCCATCAGCATTCTTCCATAGCCGCAGTCGAAATCACCGCCGCCGAGAGGCGAGGCAAGTCCAGAGCGGCTTCGAATACTGGTAGGATCTCGTCATCAGCGAAAGCATCGCGCCGTGCGGGCGACGGCTCCGGTGGAGGACCCGGTTCAGCAGGCGGCTTCGGAGGTTCCCCGGTATTCTCCGCTGAATGGGGCTGTGTTTCTCGAGGATCTCGCGCGTCACCGCTCACGATTTCGGCGCCGACCGCGCCCGAAGTAGGTCCGGCTGTGTGATCTTCCAAAAACCGCGCATGGCGCTTCCGGCCCCGCGTCGACTTGCGGTTGAAATCGCGCTCCACCAGCGCACGGATTTCTGCTTTGGCTTGCGCCAACGCTATGATGTCGGTGCGGGCATCCAACTGCCGGTGTGCATATCGGCGAATGACCTTGTTCTGCCAGAACGAGAGGCCCTTGGCGTAAGCCTGATTCACCGCGGGAACACAGAAATAGTTTCCCTTCTGGGGATCAAGCACATTGACACGGCCCAGGTCGCCAGGGTCGAAAGTCAGCTCGACTTTCGCGCCCACTCCCATTCGCCGCCTCAACTCTCCAAGTTCCGGGCCATTGTACCTGAGTCCTTCCAGTTCAACACCGTAGTGGAACACAACCCGTTGGACGGTCATCCCCAGCACAACTTCCAGTTCGCTGGCGCTGGGCGGCAATGGAGGCGGCAAGTCGGTTGTGTCGCTGCGCCACCGATGAGCCGGAGTATCCTTGATGCCACGATGAGGCGTTTGCAGGTAGACGTCGATGATCCACCTGTGGAGCATCTCGCGGAATGTGCTGAGTAAAACGACGGCCTGCCGGTTCGGATCGTAGTCATCACGTTCCAGGATGTTGCTGAATGTCGTTCCGGGGTTGCCGTGCATCAGATCGTGGCACATCGTGCCCTGAAATCTTTCAAGCTTGCCCTTGTACCAGGGCACGAGAACCTTCGCGTATTGGATGTCCGCGCCAATCTGTAAACACGCGCGCTCGAAATGGATGGAATGGAACTCTGGCGGATTATCGACCACCACGAGTTCCGGCACGCCGTAACATTCCCAGCGGTTCTTGATCCCAGGAAACTCGCGCTGGACGTAGGTCTTTGGGAGAATCGCGTGTTTCAGGCAACGCATCACTGATAAGCAACTGGGCGGCTCGAATCCGGCGTAAAAGCCCATTGGGGAGCGGGTGTGCTCATCAAGAGCGGACGTGATTGTCGGCCGGCCCAGCGGCAACATGCTATTGTCGTCCACAACGATTAGATCGCTGGGAGTGTGATCCATGGAGACGCGCTGGAGAGCACGGCTTGTTTCCGGTCCGGCGACCGACACCCTGAATTCCATCTCGGCCCGGCGTTTTCCGTATCGTGCTGCCATGAGCTCGTAAGGCAGTCTCCGGGCGATCTCACGGTAGATCGTCCGCTGGCTTGGAATCGTGAGCCGATCACCCTCCGGACGTAGCTGGTTTGCATCGGTCAGTCGGCGAACGATCTCCAGGTGTACTTCTGGTACTCGCTTACGCTCCGGCGTCATGTACAACTCATCAATGACACGGTCGCTGATGGTCTGTGTGGCCGGCAGCGATCGCGCACCGCTCTTGCCGCGATCGGCGTGTCGTAAGACGATTGCCCGTACGTCGCGGCCCGAGGCGATCCACTTTCGGTAATCCCGCCAGACCGTGAGCCAGCCGGGTGGCTTGTCATCCTTGATGCGCTCCGATACTGAACGAATGAGCGGCTCCATGTTCGTCCTGGTGATGGCAATGGGCTGCTGCCGATCGATCTCTTTTAAGTACTGCCCGCGAGTCCTGGCGAGCGCCACGAGTTCGGGCGGATATACCGATAGATCGCGGGCGACCTTTGCGGGAAGGCCATCGGCACGCTCCTGCGCATCGACTATGAACGACACATCACCCTGCGCAAACCCATCGAGAAGATCGTCTTCAGATAGTGCTGACCATTCTCCGGTTGCGCAGTCCTGCAACTGCCATCTGCTGTCCGGCAGTTTCTGAAAAAGCCGGAACTCACTTGTCCCGACCTTGATCCGTTGCTCCTTTCTCAGCGTACTCAGTGACATGGTTCCTCCTGCGATCGGCAGCCGAGGGGAACGGGCCAGATCTGCCGGCCGATAGGTGTCCCGCTCACCCTGGAATCCAGGCGAAGCGGCTCCCACCAGTCGATGTGAAGAATGCCATCGAGTACGAGGCGAAGCACGGCGTCCGCTGTCATTCGTAAGGTGTCGCTCACGGTACGCAGAGTCGGCTCCGCTCCGGAAGAGAATGCCCTACGGATCTTCTCGCGTTCGGCCACCGGGACGTCAACGCAGCGATAACGCAAAACGAGGCCGACGTTCGCTAGGCGAGGCTCTGCGCAAATCTCAGACCGTGTCCAGACTCGAAATGAGTATCCGTGCTCTGCCAGCAGCTCACGGACCAAAGCAAACCGAGCCCGATTCTCGGGCTTGACGGCCTCTGAGTCTTCCTTGATTTCCACGACTTCCCGATTGTCGCCCCAAGCGACGAGAATGTCGGGGGTGTAACGATGCTTTTTCCCATCATGGTGGTATTCGAGAACGAAAGGCTGTTCCTGCCATGCATCCGCATGCCCACTGGCGAGCAAAATTTGGAAGGCCCTGAGTTCGTTTTGCGATTCCGCGTGCCGAGACCGGCCGCTCGCCACATCGGCGACTTTGCCCTGCACGCCAGACTTTGACCGGCTCACCGGTTTGCGCACTCGCCGTAGGTGATCAACCTCAATACGATCCGTGGAGTCGCATGAAGCGACAAAAGTCAGCTTGCTGCGGCAAGGCCCTTCAATCGAATCGTTCATCAATCCTCCAGGCATGCGCAAAACGCTTGCATTCTTCCCTACTCAGGTAATCCTTATAGAGGATGTTCGTATTCCTTTATAAGGAAGTATATCAACGCATCAATTTGATGTCAACATCAAAAGGATTATGCTATCCTTTAAAAGGACACGCCGGTTACGCGCATGCCAGACATCTATGAGCAGATCGGGAAGCAGATTCGGGAATTGAGGACGACGCTCAGGGGACAGGGCATCAGCCAGGAGGAGTTGGCGCAGGCTGTGGAAACCACCGCCAACACGGTCTCCCGCTGGGAGACCGCCACGTACAAACCCTCAATCTCCGATCTGGAGAGGCTGGCCCGTTTCTTTGGAACTCCGATCACAGCCTTCTTCCCCCAACCGGAACCCAAGTCTCGGACGAACGCCCTTCTCAGCGCGACAGCGGACCTGGACGACGACAACCTCGAAGAAGTAACCCTTTATGCGCAGTTCAGACGAACTCGCGAGCGGAAGAAGAAGCGGTAGGCCAGGCGGCCGTCTCGCTCTCCAGTCCGCAGCGCCACGCGATGTAGGATTTTTTCATTAATCGTGGCGAGTTTTTTCAAGAACTGTGGCAAGAATTTTCAGTAATTCTGTCAACCTACAGGAGGTTTGTAGGTTGTCAGAATAGATGACAACGGCCGCGTTGATAAAAAAGTAGATCTGTTGCCGCGTCTGCCACAATTCACGACATTTCTCGCCGCGATTGATGGCAAGATCCTATGCTTTTGTCACAATAAGTGGCATATTCCTACATCCCCGAACGAGGACTACATGCAAGCCCAGGGCTTCGGGGTGACTCGCCGGGCCCTCATGTTCGAAACGCTACTCGTCCAAAGAAGCCCGCTGCGCCCAGTGCAGCGTGAATTCCCGCAGGAATCGAATCGCTTGAACGGCCCAACTGCCGTCGTCCTGATTACTGTTCCGCCAGGAGCGGCTTCAGCTCCCGCTCGAAAGCCGCCTCGTCCATCGCCCCTGAAAAGATCGCCGCCAGCCTCCCCTGCTTATCGACAAGGAAAGTCGCGGGCAGCGTTTCGACCAGTGGCGCCATAACAGACCGGCCCTTGCCGCCGGACATGACCGGATAGGTAATGCCGTAATCCGCAACAAATCGCCGCACCTTGTCCGGCGCGCCCTCGTCCACATTCACGCCCACGACTTGCAGCCCCGTCGATTTATAGCGGTCCGACAGGCGCACGAGCGCCGGCATCTCTTTCCGGCAAGGCCCGCACCACGTCGCCCAAATATTCAGGAGCACCACCTGGCCGCGATGATCGTTCAGCTTCCACGGCTTGCCGTCGAGACCGACAAAGGCGAGATCGGGCATCGGCTTTCGCGCCGCCGTGCTTGTCTTGCCGGCTTCCGCGGCCACGGCTTCCTTTCCCTCGAAACCCGTCTCGTTCTTCTCCACCGCCTCCAGCACAACCCCGATACTGACCACCGCGGCCATAACCCAGAAAACGACCTTCTGCCCCCGTTTCCCTTGCGCCGCACAGGCCTGCCCCGGCCCGAACACGCCACGGTACGCGAAAACCAACCCGGCCACCGCCGCCGCGATGAAGGCCGGCCTGTACTCCTCCAGCATTTTCAGATGTCCGGCCCAAGCGCCGCCGAAGCCGAGCGCCGCGAGCACCGGCGCGCTAAGGCAGCACGTGGAGGCGAGGACCGCAGCGCCGCCCGCCACCCAGGACCCGAGCCCCGCTTTTGCATCCCCTGAAACCATGTCATTCTCCGAACTCGTCATTTCCGATCCCTGTCTTTTAAAAGCATTCGGTGGCTCACCCCGCCGCGCCCTTTGAACCCCCTCCCGGCCCGTCTGAAGAAAAACCCATGGAGACCTGTCAGAGAGTTTCGATAGCCTTGCGGAGCTTCGCCTGAACCCGCTCAGCTGCCTGCTTGAGGAGCGGGTTATCGATCGCCTGCATGGAGGCAACAGGATCGATAGCGGCGACTTCCGTTTTACCCTCCACGGTCTCCTGAACGACGACGTTGCAGGGCAGCATCGTTCCGACCTTATCCTCAAGTTGAAGCGCCTCGTGGGCGAGAACCGGGTTGCAGGCTCCCAGGATGCGATAATTCCGAAAATCGACGTTGATTTTCTTCTTCAGCGTATCCTTCACGTCGATCTCGGTAATAATGCCGAACCCCTCCCGCTTCAATGCTTCGGTCGCCCGCCGCACGACTTCTTCAAACGGAATGGATAGAGTTTTCGCAAAATAATAGCTCATCGGCTTCCTCCCTGCTTTTTACCAACGAATGCGTGCGACCGACTCCATTGATTCGCCTCGCTTGCGCTCGCACTGCGCAGCAGCCGCGAGGAGTTTCCCAGGATCACCAGGTCCGGCAGCGATTGGGCCGCCGCCGCGAGGATCGGCGGCAGGAACCCGAGCGCGGCGAACAGCAGGCCAGCCAGGTTGTAGACGGCGGTGAAACCGATATTGAGCTTCACCACGCCCATCGTTCGCTGCGCGATCGAAAGCACTTCCGGCACCAGCATCCAGTCGTCGCGCAGCAGCGCGATGTGAGCCGCTTCGATAGCCACATCCGTGCCAAATGCGCCCATCGCGATTCCCACATCGGCCTGGGCCAGCGCCGGCGCATCGTTGACGCCGTCGCCCACCATCATCACCGTCTTCCCTTGAGCCTGGTATTCCTTCACCACGGCAATCTTGTCTTCCGGCAGCAGGCGCGCGCGGTAGGCGATTCCAAGGCTTCCGGCCAGCGCCGCCGCCGTTTGCTCGTTGTCGCCCGTCAGAAGCTCGATATGCCGGATGCCGAGCGCGCGCACTCGCGCAAGGGCGTCCGCTGCTTCCGGCCGCACCGTATCGGCGGCTGCGAGAAGCCCGATGAGAGCGCCGTCCCGCTCGACATAAAGCAGGGTTTTGCCATCTCCTTCCAGCGCAGCCGCGCCGGACTGTTCGCCTTGATCGCGCATCATGCGTCGGCTTCCGACGCTCAGCCAGGCCCCTTCGACGCGCGCCTGCACGCCGAGGCCGGGCACGGCCCGGAAGTCTTCTGCCGGCGGAAGCCCGAGATCCTGTTCCACCGCCGCGCCGCGCACCGCTTCGGCCAGTGGATGCTCGGAGAAGCGCTCCGCCGCCGCCGCGAGCCGGAGAACCTCGCGCGGGGAAAAGCCGTTGAGTGGGACCACGTCCGCGAGCCGCGGACGACCCAGCGTCAGGGTTCCGGTCTTATCGACGAGCAGCACGTCCGCGCGCGCCAGGGATTCTAGATACTTCCCGCCCTTGATGAGCACGCCGCGCTTCGCCGCCGCGCCGATCGAGGCCAGCAGCGCAACCGGCGTAGCCAAAGCAAAAGAGCACGAGCAGGCAACAACCAGGACGGCCGCCGTCGAGAGAGCGTTCCGGCTCAGGAGAAACGTCAGCAGCGCCACGCCCGCGACCACAGGAAGATAGTAGCCGGAGAATTTATCGGCTACGCGCTGTACATCGGCGCGATGCGCCTCAGCGCCTTCCACCAACCGTATGACCCGGCCGAACGTCGTATCCGGCCCGACGTGGATCGTGCGCAGGCGCACGCTTCCCAGCCGCGCGATCGATGCGGCGTAGACCTTGGTTCCGGCCGCCGCCTCCACCGGCATCGACTCGCCCGTAATCGCCGCCTGGTCGATGGTCGCCTGACCGCTGATGACCTCGCCATCGACGGGGATCTTCTCGCCGGGCCTCACCACAACGATGTCTCCGGGAGAAAGGCTCTCGACCGGCACTTCCGTTTCAGCGCCGTTGCGCTCCACGCGCGCGGTCTGCGGCGCCAGTGCCGCCAGTTCGCGGATCGCATGCCGTGCCCGCTCGCCCGTGAAGCGCTCCACGTAGTCGGCGAGCCGCATGAAAAAGATAATCAGGACCGCCGTCGCCCATTGCCCGATGACGAGCGCGGCCAGAAGCCCCGCCGTCATGAGCGTCTGCGAGGTGACACGGCGCTTCAGGGCCGCACGAATGACGTTTCGGAACACCGGATAGCCGAAAAGCAGAACGACCGCGACGCCGGCATACCACGGCACCCGTTCCGTATAGGGCTCCAGAAGCCCGAGCCACTCGCCGAGCACAACCACCAGCAAGACGGCCGCGACGACTGCGACAAAGAGCGCTCGCATCAGGCGGCCAAACCGGTTTGCCGACGCCTCGCGCGGCTGAGGCTCGCAGGCGCATTCCGCGCAGCCCGCCTCACCCCCTGAAACTTCGATTGTCTTTTGCACCGCCATCGCTGTTTCCTTTTATGCCCGCCGCGCCGTCACCTGTTCCGCCGCGACCACGCGGCCGTCCTTCATCGAGATAATACGGCCCGCCTCCCGCGCCAGCTCCGCGTTATGCGTCACCATGACAATCGTCAGGCCCTCCCGGTTCAGTTTCCGGAAGATTTCCATGACGGTTTCGGCATTGTGGGAATCGAGGTTGCCGGTTGGCTCATCCGCAATCAGCACCCTCGGGCCGTTCATGAGCGCGCGCGCGATCGCGACCCGCTGCATCTCTCCTCCCGAGAGCTGGGAGGGAAGATGCTTTGCGCGTGGCCCGAGGCCCACGCGCTCCAGCAGGTCCCGTGTTCGGTCCGACCGATTGTTGTTCCGTCCCGCGAACACCGCGGGGAGTTGCACGTTCTCCTGTACGGTGAGCGTCGGCAGCAGAAAGAATTGCTGGAAAATGAAACCGATCTTTTCGCCGCGAATCTTCGTCAACGCCCGCTCCGAAAGCGTTCCCGTCTCCTGGCCGTCCAGGCGCACGCGCCCGCCGTCCGGCTTGTCCACGCAGCCGATGAGATTGAGCAGCGTCGTCTTGCCCGAACCGGAGGGACCGACGACCGCCACGAATTCACCCGGCGCGATCGAGAGGCTCACGCCGTCCACGGCCGCGATTGTCTCGCTGCCGCGCCGGTAGGTCTTGCGCACCTCGGAAAGCTCGATCATGTCACTCATTGCGAACAGCCTCCATCGGCGGGACGCTGGAAGCCCGCCAGCTCGGGTAAAGCCCAGCCAACGCCCCAATGCCGACCGCCACGCCCAAGGTAAGCGCGAAGACCTGCGGATCGAAGACAAGCATCTTGCCGCCCGGAGCGTAGGGCAGGACGCCGCGGATCAGCGTATCGGCGAGGGTCGAGCCAAGCGCGCCGACCGTCACGCCGAGCAGTCCGCCGGCGAGGCAAAGGACCACGGTTTCGATGAGCACAATCTGAAACACGCTTCCCGGCGAAGCGCCGATGCAGCGCATGTAGCCGAACTCGCGCAGCTTCTCCATCACGGACATCAGCACCGTGTTCAGAACACCCAGGACGGCGATAACGAGCGCGATCGAGAGCACCGCAAACATGAGCGTTTTGCTGGACCCCACGAGCGCGAGAATCTGCTGGATCATCTGCTGCGCCGTAACCACGTAGACATCGGGAATTTGCTCGATGCCGTCCTTGACGCTGTCAAGCTGCGTCGTCACATCGGCGATGTTCACCCCGGCGCCCGTGAGTTTCCCTTCTTTATGGAACACCTTCTGCGCGGTCTTCAGCGGAATGAAGAAGAAGCCGTCATCCTCGCTTCCCGTTCGGTCCACGATGCCCGTGACCTTGAACTCCGTATCGATTTCCGGGAAATAAATCTTGTCGCCGACATCGCGCTTTTCCACGCGCGCGGCCTCCGCGCCCAGGATGATGGAGTGCGGATCGGTAAACCAGCCCCCCTTGAGCTTCCAGTTCGTGCGCAGCTTGTAAAACTCGTCATCGACGCCGTAAAACAGGTCCATGCGCCTCCCCTCGCCCGGCACGGAGAAAATCAGCATGCCCGTGACCGCGCGCACACCGGGAACCGCGCGGATCGCCGGCAGGCGGCTTTCGGGCAGGAACTTCGGTATTTCCCCGCCGTGCAGCGCGAGCGAGGCGGCCTCCATCGGGCAGCCTTCCGTGGAGACGAGCATGTGAATGCCGGAGTCAGACATTTCCTTTTTCAGGGAAGCGTCATAGCCCTTATTGAAGGAGAGAAGGCTGAACAGGGTTGCGCTCGCCAGGGCCACGCCCGCCACGGTCAGCAGCGAGCGGGCCGGCTTGCGGAGCAGGTCTTTCAGGCTGAGCGTCACAAGGTTCATTTCACTTCCACTCCCTTCGCCGCTATTCTGACCTCAGCTTCCCCGGCTTCTTTTTTCTCGCCCTTCTCGCCCTTTTCGGCAGCTTCAGCGGAACCGCTGTGACGCACTTTCACAATCCCGTAGAGCCGCACGTGCGTTCCCTTCTTGAGTTGCACGACTTCGGACGCCGCGACCGGCGGATCGACTTCGATGATGTCGAACTTGTCCTTGAAGTAGAAATCCGCGCCGTCGGAGCAGGCCCCGCCGTGCGTTCCCTCAACCACCACCATCTTCCCCGCGTAGGCGTCCGGCTTCGCGACGAGCTGGGCCAGGGTGACCTTCTGCGCTTTCGCGTCGATTGCATCGCCGTACCGCTTTTGCTGCGCCATGGCGCTCCCTGCCGTCAGCAGGACGAGCGCCGCTATTACTGTCAGTGTGACTGTCTTCAGTGCTTTCATGGGTTCTTTTCTCCTTGTTGATCGAGGACTCTGTAAAAAACGAGCATCTTTCGGATCACCGACGCGACGGTGCGGGAGGCCTCCGCGGCATCGGTCGAGGCGGGATTGAGCGTGCTTCCCACCTCGAAGCTGTCCGCCCTGGTCTTTCCCTTGAACTGGCTGAGAAAGGCGGGCGATTCAAGGTCTTTGGTCACGCGTTCGCGCGACCGCTGGATATAAGCGCCAAGAATTGTTCCGGCGTTGTCCACGCCGATAACGACCTCAATCACGCCGTATTCGCCCTTGCCCGCCAGCGCGATGATGGTCCCGACCTTGCGCGGCTTGCCTCCCACCGCGCCGATGATGTCGTAAAAATTGAACTCGCCGCCCTGCGACGGTTCCTCGATGCGCGCGCCGAGTTGCTTCTCGATCGCGCCGATGTTTTCCGGCGTGAATTTGACGGTGATCGTCTTGTAATCCCGCGCGTCGGGGAAAATCTTCTGCATCGTGCGCTCCGGATCGCGCCACACGCAGACATCCGCCAGCGCCGGCACGGCGAAGAGCACGAGCGCGAGAAACACGAGCAGCGCGCTGCTAAAGCAGCTTGCTGAACTCGTAGTAGAGCTGAAGCGTAAAGCCATAATGTTCATCCCGTCCTGATTGATACGTCCCCGCCGTGCGGAAAAAAAGTCCCTGGCGAAGTTGATAAGTGAACCCGAGCCCCGCCCCATGCCCCGCGTTCTCCGGGTTCAAGTAAGCCGTGTTCCAGTAGGCATACCGGGTATTCAGCTCCAGCTTTGGCGTCAGCGCGTAATCGCCGAGCAGCACGCCGCCGCCCACGCCGCGGTCGTTATCGGTCCCGCCTACGCCTTCTGCGCGGAGGGTAAGCGGGCCGAAAGCTTTGGTGGCATCAACGGCAAAGCGCCTTTCGTCCGCATTCGGGCTCGTGAATCCGAACGTCGGATCGAGAAGAACCCGGGCCACGAGCGTTGAAAACCCGAGCTGCGCGTCGCCCTGGACGTAGGCGACACGCGCCGTAAGCACAGGATTTGCCTGCGAACTAATGAAGCGCTGATCGCTAAGCCCGTCGCTCACGGACACGGCATAATCCCAGGAGCCGTAACGGCCGAACGCCTCCGCGCCCGTGTCCTTGCGAATGCCGAGGCTCGTCTTCTCCAACCCCTGAAGGACGAGCCGTTCCGTGTCATAGGTGGCCAGCAGGCCGAACGGGAGCAGGTATTGTCCGGCGCGCACGTTCCACTTCCCGAGCGGGCCTTTGTACTGGAGATAGAGCTGGTACGGCCGCACGCGGCTGAAGTTGTCGTCAAAGTCCGCTTGGGCGACGCCGATCCAGCGGTCGCCGAACTCGTCAGCCCAGACCTTCCGCAGGTTGAGAAACGCCCCGGTAAGCTGCGGCTGAAACGGCCCGGTCTCGCCGGGGTTCTCCCGCTCGGTCGTGACCCGCCCGTCGAGACCGCCCGACACCTGCAAGCTTTGCGCATGCGCGGAGGACAGGCAGAGCGTGACGCCCAGCAGCGTCAAAACAACTCTCGACCGGCAAGCGACGACGACGTTCTTCATCGGGGGAAACCACACAAACAATTCCTAATCGGCAACTTCTTGCAGCGTGTCGGAAACGAGCTGGGCCGCGAACTCGCTCCGAATGGAGTAGTAGGCCATCTTTCCGTCGTTGCGGTACTTGAGCAGCTTCAGGTCGCGCAGCTTTCGCAAATGGTGCGAAGCCGTGGAGACGCTCAGCCCGATGACATGCGCCATGTCGCACACGCAGAGTTCCTCACCATCCTTGAGCGCGTGAAGAATTTTCAGGCGCGTCCGGTCCGCGAGCGCCGCGAAGGTCGCGCGCATGTCCTCCAGGGCTTCCTCGGAGGGGAGTTTTTTTTGCAGCTTGCGGACGAGGTCCTCTTTGAAGCACGGGACATTGCAGAGTTCCTCCGCCTCACCCCGCTGCGGCCTGGCTTTCGTTTTCACATCCACGCTCATTGCAATTCTCCTAACATTCGCACGTATATGATAATAATAGCATGAGGTATTGGAACCGTCAAACCGCGTGGAAGTGCGCCAACGAATCATGGGACGATGAATGACGCGATGCAGCTTGTGGCACCCCAAGACGTTGTGACCGGTCGTCATTCAGGGATTCGTTTCGACCGCAACGAACTGTCCGGAGCGTTCGGGGACATCGGCACCGACTTCCCGCTCATCGTCGGGATGATTCTCGCAGCTCATCTAGATCCTGCCAGCGTCCTCATCGTCTTCGGCGGCATGCAGATTCTTACGGGCCTGCTATACCGAATGCCGATGCCGGCGCAGCCGCTGAAAGCAATGGCCGTGCTGGTGATCAGCCAGAAGCTCAGCGGCAATATTTTGTACGGCGCCGGCTTGGCGATCGGGATTGTGATGCTGTTCCTGTCCGCTACTGGACTGATCGATGCCCTGGCACGGGCCGTCCCTAAGGTGGTCGTTCGAGGCATCCAGTTTGGCCTTGGTTTGCAGCTGTCGGTTTTAGCATTGAAAGACTACCTACCGGCCGAAGGGAACCGCGGTTATGTTCTGGCCGGCGTTGCTTTCCTGCTAATACTCGGTTTGGCAGGTAACCGTCGCATCCCGCCAGGCCCCTTCGCCATTGTTCTCGGTTTTGCCTATGCAATCGCGTTTCGTGTCGCACCCGGCGAGTTGGCTAAGGGGATCGGGATCCACCTGCCTCAGGTGCATGTCCCCACATTGCCCGACGTCTGGACCGGATTCCTTTTGTTGGCACTGCCCCAGATCCCGCTGTCGCTGGGCAACTCCATCCTGGCGACGAAACAGATTTCCGAGGACCTCTTCCCGGATCGGTCCGTCACCGTCCGCAAAATAGGCTTCACCTATGCGGCCATGAATCTGCTGAACCCATTTGTGGGCGGCATTCCCACCTGTCACGGTTCGGGAGGAATAGCTGGACACTACGCTTTTGGCGGTCGAACCGGCGGCTCGGTCGTGCTCTACGGGTCACTTTATCTGGTACTGGGCCTTTTTCTAAGCGGCAGCTTCGGCCAGGCGATTCTCCTCTTCCCGCAACCGGTGCTGGGCGTCATTCTGCTGTTTGAAGCCGTCGCGCTGATGGTGCTCATTCGGGACGAGGCAGACTCGAAGCCCGATCTGATGCTGGTGATCCTTGTGGGATTGCTCGCCGCGAATGTCGCCTATGGTTATGTCGTAGCCCTGCTTGTTGGAACTGCGATCGCGTACATCGCAAAGCGCCGGTTGATGGGTCTGACCAAGTGCAGGGCTGGCGACAGATGATCGCATCCTCTCCCAGGTTCGAGGTTGCTTGCGGACAGGGTCTCATTACTAAATAAGTAGTCGGACTGCGCTGGCGACGAGTGCCAGGAGCGCAGACCCAGCGATGATGACCAACGAATCAGCCTTCTTGGTGATCATCAGGACTACAGTCGCCCCGGCAATGAAGATCGCAACAGGTTCGGTTAGAGATTCGCGCGCCAGCGAGTGGATGCTCGGTCCGGCTGCCGATCAAACGTAGGAGAACAACAATGATCAGCGCAGGTGTGGACATCGCCAACCAGCCCGCGATCGCACCGGGCACACCGGCGGCGAAGTAACCGACGCTGACCACATACAGACCTATTGGGCCTGGCGTCGTTCTGGTTACAACTATGGCGGTATTGAGTTGCTCATCGGTTAACACATGGCGCTGCGATACGAGTTCGTCTCGCACGATTGGAAGCGATGCCAGGCCGCTGAACGTCGTGACCGTAGCTTTGAGCAAGACGAGATACAGCACAAGAATATTCATGAATCCTGCCTCGGCCATGCAGCTCCGACCAGAGCAGCCAGAAGCAGAACGCGAATGGGAGCTACCTTGAATACGGTCTGCAGCATGATGGATCCTGTCCACACGAAAGTAATCCGCAGTGCATTCGATCGCCTGAGGCTGGACCGCGTCAAATGCCAGCAGGTATAAAAGATGATTCCGACGGCCGCCGCCAAAGCGCCGTGGAGAGCCACTTTGGCCCATTGATTTCGGGCCCAGAGTTCAAAGACGGCGGTCACCGCAACGGCGATAACGGAACACGGTAAGGACGCCGCCAACAGGGCCACGGCTGCGCCAGACCATCCCCGCGTTAGCCAGCCGGCCGCTGTGCAGAAGGCGAGTAAGTTCGTGCCTGGGGTCAGGCGCGAGAGTCCATAGCACAAGCGAAACTGGTCACGATTGATCCAGGGTCGTTTCGTCTCGATCTCGCGTTGCAGGACCCCGATGGTCGCGCTGCCCCCGCCGAACGTTAGATTGCCGTACCGGGCGAACACGCTCGCGACTTCACCGAGCCTCGGGCGAGTTGTCGCCGTGCCACCGCCGCCTCGCACTGGGATCATAACGGCTATCGTAACGGAAGGCGCCTTCGAGGAGGCACCGTATGAGATGCCACCGACGCCGGGACGTTTGGCCCGGATTACCCAAAAAGCCCTTGACTCCGTAGGTAGGTACGGGGTTTAAACTGCAAGTAGGGATTGGAACGACGTGGAAGCACTGACCATTGGCCGCCTGGCTCGCTTGGGCGGCGTCAATCTGGAGACGATCCGATACTATGAACGGGAGGGGCTTCTCCAAAAGCCGCCCCGCACGGCAGCAGGGTACCGGCTCTTTCCAAGGGAAACAGCCCGAAGGCTTCATTTCATCAAGCGGGCACAGAAAACTCGGGTTCTCATTGGGTGAGATTCGCGAGCTATTGGCACTGAGGATGAGGCCCGGCACGAAGCGCGAGCATATTCGGGCGCGCGCCGACGCCAAAATCGCCGATATCGAGCAGAAAATCCAGACCCTCGAAGCCATGAAGAAGACATTGCGTAAGCTGACCGAGCGTTGTGATAGCTGCGGCCCTTTGAGCGAGTGCCCGATTCTGGAAAGTCTGGATGAGGAGGTCTCTAGATGAGCACGCGGGTTTGGAAACAAGGACTACTCGCAGTGCCTGGTGTAGGCGTCTCGCTGCTGCCGAAACTGATTTGTCCGTTGTGCTGGCCGGCTTACGCTGGGCTCCTATCCACACTGGGCCTCGGGTTCCTGATTTCGACGGCTTATTTATTCCCATTGACTGCGGCTTTGCTAGCCCTGGCTGTCGCCTCGCTCGCGTTTCGGGCTTCAGTCGCCGGGGCCTTGGGCCGTTCTGGTTCGGTCTGACAGCCGCGGTCTTCGTCCTGACCGGTAAGTTTTATTTCGAAACGGGACCCGTCATGTATACAGGTGTGGGCCTGTTGGTCGTCGCCTCACTCTGGAATGCGTGGCCGCGACGTGTCCCTGTCGCCCTCTGCCCTGCCTGCATTCCGGCAGAAGGCGGCTCCATAACAAAGGAAGGCAGGAAAGGAGAAGTACAACTGTGAAACACAAAATAGAGATCTTCAGTGCTGGGTGCGCAACCTGCAAGGAAACCATCGACGCGGTTAAGAAGCTTGCGAGTCCGGAGCATGAAGTCCACGTTCATGACATGCATCAGCACGAGACCGCCAGCCGGGCTAAACAACACGGCATTCGTAGCCTGCCAGCTGTGGTGATTGACGGGAAGCTGGCTGGATGCTGCGCCGGCCGTGGAGTAGATGAGCATGTGTTACGAGAGGCTTTTCGCTAGAGGCCGCACGGCCTCTCGGAGTAACAGGAGCGGGCAACGTTCACACTGGTTCCACCGTGCACCCGTGCGGCATCCACAAGGTTTCTCGCAATTTCCCTGCGCACAAAAACAGTTTCGCCTTTTCCAATGATCGGAACGGCGAGCACGGGCGTGCCAGCTTGCCTTAGGAACCGAGGCAATGATCTGAAGTCAAGCTTGAGGAATTTGGCGAGCATGGAGAGTGACACATGCTGTTCAGCAAACCGCTGGACATCGCCGGCCGGCACCAGCTTCGCAAAACCATTTCGCGATTCGACGGCGTTCAGGACGCCGTGTCCGACCAGTCCACGGATCACTGCGGTTTTGGCACCCAGTAACGCCCCGGCCTCGCTGTAGTTCAGGAATCCGTCGGGTGGCACACTTACGCCAGCTACCGGTCGATACTTACGGAGCAACTCAGATGGAAAGAGGTATCCGGTGATCCCAGGAAACCGATTGGTGTGTCCGACCGGTACGAGATCACCAACAAGAACGGCGCGGATTACGGCGGGAAGTCCAGTATCGCGGCCGAGGTAGTTCTTAAGAGCATGTCGAAGCGCGATGACCCTCCCGGGTGTCGAATATTCCCGCTCCGGCACGCCGTGCGTTTCGAAAGCGTCCTTGATCCTTATTACATCCTCACGAAGGAAATGATATCCCGCTGGGAAATTGCACTCGGACCCCTTTGCGTATCGGATGAGGCCGGCTTGGGCCACCGCCGTAACGGTGATGTTCTTCAAACCCAAGATGCGCTGGGCTTCCGCGCGGGGCATGTACCGGGCTAATTCCAGATCACGGTCTGCGATCCATCGATTCAGGGATTCCCGTCGAATCCAGTATTCCGTGCGGCCGCCTCCACGCTGCACATTGAAGAGTACACTTTCGAGTTGACCCTGACGAACGAGATCTAGAATCCGCCCTCCCGCTGTGCGCGCCAGTTTCTCTGCCTCATTCGCTGTCAACCAACGGGAGTTCCGCCGTACCACAGCCGAAAAATAACGATGTTGACCGCGGATGAAACCTGTCCAATCGTCGATAACGAACTGTTCGAAGACATCGTGAAGGAATCCAAATTCCCGTCGGGGAAGCACGCGAAACAGGTGCCGATAGAAATTTCCAAAGATATCGCTGAAGTTGAGCGTGGCAGGATTTGCCGACTGCGGGACCATCCGGCGCAACACTTTGCGCAAAGGCCGGGGCCAATCTTCGAGCAACGCGACTGCACCTTGACAGATCTCGGTCGCAGTTGCGAGATCTGTAGCACCAAAGTGACGTTGCTTCCGTCGCAATGTGCTCCGTTCATTTATAGATCCGACAAAGAGGATCAGTCTCAACAAGGCACCCAACTTTAATCGACACAGTTCCGGCGGGAAGCGAGAGTCAACCACCTCGAGTTCATCAGTTTGTGCGAGGGCAAACCCCGCCGCGCGATAAATTGCTGCAGTGATCGCCACCAGATCAGGATCAGCAGGTTCAGCACTGATATGGCGAAAGTCGTGACCACACCGGCATTTGTGTACGGCTGGACGCTCCCAGGCGACTCTCCGCTTGCAGGCTGGGCATTGATTGAGCAGGAGGCAACGGTGTATAGGACATGCGACCACAAACCCGAGGTCCCAGACCGCCCACCATATCGGACGCTCGCGAACGCAGGCAGGACACAGGCGTGGGCTTCCGTAATTTAGATCATCGGCGCTGACGGTCTCGCCACAGAATGATCGTTGCTTGAATCGATTCCGCCCCTTGACGTGGTGGTAACACATCGATCGCCATTCTTCGGGCTCAAGGCGCAACGCGTACGAGAGCTGCTTGATCGCTGCGTCATCGTCCAAGCCAGTTACCTTGCCAGTGCCGGATACCCACAGCCCGGCGATCTGTGCGAGCGCATTGGGACCGCAATAGGCGTGCTCATGAGCCGTGCGGCAGAGATAGCCGCGGGGGCTCTCGCCCGCCATCGGATCGACGCGGAAAAGGAGTCGGCTGCTCATGCGTGTAGCTCCAGGCGCACAGCGCGCGACACAAGGGTACCGGACGGAATACACGCTGTTGCGCTTGGCAGTGCTATCGGCGGAGCCTTTTCACAATCGAACTTTTCAGCGAACGGATTCGGATCATTGAGACGTTCTGACCAGACGTGGTCCGCGTACGATTGAGATAGCGTCCGCAGGGTGATTTGCCGGCGAGGGTGAGAGCAGGCGATCCGAGCAGCGCCTCGAATGATTTTCATCGTATAGCTAATGAGGCCGTAAGAAGCGTAGTGCATCCGAAACGCCAGATCGAGATCGGCCAGAATGGGCATTTCATACTCGGGAGGCTGCTCCTGAACCGCGCTCAGAAAAGCTCTGTAGGTTGTCCGATCCTCTTTAACGTCCCAGCGAAATGCGCTCACTCGTAGCGTCGAACCGAAACGGCGTCGCAGTTGTTCATTCTGCCGCAGCACTTCCAGGCAACGTTGCAGCCCTGAGACCACAATCGCGAGCCTGGCCTCCTCGACCTGCTCTTTCAGCCAATCGGCTACATCGTTCACGATACTCGCCCGCCGGACATCCACAAAGTGCTGGAATTCATCGAGCGCCAGCAGACGCACGCGGCAGCGCTTGATCAACTCCCTCAGACGAATGCTCTTGCTAACAGTGTTGCCGCGGGACCAAAGCGGGTCACCGAGTTGGTACAGCAGAGTTTCCGCAAAGCTCTTGACGGTTGGCCGCGCTGGCACTTTGGCCACCAGTACAGGAACTTCGACACCCCACTTGTGGTCAACGCGCGGATGGAGGCTGGCGAAATATGCGATGATCGTCGTCTTCCCGCTGCCGCTCTCGCCGACAAGTGGGCAGCAGTCGGGTTCGGCCGTAGCGTCGTGACTGTCGAAACACGCCTGGATTCGCGTGATCGCGGTTTTGAATAGGGGATATTTGACGAGTATCCGTTCGCAACTGTCCATTGATTCCGTCATTTGGCTCGATGCCTCGCCGGAAGTTCGCCCTGCTCGACTGGCACTCGAGGCAGATCGAGATTCGCCTCGAACACCGGGAGCACCTCATCATCTAAAAAGGCGTCAGAGCGCGCGGGCGCTGGACAAACCTCGGGGCTTGCTTGTGCCAGACCATCCTGTACTATGCGGATCGCGCAAATTGATGGGACTTCGCAAGGAGTTGGATTCCCCGCGGACGTAGCCTGGATGGTGATTGCAGGGACCGCCTTACCAGTGTGATCTTCCAGAAAGCGCGCATGTCGCTTCCGGCCATGAGTCGACTTTCGATTCAAGTCGCGCTCCACCAAGGCACGGATCTCGGCTTTGGCTTGCGCCAGGGCCACGATGTCAGTCCGCGCATTCAATTGGCGCTGAGCGTAGCGTCGGATTACCTTGTGTTGCCAAAGAGAGAGCCCCTTGGCGTAAGCCTGATCGATAGCGGGGACCAGAATGTAGGCCCCCTTCTGTGAATCAAGCACATTGATGTGGCCAAGATCGCCAGGGTCGAATGTCAGCTCGACCTTGGTGCCAGATCCTATCCGCCGGCGCAGCTCTCCCAGCTCTGGTCCGTTGTATTTTAGGCTTTCCAATTCGATGCCGTAGTGGAACACCACTCGTTGAGCCGTCATGCCGAGCACGAGGTCCAGCTCGCGGGCATTCGGCGGCAGAGGAGGCGGCAAGGTGCTCACATCGCTGTGCCACCGATGGGCTGGCGTGTCCTTGATACCGCGATGCGGCGTTTGCAAATACACGTCGATGATCCATTTGTGGAGCATCTCGCGGAACGTGCTCAACATAACGACGGCGTGTCGGGTGGGATCATACTCATCGCGTTCCAGGATATTGCTGAACGTCGTTCCGGGATTTCCGTGCATGAGATCGTGATTCATCGTGCCCTGGAATCGTTCAAGCTTGCCTTTGTACCAGGGAACGAGAACCTTCGCATACTGGATATCGGCGCCTATCTGAAGGCAGGCACGCTCGAAGTGGCTGGAATGGAACTCCGGCGGATTATCGACCACTACGAGCTCCGGCACACCATAGCATTCCCACGAATTCTTGATGGTGGGAAACTCGCGCGGCACATAGGTTTTCGGAAGAATCGCGTGCTTCAGGCACCGCATTACGGACAGGCAACTCGGCGGCTCAAAGCCAGTGTAGAAGCCCATGGGGCAGCGAGTGTGCTCATCGAGCGCAGAGGTGATCGTGGGACGCCCGAGGGGCAACATCGTGTTGTCGTCGACGACGATCATGTCGCTGGGCGTGTGATCCATCGACACTCTTTGGAGCGCGCGGGATGTCTCAGGGCCGGTGCCGCTTACTCGGAATTCCATTTCGGCGCGCCGCTTGCCGTACCGGGCCACCATCAATTCATACGGCGAGATGCGTTCAATCTCACGATAGATCGCCCTTTGGCTCGGAATTGGAAGTAGGGCATTTGCCGGCCTGAACTGGTTCGCATCGGCAAGGCGGCGAACGATCTCCAGGTGGATCTCTGGAACTCGCTTCCGTTCTGCAGTCATGTACAATACGTCGATGACCTCGTCGATGACGGATTTGACCTCTGGAAGCAGACGTGGAGCTCGACTGCCTCTATCGGAATACCGCAAGATAATGGCTCGAACATCACGGCCCGCACTCAGCCATTTGCGGTAGTCGCGAGCGATCGTGCGCCAACCAGGTGGCTTCGTGTCGTTGATTCGCTCCGAGACGGAGCGTCTGAGCGGCTCCATGGTTCTGGAGGTGATAGCGATCGGCTGTTGCCGATCAATCTCCTTGAGATACTGCACGCGGCTTTGCAGGACCCCGATCAATTCGGGCGGATAGCCGGACAGGCTACGGTCGAGTTGGGAAGTGGCATTGCCATTGCCGGCCTGGCCATCCTCAATGTTGCAGTCGAACATCAGTTCATGGCGAGCAAACCGGTCCAGGAGATCTTCTTCGGTGAACCTGCACCACTCGCCGGTTGCGGTGTTTTCAAGTTGCCAACTGTTTGCATCGAGCTTCTTCAGGATTAGGAACCTTGCCGGCCCAATCCTGACGTGCGCGCCTCTTCGCAACGCATTCAGCGACATGCGGTCTCCTCCGAAATGCAAGGCCAGATCTGGCGGCCGACGGGAGCGACGCTCACCCTGGACTCCAGGCCAAGCGGTTCCCACCAATCAATATGGATTGCGCCGTCGAGCACAAGTCGAAGTGCGCTTTGAACAGGCGCCTGAGAGATTTTGCAGAGCTTGTGTAAGGGCAGTTCGGTCGTCGAGGAAAACGCGCGTCGGATTCTCTCGCGCTCCGCGGCGGAAACCGTTATGCAGCGATACCGCAATATGAGATTGGCGTTGGTGAGACGTGGCTCGGCACAGATCTCAGATCTTCTCCAAACGCGAAAGCTATAGCCATGCTCGGTGAGTAATTCGGCGATGAGAGCGAAACGGCCTTGATTCTCTGGTAATTCGGCCTCACGGTCGTCCTTGATCTCCACGACCTCGCGTCGTGTGCCCCAGAGAACCAGGAGATCTGGCGTATATCGATGCTTCGCTTCCTCGTGATGGTATTCGAGAATGAATGGCTGCTCCTGCCACGAGTCGGCATGCGCTGTTGCCATCAAGACCTGAAATGCCCTGAGCTCGTTTTGGGATTCTGCGTGGCGTGAGCGGCCGTGTACAACATCAGCGACTTTGCCCTGCACGCCCGATTTCGAGCGGCTTACTGGCTCACGCACCCTCCGTAACCGATCAAGTCCGATGGACTCATCGGGGCCCTGGGAAGCGATGAAAGTCAGCTTGCTGCGGCGGCACTTTTGTAGCAGGCTCGACATACATTCTTCATTTGACGGCGGCCCGCACGCCGGCTTCGCCAGTCCTTGTGTGGGAATGCATAATCCTACTACGGGAAGTATGGCATGGGATGATTTTGCTGTCAACATTAAAAGGATAGTGGTATCCTACTCAAGGAATCCCAAGAGCCAATGCCCGACATCTACGAACAGGTCGGAAAGCAGATTCGGGAACTGAGGACGACACTCCGAGGCAGGGGTATCAGCCAAGAGGAACTGGCGCAGGCGGTGAAAACCACCGCCAACACGATCTCTCGTTGGGAGACTGCTACCTACAAGCCGTCGATTTCCGATTTGGAAAGGCTGGCCCAGTTCTTTGGCGTGTCCATCACAATCTTTTTCCCTCAGGCCCAACCGAAATCACGAGCAAATGCGCTTCTCAGCGCGACTGCCGAGCTGGACGACGACGATCTGGAAGAGGTAATGCTGTACGCCCAGTTCAGAAAAGCGCGACACAGGGCAAGAAGAAGGCGTTGAGTCCAGCAAGTCACGGGGATCCGGGCTTCCCAGGGTAAAACAGCCTAGTAGGATATTGCCATCTTCTCTGTCGAGTTTTGTCACTTTCTGAGTCAAAAATTGTCAACAATTCCGTCAACCTACAAGGTTTGAATATCACTATGACCATCGAAACCATGGCTCGAGAGTTCCGCTATGACGGGCTTCGATTGCCGGATCCCAATGCAAAGCTCAGCGTGGACGAAGTCCGAACTGCGTTTTCGGCCACGTACCCAGAAATTGCGACTGCAGCCGTTACCGGTCCGGAGGCTGTCGGCAACAAGCTGGTCTATCACTTCACGAAAGCGATCGGCACCAAGGGATGACCAAGAAGAAGGTCCTAGAAGGGCTTCGGCGAGTCATTGAAGGCAACACTGGTAAGACCAGCGAAGTCGTTCGGGAGTTCAAGCAATGTCCGCAATTCCAGCAGTGCTGCTACATCCTCTCGCAAGCACTCCAACACAACACCTACGGCCGAAAGAGGTCGGCCACGAAGGCACCG
>DAIDGW010000057.1 GCA_027452245.1 Acidobacteriaceae bacterium
TCGCCCGTCTCCGAAGGTTTTTATTGCGAAGCGTAGCTCGTATCATTTCACTGGGGGAGCGGTGCTGGATCAACGAGCGGATCCCACCGCCGATGTGCCATCCTATACGTCCCGGACAAATGGTTTCGAGTGCTAATTTCGCTGCAGCTATCCATTGGTAACTTTAATAACTTTCGCTCTTATTCTAGTGCAATCAGGCCGCGCTGCGGCTCGGTAGATCGCTGTAGGTCCGTTTCTTTCAATTCCGGCTCTCCATGGCCGACAGACGTGCACACATCGTTTTTGTGCTGCAGAAAATTCAGAACGCCCCCCTGCTTTTCCTTGACCTTTCTCCGATGGCTCATTTCTAATCCAACCATCAGCGCCGATTTCGCCAGATCTGCTGATTTTAGGAGAACCACGAATGCGAGTTGCTTTTCTGGGATTAGGAATCATGGGGCAATCCATGGCCACCAACCTGGTCAAAGCGGGCCACGAAGTTACTGTGTGGAACCGCACTCCGGGCAAGCTGGTGGAAGGTGCGGCCGTTGCCCCCACTCCCGCAGCAGCCGCGCGAGGCGCCGAAGTTGTCTGGATGTGCGTCTCCGATACCAATGCGGTGCAACAAGTTCTTTTCGGCCGCGACGGCGTGGAAAACTCGCTGTCCGAAGGCATGATCGTCGCCGACTCCAGCACGATCTCTCCTTCAGCCACGCTTGATTTCGCCAGGCGTCTGCAGGCCAGGGGCGCGCACTACGTCGATGCTCCTATGACTGGATCCAAAATCGGCGCCGCCAATGGCACTCTCGTCTTCATCGTCGGCGGAGACGATACCGATGTGCAGCGGCTCGGCCCTCTCTTCGCCGCCATGGGAAAGAAGATCTTCCGCATGGGCGAGACCAGCAAGGGGCAAGCCACCAAGCTGGCCATGAATCTTCAGATCGCTCTGATCTTTGAGGGATTCGCCGAAGCCCTCACCCTGGCCACAAAACTGGGCGTCGATTCCGACAAGCTGATTTCTTTGATCGAAGCCACCATGGTGAAGTCTGGTGTGGTCGAATACAAAGCTCCCTTTATCTTGCAGCGCGACTTCACCCCTAATTTCCCTCTGCGGCTGATGCACAAAGATATTCGCCTTACTCTCGAGGCTGCTAAAGAAGCTCGCGTCAAACTCCCCGCTCTGGAAACCGTGGAGGAAATCTACGATATGGCCAGCGAAGATGGGAACCGTGACCTCGACTACGCCGCCACGCTCACCCTTCTTGAAAAATGGGCAGGCATTCAGGTTAAGGGAAACGCCGCATAACCAGGTCCAGCCTGTAAATTGCGCCCGCGCCACTCCGCTTCGCGCACCCTTTGTCTCTGTTGAATTGCACGTTTTCGAAAGCACTTTCGGCCTGGCCCAGGTACCGTTACGCCGGTAATGCCGGAACGACCGCTATTACACAAGTATTACACTGTGCCCCGCCTCCCTCCTGTTAGCGTAAACACATCGAAGCTTCAAGATCACGTACTGGGGACCCCTCTTGGATATGCAACTGAAAGACCTTGAACGCCGTCAGGCGGATAACAAAGACGTCAACTGGATCACCGCCATCTTCATGGCTCTGTTTCACGTCGGAGCCGTCGCCGCGCTCTTCTTCTTCACCTGGAAAGCACTCTTGGTCGCGATGTTCTTGTGGTGGGTTTCCGGCAGCCTTGGCATCGGTATGTCCTATCACCGCCTGCTCACCCATCGCGGATACAAGACTTACAAGTGGGTTGAATATTTCCTGACCTTCTGCGCTACGCTGGCCCTCGAAGGCGGACCGATTTTCTGGGTCGCCACCCATCGTATCCATCACAAATATTCTGATCAGGAAGGCGATCCCCATTCACCCATTGATGGCAAATGGTGGGCCCATATGGGTTGGATTCTCATGGGCAAGTCTATGCACCATGACACCACCACGCTCGCTCGCTACGTCCCCGATCTTGCCAAAGACAAGTTCCACGTTTGGATCACCAAATATCACTACGTTCCGCAGATCATCTGCGGCGCTGTCCTGTACGCGATCGGCGGCCTGCCTTGGCTGCTCTGGGGCACATTCCTGCGCACCGTCGTTGGCTTGCACGCCACTTGGCTGGTGAACTCTGCCACCCACTCATGGGGAAGCCGTCGCTTTGCCACCCGTGATCTTTCCACCAACAGCTGGTGGGTTGCACTGCTGACTTTTGGCGAAGGATGGCACAACAATCATCACGCTCATCCGACCTCGGCCCGCCATGGCCTCACCTGGTACGAAATCGACACCAACTGGTATGGCATCTGGTTGCTCAAGAAGCTCCACCTTGCCTGGGATATCAAGTCCGTGAAACTCGATGAGATTAAGCGCGGCCTCGTTGCCGCTCCCAATGGACGCCTCGTCACTGATGCCGTTTTGGAACCCGCCGCTTCAGGCGACTAGCCATCGACTCACCTCCACAGGCCCGGTCTACCGATCGGGCTTTTTATTTTGCCGGTTTCTCTTCCGCGCCGCACACTTGCTGTCGCGTTAAAATCAGGCTGAACGCCATGCGCATCACCAGCCGCCGCGGAACCATCGTCTTCTTCCTCTGCCTCGGCATTGGACTGGTTATCCTCGCCGTCGCCCTCAACGTCGGCTGGATCATCCTCAACTGGCGCGAGGGCGTCCTCCTGTTCTTCGGCATTATTTTCTTCGCTCTCTTGATCGCCGGCCTGATCGTGAACACGACTTTTCTGCTGCGCGAAATCCGCCGCAGTGAGCAGCACGACAGCTTCATCAACGCAGTCACCCACGAACTGAAGACTCCCGTCGCCTCCATCCGCCTGTATCTCGAAACCCTGCAGAGACGCCCGGTTCCTGAGTCCCAACGCCAGGAGTTCTATACCATCATGCGCTCCGATACCGACCGGCTCATGGAAACCGTCGAGCAGGTGCTCCGCGCAGGCCGCGCCGGCGACAAACGTGCCGGCCGCGATAAGCTCGAAGTCGATTTCCGCCAGCTCGTGCAGGAGTGCATGCAAGCCGCTTGTACCCGTCATCACGTGCAGCCTACCGTCATGCGCTTCGAAGAGGTCTCATCCAATGGCGCCGGCGTTCGCATCCGCGGCAATGCCGAAGATCTCCGCACCGCCGTCTTCAACCTTCTCGATAACGCCATCAAGTACTCCGGACAAGACGTCGATGTCCGTGTCCGGCTCGAAGCTTCCGACGACCGGCGGATCCTGCTCAGCGTGCAGGACCACGGCGTCGGCATCCCTCCGCAGGATTTGAAACGCATCTTCCGGCGTTTTTACCGCGTCACCCATCGCTCCCTTTCTCATGTCAAAGGGACCGGTCTGGGGCTCTTCATCGTCAAGGCCATTGCGAAAAAACACGGCGGACGCGTCTTCGCCCAAAGCGAAGGCGAAGGCCACGGCACCACGATCACCCTCGAACTGCCGAGGTCGATCGCATGAGTCGTGTGCTGGTAGTTGAAGATGAAGCCCACATCGCGCAAGGATTGCGCTTCAACCTTGAGGCCGAAGGCTACTCCGCCGAAGTGGTTGGCGACGGAGAATCCGCCACCGACCGCCTCCTCAAGAAGAAAGAAATATTTGACGCCGTCGTCCTCGACATCATGCTCCCCGGCAAAGACGGTTTCGCCGTCGTCGCCGAATTGCGTGCTGCCCATAACTACGTTCCTGTGCTCATGCTGACCGCCCGCGGCCGTCCCCAGGATGTTCTGCGCGGCTTCGCTTCCGGAGCCGACGACTACCTGCCTAAGCCCTTCGATCTATCGATTCTCCTCGCCCGCTTACAGGGATTGCTCCGCCGCAGTGCCTGGCTGCGGGCCCCCCACCACTCCCAACCCGATGCATCCAGGTCTGAACCTCGCATACCCGAAGAGTTCGAAACGTACTCCTTCGAAGGCAAAGTCATCGACTTTGCCAAGCTCGAATTGCGTGCTCACGATACCGTCATTCAGTTGACTCTCATGGAATCCGAACTGCTTCGCCATCTCATCAGCAACGATGGACGCGTCGTCTCCCGCAAGCAGATCCTTGAAGAGGTCTGGGGATTGCACGAAGACACCGATACCCGCGCCATCGACAATTTCGTTGTGCGCTTGCGCCGTTATATCGAAGACGATCCCGCCGAGCCTCGCCATCTGCTCACTGTCCGCGGCGTCGGATATCGCTTCATCGCTCACCCGGCGAAGAAATAGAGGCACGCAAATCTTGCGGCCTTTCCTGCAAATAAAATGGCATGCCCCGGTTCTCCCAGCTTTGCGAGAACTGGGAATTGAATCGCCGCAAACGGGCGTGAGTTCGATTCGTGCCCGCACGCGTCACAAGGGACGATCGGCGTTTTCCCGCCCGGGCGCTGTCACTTCCTCTTCAGTGCCTCCAATTCATCCAGCGTTCGAGGCCAGTCCGATTTCAGCAGGCGCGACAGGCTCCGGTCTGCCAGCACCTTCCCGCCCGTCTGGCAGCTTGCGCAATAATTCGTCTCGTTATCTGCATACCGAATGCGCAAAATCTTTTCTCCGCATCGCGGACACGCCTTGCCATACCTGCCATGCACCGCCATCTCCGGACGGAACGCCGTAACTTTTTCCGGAAACTTTTTCTGTGCCTCAGTCTCCAGGCGATCAATCCACGTGCGAAGCGTTTGGCGCGTTGCGCGGAACAGACGCTCCCACTCGGCTTCTTTTAGCTTTTGCGTAAGCGCAATCGGAGAAAGTTGCGCTGCATGTAGAACCTCATCGGAATACGCGTTGCCGATCCCACTCAAAATCCGCGGATCCGTCAGCGCCCTTTTCAGCGTCCGGTTCTCCGCCCTCAGAGCATCCCGAAAAGCCTCAAGGTCGCTCGCAAACACCTCAATTCCGCCCGGATCGAGTCCCCGTAAATCTTCCTCCCCGCTGACCACGTGTAGAGAAGCCCGCCGTTTCGATCCTGGCTCTGTCAGAACCAGTGAGCCGTTTGGAAAATCCAACGCCGCCAGATTATTTCTTCCGCCCAGCTTCGCTTCTCGCGTCTTCCAGTGCAACCTTCCCGCAATCATCAGATGGATGACAATCCAGTGTTCGTTGTCGAAACCAATCGCGATGCGTTTTCCGATCCGCCGCAGTTCCCGCACCGCATGGCCCTCCACCGACGCCACCGGAGGCTGCACTGTGCGCAGCACAAACGGACTGCCCAATCTCACTCGATTCAGCACCTGCCCACTAATTCGCGATTCCAGCGCAGTCAGGTAAGCGGAAATGTCAGGCAGTTCCGGCATGAGGTTAAAAAATAAATGAAGAATTTATGCTCGGCACAACTCGGCCAGCAGCGTCTCGCGCCGCCGCATCGCGATCGCATCGACCCGCTTCAGAGTGAAGAAATAAATCGGGATCGTAATCGCCGCCAGTCCCACAAACACAACCACCCCCGTCCACATTTCGTGAGATCGTTCGGCCAGCCAGAAGGTCAGACCGCCAATTCCGAGGATGACCATCTGCACGCCCAGGCTGGCCATCACTGTCGTCTGCGACGCCCTTTGCCGCCCGAACGTCGAGAAATCCAGCTTCTTCGGCACGTACAACGACAAGACATTTCCCACCGTCAGATTCACTGGAGCCGCAAACAGCAGTGCAGCCAGCGTGGCCATCGTCACATCCCATCCCGGCGCTCCATACAGCGCATCGACGGCGATCCATGACATCGCAATCTCCGCCAGCAAAATGCTCACGTGACTCAGATTCTTCGCCATCACGATTTGCCGGAACCGAACCGGCGAGGCATAGAAGAATTGAATGCCGCTCGCGTCTCCGCCGAAATTGTTGTAGATGAGATTGGTCAGCACCACCAGCGAATACGCCGCTGCCGCCGGAAACGCCATCGCCGGAATCCGCGCCACAAACGATCCTCGGCCGCTGCCCGCAGGTCCAAACCGGAAAATCACCGTCATGAATACCGGCATGATCAGCGTCAGCAGCATTGGCCCGCTTCGGATGAGATAGCGCAGTTCTTTTTCGAATACTGCCGCCATCGCCGCCGAAAATCCCGGCAGCCTCCACGAAGTTGACCGCTGCTCCGCAATCGTTGCCTTTTTCGCGGCCGTCGCCTCGCTCAGATTTTCCCCGCAATACTGCGCGTACAAACGAAAATGCAGCAGATAACCCATCAGCATCGCGGTCGCCGCCAAGGCGAGGAGCAACCCGAACCCGCCCACCAATCCTCCCCGCGCTACTCGTGCAATTGCCGCTGACGCCAGCCCCGGGGGAAACACTTCCTGTATCGGTGCTGCAATCGCTACGAAATGCTGCAGTCCCGGCTTCGCCTGTCTTCCCGCATGCTGCATCAGCGGACCCACCAACTGGAAACTCAGCAGCAGCACCACGAACAGCACTCCCATGATCTCGCGCGTCCGCCGTTGCGCCAGCCAGCGCTCCACCCAGGCAAATACCATCTGCATGAACAGCAGATTGAATGCGGCAAACACTCCCAAGACCACCACCCCCCACGGCAGCAACGTAACTCGCGCCACCCCGATTCCCACCAGTATGCCCGCCAGCCACGTGCTCCCCAGCGCCGTTGCTGGATCGAACGCTCCATATCCCAGCCGCACCAGAAAGTACGACCGGTAAGTCAACGGGAATCGCAGCAGATCCGAAGCATCCGGATTATTCGTAAACGCCGTGGCCAGAACAGGGAAGAGTTGCCAGAAAAAGAACACCGGCCAGAGCAGCACTGCCAGGTACCGCGCCTCGCCCGACGACACGAAATACCACGCCGCCGCGCCCAATCCCACCGCGCCTCCCAGCGCACCCATGCCCATGATCAGCGCCACGAAGATCCGCGCCGTCAGTTCCGTCTTCCCTCGTATCGTCCGAAGCGAGTTCAGGAACATGCGCCACCGCAGTTCGGCGATGATCTTCAGTTGATCCAGCACTTTCACGTTGGAAGTCATGGCATGTCTTGCCCTTAGCGGTTTATTCCCATTCTCGGAATGACACCCGCATGTGATCGCAATCACACCCCAAAGTGGATCGGCTCACCTCACCTCTGCCCTCTACCATGCCACAATCATTCTGTGGTAGGAGGTCCAAACGGTGTCGTCGATTGATCATGCTCCCTTTTTCGACAGAGTGACCCAGCCCTTAGCCACCGCACTCGATTACGCCTTAGGTTGCCATCACCGCCACCTGAGCCGCGTTTTCACCCTGAAAGGCAAGTCCTACAAAGTCTGCTGCGATTGCGGAGCCTCTTTCGAATACTCCCTGCGCACCATGTCCATCGTCCACCGTCACGCCCGCGTTCCCAGCCTGCGTCGCTGGCGTGCTCTGCGCCGCCTTCGCGCCCGCCACGCATAAATACTGTTTCGCTCGGTTGGGCTCTTCTAACGCTCCGTGCTGATCACCCCTGCCGGAGCCCACACCGCTACCCTAGCCACGAAAGTTCCTGCTCATTTCTTTGGGTCCCGCCCACCACATGCAGGAAAATTTCCTCCAACGTCATCCGCCCGTTTTCCGGCGCATGCCCGCCGGTCTGCGCATCCACCCCCGCCCGCAACTCCTCCAGCGATCCCTGCGCCACCAGCTTTCCCTGATGGATGATCGCCACGTGGCTGCACAGCCTCTCCACGATCTCCAACACATGCGACGTAAGAAAAATCGTCGCTCCCCGCGCGATCATGCGCTGCAGCATCGACTTCAGCGTTCCCGCCGCGATCGCATCCACGCCTTCAAACGGCTCGTCCAGAAACAACACCTTCGGCCCGTGGATCACCGCCGCCGCCAGCGCCAGCTTCTTCTGCATCCCATGCGAATAATCCGTGACCAGCTTCTTCGGCTGATCCGCCAGTTGCATGAAGTCCAGCAACTCCGCCGCCCGGCTGGCCGCCGTCTCCCGATCCAGCCCATACATCCGCCCGGCAAAGTTCAGGAACTCCGCGCCCGTCAGCCGCCCGAACAGCGACATCCCTTCCGGCACCACTCCAATCTGCCGCTTCACTTCCACCGGATTCTTCTCCAGATCCAGCCCCAGGATCTCGATGCGCCCCGAAGTCGTCGCCAACAGCCCCGTCAGCATCTTGATGGTCGTCGATTTCCCGGCCCCATTCGGCCCCAGAAATCCAAAAAATTGCCCCGGCGCAACCCGCAGGTTAACGTCATCGACGGCCGTAAATTCGCCGAACCGCCGCGTCAGATGCTCGCTCGAGATGGTCGCCGTGCCGTCCATGGAAACCTTGAATCTAGCACAGGCCCGCGGAGTGCTGATGAGAATTGCGGATTACACCAATACGAAACGCCCCGGTTTCCCGGGGCGCCTCTGGCAGAACTGCACGCTCTAGAATAAATTCCACAGATACTGGTTGTATACCTCGTGGTGGTACTGCACCTCCGGAGCCTTCACGAACGTCCCCAGCGCCCTTGGACAGCGGTCCGCCGCCGCCTGCTTCAGATCGGCGTAGCGCGCCTTCACGTCCTCGCCCAGCAGCTTGCTGGTCCACTCCGCCTTGCGGAAGTTTTCCAGCGCGTCGTAAATATTGTCCGGCAGATACCGCTCCGCCTGCCGCAGGTTCTTGATCTTCGCCGTCTCGCCGTCCAGTCCGGTCTTGAAGATCGACAGCAGCACCAGGTACGGATTCGAATCCGGAGCCACCGACCGCACCTCCACCCGCATGCTCTTTTCGTTCCCGATCGGAATTCGTACCATCGATCCCCGATCCACCGCCGACGCCTTGATCTGGTTCGGAGCCTCAAAGTGCGGGTCCAGCCGCCGGTACGCATTCACGCTGGCATTCAGCAGCAGGCAAATGTCGTTGCCATGCGTCAGGATGCGGTCCACGAAGCTCCACCCGAATTTGCTCAGCTTCTCTTCGCCCTTCGCATCCCAGAACAGGTTCTTCCCGTCCTCGCTGATGGAAACGTTGGTGTGCATGCCGCTTCCATTCACCCCCACCACCGGCTTCGGCAGGAACGACGCCGTCAACCCCATGTTGGTCGCGATCTGCCGGCAAATCAGCTTGTAGAGCTGAATCTGGTCGGCCGCCGAAACTACTTCCCCATATCCATAATTGATTTCAAACTGCGACGGCGCCACTTCCGGATGATCCTTCTCATTCTGGAATCCCATCGCCCGCTGCACTTCCGCCGTCGTATCGATGAACGTGCGCAGCGCATCGCCCGGCAGCGAGTGATAATAGCCGCCCGTATTCACGTATTCGAACCGGTGCGTCTCGTGGAAGTGCCGCTCCGCATCCGATCCTTTGAACAGAAATCCTTCAATCTCATTCGCCGCGTTCAGGGTGTATCCCTTGCTCTTGTTCAGTCCCTGCGCGTAGGCCTTCAGCATGCCGCGCATGTCCGCCGCATACGGAGTGCCTCCCTTATCGATCACATCGCCAAACACCAGCACCTTCCCCGAACCAAAAATGTCGGCCGGAGCCCAGTAGAACGCCGCCCAGTCGATCCCCAGCCGCAGATCGCTCTCGCGCTGCGCCGTGAATCCCCGGATCGACGATCCATCGAACGTCAAATTGTCCCAGCTCTTCAGCAGGAACTTCTTGTCGTAGTCGAGCATGTGCAGCCGCCCTTCCAGGTCGCTGAACAGCACCGTCACGGCCTTGATCCCTTTCTCGTCCGTCAGATACTTCAGCCGGTCTTCCTTCACCTTGTCGAGAGGGATACGCTTACTGCGCTGCTCCTTCGCCCTCAGGTTCATTTCTTCCAGTTCGTCGTAGCTTAACGTCAGAAAGTTGCGCAGTTCTGTCGGCATGGATCTCGTCTGCTCCTCGTTGCTGCGGATCGATCGGGTTCGGGCAATGATTTCACTACTGCTGCTGGGAGTTGAAATTGGCTGGGGTTTCAACTCGCAAGAATATCCTGCTGCTTACGCCCTGCACAATCGAAAAACCTGATGGACGACATAAAGAGGATTTATGCCGCAGCGGTGTCCGTGCAGTTCCAGCGAAATAACACCCTCACGGCACCCGGGAGAAGCATATTCCTCAAAGCCGAACCAAACCAAGGACTAGGCCTAGAACATGATCTTGCCATCGAGGCAAATATCCGGCGATAATTCGCAGCTGAAGCCTTATATGGATTATCCGACGCCCGATCTTCAGCAGATTAATCTGACCCTTCAGGACATATTGCATCGCCTTGATCTGGCTGAGCGCAGAATAGAGCAGCTATCAACACGACCTGAGGCGGTCAAGTCCGTGAGAAACGTATCAGGTCCTCCTCTCCCCATTGATCTCGAGAAAACGAATTTCAGGGCAGTTCCTGACTTTGAATGGCGCATTGGAATGCACTGGTTAAATCGCGTCGGAATCGTCGCCCTCTTGGTCGGTGTCTCGCTGTTTTTGAAATTCGCTTTTGAAGGGACCTGGGTCGGCCCCGCAGGACGCGTATTCATTGGCCTACTGGCGGGTGCGGCTATTACTGTTGGGAGCGAGTGGTTTCGCATTCGAGGCTATCGAATGTTTTCCTTTTCCCTGAAAGCTTTGGGATTGGGAATGCTCTATTTGTCCGTGTGGGCTGCCTTTCAGGTTTACGGCTTGATCCCCTGGATAGACGCGTTACTGGCCATGGTCATAATCACCGTTGGAACAGCAGTATTTTCTCTGTGGCAGAGTTCGGAGATTCTGGCTCTCTTTTCTCTTGTTGGGGGCTTTGCCACTCCAGTACTGCTCTACACCGGCGAAAGCCACGAGATTCAATGGTTCAGCTATGTGGCCGTTCTCAATATTGCAACTCTTGTAATGACGGTGTGTTGCGCTTGGCGACGCTTGCTTCTGGTGAGTGTCTTTTCAACTTCGCTTCTGTATTTCTTCTGGTACTTGATCTTCTACAAAAGCGATGAACTCGTACCCACTTTCTTATTTGCGACTGCGTTCTTCCTTACTTTCATCTTGGCGCCGTGGGCTGAGAGCACTATTCGGCCAGAGGCGAGCGCCCACTCGAAAATATTGATTTTCGCTACACTTCTGAACGCGTCCACCTACTTCGCTGAACTTTACTTGATATTTGGGCGAACCGACAGGACAATTCTGGCGTGGTGTGCGGTCGGCCTCGGGGCAGCCTACGCCATTCTAAGTGCATTGCTGTTTGCAAAAACGCGTGCAACCGCGGTCCTCATCATTGCACGTGTGCATTTGGCGCTTAGCACTGCCTTCATAACGCTTGCGATCGCGGTTTATTTTGAATCACTCGGAATCTCCGTCGGTTGGCTGATGCAAGCTATCGCGCTCGCGACAATAGGATTCTGGAGGAGATCGTCGTTCGTTCGCTGGGAAGCATTGGTGCTGATTGCGATTGCAGTCGCCAAAGTTTTTTTCTACGACATATGGGGTCTACAGCAGGCCTATAAGACCATGAGCTTCATGCTGTTGGGTATACTCCTGCTTGTGGTCTCATTTCTCTATCAGCGAGACTGGCCGAAGCTCCACAGAGACGCCGGAAAGTTTGAGACGCGGTGATGAAACGCTGTGCGAAACTGCATTTCGTTGGCAACTCTCGCCCTCAATCCTCACTCGGGTTGCAGGCGTAAGATGGAC
This sequence comes from Acidobacteriaceae bacterium, assembly GCA_027452245.1. GTDB lineage: Bacteria > Acidobacteriota > Terriglobia > Terriglobales > Acidobacteriaceae > Sulfotelmatobacter. The sequence continues at coordinate 11,517 of DAIDGW010000057.1, forward strand.
CCGTTATGCGCCGCCTTATCCTGCTCTGCTTCCCGCTCATCTGCGCCGCCTTTGCCTGCTCGCAAACCCCATCGCACAAAGATAAAGATAAAGACAAAGATGTCGACATCGTTTCCGCCGACGGAACCAGACTCCGCGCCACCTTCTATCCCGCCGCCCATCCCGGGCCGGGCGTCCTTCTCCTGCACATGTGCAACACCACCCGCAAATCATGGGATCCCGTCGCGGCTTTGCTCAGCCGGCAGGGAATCAATGCCCTCACCCTCGACAACCGCGGCTTCGGAGAAAGTGGCGGCCCGCGCTATCCGACCGCCTCTCCTGAGGTAGAAGCCCAGATCGAGAAGAGCTGGCCCGCGGACTTCGACGCCGCCTACCAATACCTCTCATCGCAGCCCGGAGTCGATCCCTCGCGCATCGGCGTGGGTGGCGGCAGTTGCGGCGTCAACAACGCCGTCGGCGTGGCCGAGCGTCACCCCGCCGTCAAGGTTTTGGTACTGCTTGCCGGGGGCACCAATATGCAGGGCCTGAACTTCCTTCTCCAGCATCCCTGGATTCCTCTCTTCACCGCCGCCGCTGCCGACGACGAATACATCCACGGCGCGCCCCAACTCATGCGCTGGTTCAGCGAGGTCACCGGCAATCCCCGCAATCAGTTTGTCGGCTTCCCTGACGGACGCCACGGCACCGAAATCTTCGGCCCTCATCCCGAACTCGAGCGCGACATCGCCGCTTTCTTTCAGCAGAATCTGGTCAAATCCCCGGTCAATCCCAAGGCTCCCTTCACTCCCCGGCCTAAGCAGGCCGCCGAATTCTGGAAGCTCGCCGCTCATCCCGGCGACGCCAAACGCGCTGAACAGATGTTCGAAGCTGCCCGCAAGCGCGATCCCCGCGCCATCCTCTTCCCGGAATTCATGATGAACCTGCTCGGCTACGACCGCCTGCAGAACGGAGATCCCGCCGAAGGGCTTGTCCTGCTGAAGCTGAACAGCGAAGCCTACCCTGAATCCGCCAACAGTTGGGACAGCCTCAGCGACGCCTACATCGCCAATAAGCAGGACGATCTTGCGCTCTCCGCCGAAGAGAAATGCCTGCAGGCCCTGCCCACCGATCCCACTCCCGACCCCGCCTTTAAGGCCGCCTTGCGCCAGCAGGCCGAAAAGAAAATCGCAGACCTGAAAGCCAAAAAGAACTGACCCGCCCCGAAGTCTTTTGCCGCTGTTGCACCCTGTCATTCCGAACCGTCCGCAGCCGCCTAGCGGCGAGGCCGTGTCGAGGAATCTGCCGTGCTTTGTCATTCCGAGTCCGCGGCCGCGTAGCGGCGGCAGCATGCAGCCCACGGCGCAAGCCGTGGGAACAAAGAAGAGCGATGACCAAGCCCCGTACGGGGCGAAAGAAATGCTGTACGGTTGCCGACGATGCCGCGTTCTTACCAGCGGGCGAAAGCATCTCCGTATCCACAAACTTCTCCGGCAATCCCGGGAAACCCTTACCATCGATGGACATCAGAATCCGCAATCCCTGCGTGAGAACAGCCGCTCTCCGGATTTTTCGGGCCGCATGTCTTCACGCTTCCTTTTCCAGATTCCACCCTCCACCGAATTCCATTCCTACTTGCCCTGAAGTTTCACTAAGATACAACTGAAGCCCGTGCCCACCCCTGCCCAATCTACCGGCCTCCGTTACTGGATGGAAAGCGCCCTCCACGAGTGCGAGCACGTCGCCGCCGATTTCGCCCCCGATCCGGTCCACGATCTGCGCGTCGCGCTGCGCCGCTGCCGCTCCATGGCCGACGGTCTGATGGCCCTCGATCCTCATCCCGATTGGAAAGCCATGAAAAAAGCCGGCAAGAAGCTTTTCCAGTCGCTGGGAGAATTGCGCGACGTCCAGATCATGATGGACTGGATCGAGAAGCTTGAGCCCCACATTCGGACGGCCGCGCCCACCGAATCACCCGCGTTGCCGGCCGCCCCCGATGCGCAGCCATCTACATTGACCGGCGCGTCCTCGAACAACGAACCCAATTCCGATCACGATCCCGCCGCGCATGCGTTGCTGCAAATCCTCAAGCAGCGCGAGTCCGAGCAGAAGCGCCAGGCCAAAGCAGCGCTGGAACAATTCGACCGCAAGCAATGGAGACACTGGGCAAGGTCGCTGCCCGCGCGCGCCGCGCACATCCGCCCCGGCAGCGCTCTATTCAAACATCTCGCCCTCGAACGTTGGATCAGTGCGCGCGAACTTCACAATCGTGCGTTGCGCAATGGCTCTGCCGTCTCCTGGCACAACCTGCGCATCGGCATCAAGCGCTTCCGCTACATCGTCGAGAACTTTCTTCCCGCCGAGCACGCCCTTTGGAGTCGCGACCTGAAACTGATGCAGGACGCTCTGGGAGAAGTGCACGACCTCGACGTGCTCTGGACCACCGCCGTGTCGTGCAATGTTTTTCCCGACGAGACTTCGCGGCGAAGATGGCACACCGTGATCATGCATGCCCGCCAGCAACGCATCGACGCGTATCGCAAACACATGATCGGACCTCAATCCTGGTGGATCGCATGGCGTGCCGGCTTACCGCAAGGTGAGCAGATTCAATTGCTTGCCCTGCGACGGGTAAAGTTGTGGGCGAAGGTGCTCGATCCTGATTTCGCGCACTCCGAGCATGTGGAAAAACTAGCCCTCGAACTCTACGATGGACTGCGTCGCGAGCTGTTTACCCCTGGCGATGGCGCAAATTCGCGCAATGATCTGATGTTTGCAGCTCTCTTGCATGACGTGGGCAAAGTCAAAGGAAATAAAGGACATCACAAGCAATCGTTTGAGTTGATTAAGACCCACGGCGCGATTCCGGGATGGAAAATCGACGATGTTCAGCGCGCAGCCATAATCGCGCGCTTTCATGCCGGATCTTTGCCCGCCCGCAGCCATATTTTGCTGCGCGATCGGCTTCCGCACGAACAGAAAATGATTTTGCAAATGATCGCAATCCTGCGTTTGGCGAACGCCTTCGACGCGACCCATCATCAGCAGATTCATCACGTTACGGTGCGGCCCTCGGGAGGAGCCAACAAGCGTCATCTTCGCGGCGAGTGCATAGTGATCGCCGCCGAAGGATATTCTGCGCGCGGCGAAATTGCACAAGTGGTTGCTGCAGAACGACATCTGCTGGAAACCTTGCTCCGGCGACCAATCCTTGTGAAGCCCGCATCTTCAATTCGTGCAGAACGCAACCTCGTCACCGCTCCGTAAGCGCAGGTTCCGACACTGCGCAGCTACTTTGATTTTTTCTTTCCTTCAGATAAAAGTGTTTTTGCATGTGGAGTTGCTTACTTTATGAATCACGCGCAACTGGTTGAAAAAGCAGTCGGATGGCTGCGCCGGTATGGCTGCGGTGTGGTGCTGTCGGAGCAGGCCTGCGGAAATGGCGAGGTCCCGGACGCCATTGGATGGAAGCGCGGCTCGCATTCGGTGCTGGTCGAGTGCAAGGTGACGCGTGCCGATTTTCTCGCCGATCGCGCCAAGCCATTTCGCCTGAAACCCGCGACGGGCGTGGGTTGCGAGCGCTTCTATCTGACGCCGGCGGCCTTGCTTCGCCGCGAAGACCTTCCGCGCGGCTGGGGCCTGCTGGAATTTTGCGCACGTGACATAAAAATGGTGAGTGCGTCAGAGAAGAGTCTGCGCAGCGCAGCGGGATTCCGCTACGAGATGAATCTGCTGCTGGCCAGCTTGCGGCGGGTGGAAGTGCGCATCGAACCGCAAAGCATCACCGACTTCCTGAAGTGGAAGAATCGCATGGCGGAATACAATCGGGGAGCGATTCCCGAGGGCCTGTCTCCGGTTGAGGAAGAATCGAACGTGTTTCTTGAACCGGAAATGCCTTGCTGACAGTTTTCGCGAGTCGTTGCTGAATTTGTGAGTTGCCGAGTTCGATCCGGGGAAAAGAGCGGCAACGCAAGTAGCAGGCGCGGCATCGGAGTGGGAAGCGAGTTTCCGGGTTGGGGAAAGTCGCTTAAATTGGAGGCGGTTCGGTGGTATGCAGTGAGGAGCAGGCAGGAGTTTCGCGGGCCACGCAAGATTCTTGTCCCGCCGGTGAAAAGCGCGGGGCTTGAGAATGACGCAGCCGCGAGAAAGACAGAGCTGGCAAACGAGATTCAGGAAAGTGGGGAAAGTATGGACAACTGGAAGAAGGGAGTACTGGCGGGGTCGGTAGCGGCCGCGACGGTGTTGTTTCTAAAGCGCCGCCATGCCGCCGGCATACTGGTTTCGGGGGTGGGACTGGCGCTGCTGGCCGCGGAGTATCCCGACAAGTTCGAACAGGTGCGGCAGTCGTTGCCCGACTATTTCGAGCGCGGCATGCGGGTGATGGAGATGGCGGCGCGGGCCGGAAAGCGCATCACGGATGCGGCGGGTCAATCGGGATTCGAATTGTGGGACGAGGTAGCGGGATAATCCCAACGAGGCCTTCCCATACACTGGCGTCGTCCGCTGGAGCCTGCGGGACGAGGCGGGGACGCAGCGGACGCGTGGCCACACCGCTCGAATCAATTTCCAAAGGATGATCGAGTACAGTTTCTGGCATGAGCCCGGAAGCGAAGCAGAGGATACAACTCGCACTGGCATTCGCCATCGTGGTGGCGGGATTGCGCGCGGGCTACATTCTTTACCAGCGCCACGAAGAATACCTTGCGCTGGAAAAACAGAAGCAGGCGAAAAACGCCGGCTACGCCAACGCCGACTATTACGTCAGTCCGAAAAAGCTTTATCCCTACGATCTGAAATCGGCGAAGCAGTTGACCCAGCAGCCCGTGTGGGTGAAAGAGGGATACCGGTACACGTACTATCCGTATGATCCGTCCACCCGGCGCGTGGATTTCGAGCGCGATGCGGGCCTGCTACTGCCGATCGAGAAATTGCAGATCAAGGACGTAGTTACGGCGACGCCTGCGAAAGGGAGCAAGCAGATGCTGGCGGTGTTCCAGAAAGAGGGGAAGGATTACGCCGTGCCGATCGGAGTGGAGAGCGACGAGCAGTGGAAGATTTATTCGGACGAAATGTTTTATATCCAGGATCCGCACGAGCTTTACAAGCACTGGGCGCCGGAGATCTGGCAGGCGGTGGAAAAGCACGAGGTGAAGCCGGGCATGAACGAACTGCAGGCCGACTTCGCGGTGGGAATGGGAATGCCCGACGCGGGGGCTTCGTCGGACGAAAAGACGGTGCACTATCCCAACGGCGGCAAGCCGCTGGTGGTGACGTACGAGGGCGGGAAGGCGGTGGATGTGAAACAGGGCGAGTGACACAGCCCCGGCGAAGAGACGCGAAATGATGTCTGTATTGGCTCCGTGAAAGGGAGAACTTCTCCGTTAGCGAGAATCGCTCTACAGGCGGGGATTTTGAGGGCAGAGCGCATGGACGGCAGAAATTTGCTGTGATGGAGGAACGCGGTCTCCGGCGGCCGTGGTGCCCAGGCTTCGAACAGAACGAAGCCTGGGGCAGCCGATCTTGCCTTGCTGCCGGCGGAGCAAATCTGGGCCAGCCCCCCGAGTAAATCAGTTTGTCATCCGAGCTAGCCTGCTCACTCTTTTCTCACGCGTTTTTGCGGAGACAGGGTGAAATCTGCGCCTGCCTCGCTTCCCGATCAAACCGCCCACTCATGTAACCCTGCAAGTATCTGCACCTTGACCGCCCTTGTGTCGAAGTGTAATCTCCCTATTCAAGTCTGTCGCCCGGCCCACCTCCACCTTCTGCAGTATCACTTTTCTGGGGTTGTCACGATGCTAGACACGAAATTCGTATCCAAAATTCTCGTT
>DAIDGW010000058.1 GCA_027452245.1 Acidobacteriaceae bacterium
GTGCAGAATCAATGCCCAGGCCTGTGGCACCCCTCCTGCAATCTTCCGATGTGCTGCCCCGCAGCAGGAGGTGACCACCCATGACCCGTATCAATGTTGAAACAGGAAAGAACTTTGCAGGATCTCCGGGATCGATTGCCTGGGGAAAACAGAATGTGATCCAAGCGCTTCGCAACGTGAACACCAGCCCGGTAATTTTCGCCGTGCTGTTGCTGATCTGTTCACTGACGGTGGGGTGCTCACATGAGAATTCGAAACCGGCGAGTGCGAACGTACAGCTTCCGGCGGAAGCAGCGCCGATGCCGTCCGTCGCCACGAATGCCCCGGTAACTGTGGTACGGCCGGAACCCAAACCGGCTCCGAAAAGAGCGATCCGCCGGCGCCCCGCTACGGTGACATATAGCGATGCCGCCAGCGGGGTGCAGTTCGAATATCCGCGGCGTTATGCATTAGAGACAGGGGATGCGGCCACCAGCCTCGTGGCCTCGAGCCCGCTGCCGATGGATTTCATCCAGCCCGGCGGAACGGCACTGGCGGCGGTTGAACTGCCTGAGAGTTCGTATGCGAATACCGATTTTTCCTCGGGATACTTCAGTGTGGCCATGCACAAAAGCCTGACCGCTGATCAATGCAACGAATTCTCGGTTCCGGAGAAGAAGGCGGATTCCGCCAACGATGACAACGTGTTCCTGCTCGGGGATATGGAACTGAAGGCCGCGGAGGCGGTGGCCGGCCAAGGCGATAGCCAGAGCGATTCCAAGTACTTCCACGCCTTTGAGAATGGAACCTGCTACGAATTCGCGCTGAATGTGACCACACTCAGCCCGGCGACCGAAGGTCAGATGAAGCATGTGAATCGTGACCAAGTCTTCAATCGGCTGGAAAAGATCATGGCCACGTTGAAGATCAACCCGCTGGCTTCGCCTGAGCAGACGGCCAGCACTCCGGATGCGACGGCATCGGAACAGAAAGGCAGTGCCCAGGAGGGCAGCGTCACACCAGAGAAGCCGGGCAGCACGTCTGATGTCGCGACTGCTCCGGCAACGCAAGCGGTCCCGGCGGATACAACCAAAACCCCGAATTGATAATTCTCACGAATTAGAGAACCGGGTACGAGAGGCCACGCTGGCAGGCAGCGTGGCTGTTCTCGCGGTGGGCCGCGGTACGTACGGCATAGCCTATCGGTAATGTCGCATTCCGCCGCGATCCGCTGCATACTCGGAGTTCGGTCATGGGTATCGATCACGTGTTCGTGAGTTTTCTGCTCTCTATCGGCATCGGAACCGGAGCGGTGATGATCTTGTTCTCGTTGCTTGGACTGAGCATCCCACGCAGGCGGATGGCGCGTGTCATCTCGCGCCGGAGCCAGCGATAAATTCCTGCTCACTATTCCCTGGAAACTCAACCAATTCAGCATCTTGCAGATGCTCCCGAGCGTCTGGTGATTGCCCGCATTGACGGCCTTTCCGCGCCCGTGAGATATTGACTCGCTTCACCGCTTTCATATTTGCGTGGGAGTTCGTGTCTCTTAATGTCCCCTTTAATTCCGAAGGACACCAGCTTTTTCGAGATGTTTGCTGAGATGTCCGAAAACCTGATTCTCGGCGCACGTACCATGGTCGAGTTGTTCACGGATTTTCGCGACGTTGAGAGCAAGATTGCGGAGGTCCGGCGTATCGAACGCGTGGGAGATGAACTCACTCATGCCGTCTTCACCAAGCTCAATCAGACCTTCATCACTCCCTTTGACCGGGAAGATATCCACGCATTGGCCTCGTCGCTCGATGATGTTCTGGATCTCATCAACTCAGCGGGGGGCCGCATTGTGATGTATCGCATCACCAAGCCTCCGGCGGCGGCGCTGGATCTCGCGCGAATCATCCTGCTGCAAAGCCAGGAATTGCATAAGGCGATTCCTTTGCTGCGCAAGAACAAGGACATCCTCACGCATTGCGTAGAAATCAACCGGCTGGAAAATGAAGCCGATGTGGTTTCCGGCATGGCCATAGCGCAGTTGTTCGATCAGGAAAAGGATCCCATCACGCTGATCAAGACGAAGGAACTCATCGAGGCGCTGGAAGTTGCCACGGACAAAGCAGAGGATGTGGCGAACGCACTGGAAACCATAGTTTTGAAAAATACCTAGAACTCGCAGTTTCGCAAACGGCAAACTGGTGAAACCTGACATCCTTCTGCTGATTGTTACCGTCCTGATCGCGTTAGTGTTTGATTTCCTCAACGGATTTCACGACGCCGCAAACAGCATTGCTACTGTGGTTTCCACGCGCGTGCTGTCGCCGAAGCTGGCCGTGGTTTGGGCGGCATTTTTTAACTTCGTGGCCGCATTTCTGCTCGGCACGGCTGTAGCGAAGACGATCGGGCATGGCATTATCCGCATTGAATCGGTGACGCAATATGTGGTGATCGCCGGCTTGATCGGAGCCATCGTCTGGGACGTGCTGACCTGGTTGTGGGGACTGCCGACTTCGTCGTCGCATGCACTCATTGGCGGCTATGCAGGGGCGGCGATCATGCGCGCGGGCTGGGGCGTGATCATCGCGGAAGGGTGGACGAAGACCCTGGTGTTCATCGTGGTCGCGCCCATCATGGGACTCGTTCTCGGGTTTGTCTTTATGGTCGCGGTGTTCTGGATTTTACGGAACAAGGCGCCACAGAAGATTGATGCCTGGTTTCGCCGGCTGCAGCTTTTTTCCGCAGCCGCGTACAGCCTGGGTCATGGGGGCAACGACGCTCAGAAAACGATGGGGATTGTGGCGAGCGCTCTGTACGGGGCCAAATTGCTCACAGCTTCGGAGCTTGCCGGCAATTGGGGCAAGTACCACTGGCCGATCATCCTGGCAGCCCATACTTCGATTGCGTTGGGCACTTATTTCGGAGGCTGGCGGATCGTGCATACGATGGGATCGCGCATCACGAAGCTGAAACCGGTGGGCGGATTCTGTGCCGAGACGGCCGGCGCAATCACTCTGTTCGCCACGGCATTAGCAGGCATACCCGTAAGCACAACCCATACGATTACGGGAGCGATTGTGGGCGTGGGAGCGACCAATCGTCTCTCGGCGGTGCGCTGGGGCGTGGCTACGCGAATCGTCTGGGCGTGGGTTCTGACCATACCTGCTTCGGCTTTCATGGCCGGGGTTGTGTTCTGGCTGATTCGGCTCTTCTATCACGCTGCTTAGATTCGATCAGTTTTTGAAAACTCCATCTCGTCGAGACCCTACAATCCATTCATGGCGCACAAGACCAATGCCGTCCGCCTGCTGGATCAACTCGCTATTGCCTACGAATTGCGGGAGTATGAAGTTGATGAGAATGATCTCGCGGCAGAAACTGTAGCGGCGAAAATCCAGCTACCACCTGCACAGGTGTTCAAGACTCTGGTTGGAAGGGGAGATCGCAATGGCACTTGCATGGCGGTGATTCCCGGCAATGGGGAACTCGATCTGAAAGCGCTTGCAGCAGCGTCCGGTGATCGGAAGATGCAGTTGGTTCCCGTGAAAGAATTGCAAATCTTGACCGGATATATACGCGGAGGAGTGACTGCCCTCGCGGGGAAAAAAGACTATCCAGTATATGTCGACGAGACGATCGAGCTTTTTGACCGAATCTCCGTTTCGGCGGGCATTCGGGGGATGCAAATTCTGCTTTCGCCAGCGGATTATCTGCGGGCAACGAAGGCTAAGATGGCCGCTTTGGTCCGGGCGAAGCGCGCCGGCTAGATCAGTGAGGCCGAGGGGTTGCTATTCAATGCCGTTTCGTTCCAGGATTCGCTTGGCGTAGAAGTTTTCGACCTTGGCGGAGTCGCGCAAAACTTCGTAATACGCGGCCTTCAGCAATTGCTCGCGGCGGTCATGCAGTTGGGCGCGAATCGCCTGCTGCACCCGAGGATCGGAAAGTTCACGCTGTCCGGCGGGCTCTTTCGCAACCAGTTTCACGATGCGGTAGCCAACGTTCTGCTTGGTCGCGGGATTGATGACAGTGATCACATTGCTGTACTGACCGGGTTTGAGTTTAGTCACTGCATCACGAGTCGCGGGATCAGTATTCCGCAGGGATGATTCCGGAATCGTCCCAAGATCTCCGCCATTGCCCGAAGTTTCCGGGTCCTCAGAAAATTTCATTGCCAAGGTGGCAAAGTCGTCGCCACTGTCGAGACGGTTGGCAATCATCTGGATTTTCTTTTTTGCGTCGGCTTCGTTCTGGGCTTTGTTGTTTTGATCGTGAGCCTGGGGATTGGGAGTGGGGGTCACCATGATCTGGGCCAGATGATATTGCGGTTCGATCAGGTTGAACTCGGCCTTGTGCGCGTTGTAGTAGCTGGTCACGTCCTGGTCGGTGACGTTAATCTTTGAAGAAACTTCCTTGTTCAGGACCTTGTCGACCGTGATCGATCGGCGGATGTCGCGCTTAAAATCTTCAATCGTGATCTTGCGATCTTTAAGTCTTTGATCGAATTCCGCCTGCGAAAATGGGGCCTTGTACTCGTTGAACTTGTTGTTGACTTCGTCGTCAGTTGCCAGCAGGCCGAGTTTCTCCGCCCGGCGCATGAGGATTTCGTCGTCGATCAACTGGTGCAAGATGTTCAGCCGAAGGCTCGTGGCCTGCTCTCCGGTGGGTTGCTGCTGGGCGGATGCCACCTGGTTCTCGTAATACTTGTCCACGTCTGAGCGGTAGATCTTGCGGCCGTCAACGGTGGCCATCACATCGCCGCCCACCTTGGAAGTGCAGCCGATGGCGGAAATAACCGCCAGCGCTGCCAGGCTCGCCATTATGTAATGAGAGTATGTTCTCAACGCAATGCCCCCCTACGAGCAGTCGACCCGAACTCGCCTGCAACGAAAATCGTTCGATTGGAAAATAAAACGCCGTACCCGAACCGACTATTTCGACGCGCTGCCCGCCGGAGCTGCCGCGTTGTGATCCGGCACGGGCTGTCCCTGATCCTTCAAAGCCTGATCGAGAGCGGCACGGATTTCACTGATTGGCACCGCACCATCGATCTTCTGGCCATTGATGAACATGGTTGGCGTCGCCGAAACTCCCAAAGCATCGCCTTCTTTCATCGAAGCCTTGACCTCGCTATCATCCTGCGCCTTCACACACGACTGCAGCTTCGTTGCGTCCAGTTTATGCTGCTGGCCCTGCAATAGCGTCAGCCGGTCGAGTTCGGCAAAGCCGTCCGCGGGCGTCTTCTGGCCACTGATGTCGTGCTGGTTCGAATGGATGTAGTCAGCGAAGTCCCAGTATGCGTCGTTACTCTGAGCTGCGAGGCAATTGGCGTCAACCGCGGCATGGATGGCCCAAGGATGGATTTCCGTGAGCGGATAGTCCTTATAAATGAACTCGACCCGGTCGCCGTATTCCTTCAAAATCTCGGGGAACAACTCTTTGTGCATCCGCGAGCAAAACGGGCACTCGAAGTCATCGAAATTGACCACCACGACCTTGGCTGACTTGGAACCGCGCGTGGGGCGGCCTGCGGTATTGATTTTGCTCATCACGTCAGCAAACGGATCCTTGCTCAAATCGAACTTCGTCACGCGCAGCATCGTATTGTGGTCTTTGGACAGCAAGAACTTGTAATCGGACTTCTTTCCTTCTCCGGAGATCGACACTGTGACCGTGTCATAATCCGGCCAGTCGCTTTTTGGGGTAACGGCGACGACATCCACTTTGACGTCGGGCGGGATGTTGTAAAACGAGCGCACATGGCGCTCAATCTTCCGCGAGACATCCGGCGGGAGTGATTGAGCGGCGCAGCCAAGACAGATTACGAGAAGCACAACAAAAGCGCGTCGAATTAAAGTCACTAAAAAACGCCTCAACATTGCAGGGTAGCTTCGATTATCTCACGTGCGCACGGTCTTCCGTGCCCCGACAGCCGTTCTTTTGAGTCATGGCTTGCCGAAATGAATCACCACCCGCTGCGACTGGTAGGAATCGGATGAAGCGCCCGGGAAGCTGATCAGAAGGCTTGCGGAGCGATCAAGTTCGGCGGAGTCGACGGTTGCGATCTGTGCGGGATTCCAGACGGCGAGCTTGTACGATTCCCCAGTTCTGCCACGAGTATCCAGCGTGAGTTCGGTTCGGGCCGCATTCCAAGACTCGGAAACGATTTTCAGGTCATGGCTGACGCCGCCCAACGGAGGGAGTTCGGTACTGAGCGTAAGTCCGAAATCGTCTTTCAGACGGACTACCAGCCGACTGGATCCCTGAGGAACTGGGAACCGCATCAGTGCATGCTGGTCGTTTTCGTTCGCCTGGATCTTAAAGAGCACGGGGCGTCCGTTGAGTTCCGCAGAAATAACGCGAGTGCGCAGGCTGAATGCGGGAGAGAGTACGAGCGAACATTCCCCAGGTCCCTGGCGAGAAATTCGGAATTCGACCCGGTCGATGGACTTTTGATATTGAACCTCGAGTGCGACCGGTCCTTGGTCGCTATTTAGGCGAACATTGTGCAGCGCGAATGAGGTCCAATTTGCCGGAACGTGTGGAGTTAGCGAAATCGTGTGCGCCTGAACGTCGGTCTTGAGTCCAAACATGCCGCGCAAGATTGGGCTGATCACCATTGCCGCGGACCATATTTGATGCGGCGAACTGGTTTCAAACGACTCGTTGTAGTCCCCGGAGAGAACTTCGGTGAAGTGCCCGAGTGATCCGTCGAAGCCCAGCAGAGCATTCGAGCGCAGATTCGAATAAGCCGGGAACTCGCGATGATAGCGGTACTCGCTTACCGAGGCCCAACCGGTGAAGAGCGGCCATACCGAGCCGAAGTGATAACCGGAACCATCGTAGAGCGGAGACTGCGAAGAGATGATGCGCATGCCCCAGTCGGTCTCGAGGTCAGGTTCAGCGAGGCGGCCGATCATTTCTTCCGCGTGACTTTGTTCTGGCAATCCGAACCACATGGGGACTGTCGCCAGCACGCTAGGTTCATCAGCGCGCTGATTATTTGTTTTGAGGCCGAATGCGTAGATATTTTTGTCGGGTGACCAGAAGGCTTGCTCGAGTACGGATTTCTGCCGATCGAATTCCGCGCTGGCCTGCTTGCTGATGTCCTCCTTACCGATCAACCTGGCCAGATTTGCCAGTGCGCGCAGCGATGCCACTCCTAATCCTGCCTGGTAGTACTCGCTTTTCACCGGCAGCAGCGGACCGCCCTCGACCCAACCGTGTCCGATACCGAAATTCCTGGCCAGTCCTTGCTCGTCGTAGGTTGAACGCAAGAACTGGTACGCGCGCCAGATGTTGTCCCATTTCTGCCGGACGAACTGGACGTCACCGCTCTGCACGGCGTAGTCATTCATCGCAAGGATGAAAAGCGGGGTTGCGTCTGCCGAGGCATACGGATAAGGGTAATCCCTAAACCATGGCACCAATCCCGCCGCTTGCGAGACCTCATGCGGAACCTTGCCGTCGGGGCGCTGATACCTGCTGATGAAATCGATTGCCGTCCGGCTTGATGCGTAGTCGCCCTCTGCGTTCAGAGCGAATGAGGTCCAAAAGGAATCGCGACCGAAGAACCATGCAAAGCCAGGGCGCTGTCCAATGCCCGAAGTGCGATAGCCGGCAACAAGGCCCGTACCGAGATACGGATTGTTCACCATTCCCTGGATAGTGCTGATGCGCGCCCAGTCATAAGCCTGCTGGAGTGCAGTGTCGGGCAGGTCTAGCGAGACGGTCCTGGCAAGATATGCCTGGTAATAGTCAGACGATTGGCGCAGCAGCTCTGCATCGGACGCAACCAATTGCCGATAACTCTTCTGGGCGACGAGCCTGCCCTGCACTGAGCCCGCTACGACCAGCAACTTCGTGTCTTTTCCTTTCGTCGTGATCCCCAGGCGCAGGGAATTCTCGTCGGTCGAGGAGTAGTTGGTTTCATACGACAAGCGCGGATTCACTGCAGAAGGCGACCCTACGAACGCCGCAAACTTTCCCGATTCATCTCCGAGGAAGAAAGCGTTCTCTTTCGGATCCCAATCAATGAAGGTTCCGCCTAAGGCTGCAGGCCACTCCAGTTGGAAGTCATCAATAAAGCGCGCCTCGATTTCCAGGGGGGCCTCGGTCTGGATAGCGAACTGGATGACCACGCCGGGCTGGTCGAACGGAACAAACATGGTTTCGCGGACGCGGAAAGAATCTCCAACGTATAGGATCGTGGCCGATTCAGGATGGACCGTGAGGGTGCGAGCCAGGCTTTCCGCCGGCAAGGCACGGTCGTCTACGTGGAAGATCAAATGCAAGTTGCGGAAAATTTTCAGGGGATAAACCCAAGCTTCCATCCTGCCGGATTCTTTGCCGAACAGCGCCGCGCGACTGCCAACCACCGGCAGAAATTCCCAGGTGCGGATCGGGCGGGAGAGCTGTAACCCCGGGGAGGATGGATTCTGTAGCGGAGCACTGGGCTGAGCCAACACGTGAGCCGTGGTCAATGCGCAAACAAGTACGAGGTAAATTTTGCGGAGAAAAAAGGGCAAACTCACGAATCTATCTCTTCTGCTTCGGCGCTTTTCGCCATGCGATTGCTGCCAGACGAACGAAAAAATACGGAGTGAAGCAAGCCGCGAATTCTAGCACCTGCTGCGGGCAAACAAAAGCGGCAGGGCCGACCCCCTGCCGCCGTTGAATCAGGGTCCCTATTACTTCTTGTTGACTGCCTTCTTCAGTTCTGCACCGGGAGTGAACTTTGCCACTTTCCGGGCCGCGATCTTGATGGTCGCGCCGGTCTGCGGATTACGCCCATTGCGGGCTTTTCTTTGCGATACCGAGAATGTGCCGAAACCAATCAGTGCAACGCGATCTCCCTTGCGGAGCGCCGCGGTGATGCTGTCGACCGCTGTATCGATGGCGGTGGTGGCCTGCGCTTTGCTCATGTCGCAGGCGCCTGCGATCTTGTCAACCAGATCGGCCTTATTCATACTCTCTCCTCGCAGGTCTCATAGTGCCCAGTGCACACCGGGAGGTAAAAAAACTGTGCCTGAGTTGGGGAAACCTGACCGTTTCGTATTTTCCTCCGTCCCACAGGATTGTCAACTGTGAAAATCCGCGCTGGAAGCCTGTTTTGCACTATGGATAGTTCAAGTTGCCTGGTGGACGCTGCGTTTCAGTCGTGGGGGCGGTCAAAATCCCCGGTGACAAGCGCCTCGGGCCCGCGGCACCAAGGTTTTCCGCTTGCATCCACAGAGAGTAGCGGTCCTTCACAGGATGTGCACAGGCTCGAAGTCTTTGGTACTTGCGCGGGTCGGGAGTTCGGGTGCAAAGTCGAAACAGCAACATCGTTGCCGATCCCAAATGCCCCAATTGACCAAGGCTCCCGTAGAAGTTTGCCCGCTGTGTGGAGGGACCGGGTGGAAGAACGCCACTCCCGGCTCGAATGCATCCTCTCAAAATGATCGGCGCGTAACTCGTTGCGACTGCCGCCTGCGGGCGCGAGCGCAGGCATTACTCGCAGCCGCGCGCATTCCGAAGAGATATGAGCACTGCGAACTCTCCAGCTACACGACGGATTTTCCAGGGGCACATCCGTCATTAGCCTTGGCCCATCTGACGGCCTCCCGGTTCGCGCAGGAATATGATCCGCGGGACGGCACAGGCCTTCTCATCATCGGCAAGATCGGTACGGGCAAGACGCATCTGGCCGTGGGGATCCTCAAAGAACTGATCCTGACCAAAGGAGTCTCTAGCCTCTTTTATGATTACCGCGAGCTTTTGAAAGAGATTCAGAATTCCTATAACGCGGCAGTGCAGACAACGGAACTCGACGTCCTGCGCCCGGTCTTCGAGAGCGACGTTCTGGTGCTCGACGAACTGGGTGCGGTGAAGCCCACGGAATGGGTATGGGACACCGTCAGCCTGATCCTTAACACGCGCTATAACGACAACCGCACTACGATTATTACGACCAATTTTGAAGATCAGGCGGCGGCCGGAGCGTCTGGCTCGCTCTCTCCGGCGCGCGCCGCCACCCGGGCGGAAACACTCGGAGACCGTATCGGCGAGCGCATGCGCTCCCGACTGCACGAGATGTGCCGCGTCGTGACGCTGGATGGCGCCGACTTCCGGCAGAAGTTCCGGAGTGCCAGTTATCGTTAGTGCTCGAGACAGGATCTTCCAAGTTCATTAACCACTAGAATGAATTTGTGCTGACCGAACGCATCGAGTTCATCGCGGAACGCGATCGCGAAATCCTGGCCGCCACGCCTGCCACTCCGGCAGTGTTCCTGCTTCGCGCGCACGATCCTCACGCGGAACCGTATGTCAGCAAGACCGCGAATCTCCGCCGCCGGCTCCAGCGCTTGCTCGGTCCGCCCGAGGAGCGCGCGCGCAAGTTGAATCTGCGCGATCGCGTCGGCTCGATCCAATACAAACTCACCGGTTCTGACTTCGAGTCGGGATTTCTTCTCTACAGAGTTCTGCGAGAGACTTTCCCCAAAACGTACGCCAAGCGCCTCCGATTCCGTTCCGCGGTATTTATCAAGTTGCATCTCGATAATGCATACCCGCGTGCTTCCGTCACCCGCCGAATCGGAAAGCTGAAAAGCAGTTCGCCCTATTACGGGCCGTTCCAGTCCCGTATCGCAGCGGAAAAGTTCATGAACGACTCGCTGGACTTCTTCAAGATGCGGCGCTGCGTTGACGATCTGCATCCCGACCCCAAGTTCCCCGGCTGCATTTATTCTGAAATGAAGATGTGTCTGGCTCCGTGCTTCCGGGGATGCACGGACGCCGGCTACTCTTCGGAAGTTGCGCGGGTGCAGCTGTATTTCGATACCGGCGGGGAGTCCCTGCTGCAGCAAACTTCTGCCGAGCGTGACGAAGCATCCGCCGACCTGGCCTTCGAAGAAGCTGCTGCCATTCATGCCCGGCTGGAAAAGCTGAATCCAGTGGTAAGCCAGCTTACGGAAATCACTCGCCGTCTCGACCGGCTGAACGGGGTGGTCATTCAGCCGAGTTCCTTGAAGGACGCGGTGTGTTTCTTCCGCTTCGATGCCGGCGTAATTTCTGGGCCAATTCTGTTCCCCATCCAGCCGGCCGAGCATGCTAAATCACAATCCATGGAACTCCGGGTGGAAGAAGCTCTCAAATCCTGCGCACCGGGCAAGGCGAAATCCGCGAACGAACTTATGGAGCACATTGCTTTCTTAAAGCGCTGGTTCTTCCGGAGTTCGCGAACCGGAGAGATTTTCTTTATAGATGATGCCGGCGAGTTGCCCATGCGCCGGATTGTCCGCGCCATCTCGCGCGTGTATCGCGGCGAGAAGCCAGAGCCGGAGCGCCTCGCCGAGCAAGGGCCTCCGCCAGACCAGGCAAGTGCGAAAGAAAGTCGCGACTAATACAAAATTGCTATTCGCAGATTTTTGAGAACCGTGTATTTTCTGTGAACTCTTTCTTTTACTTGGGGAATTCAATACAAGTTCACGAAGGCAGGCTCGCATGACCTGGATCAAAACTATTTCCCTGGCTGATGCGGACGAAAAACTACGCAACGCCGTCGAAGGCGAACGCATGCTCTATCCGCGAGAGTACGCGGAACCGGTTCACCCTGGCCTCTCCGACGCCGCGACCATCGTGGGTTCGCATACTTTGATTCCCGACGCGCTCTTTCATGCATTCGGCACGTTTGGGGCGCTCATGTCTCCGGAACTGCCCCTCACCCGCGCGCAGCACGAGATGATCGCCACCATGGTGTCGGTAACGAACCGCTGCCGGTATTGAATCGAATCGCACGCAGAGTTTCTGCGTAGAGTGACGCTCGATAGGCCCCTGGTCGAAGCCCTGGAACACGATTATGCGAACGCCCCGATCTCGGCGACCGATCGGATCATGCTCGACCACGTCATCAAGCTGACAAGGGACGCAACCAAAGTCTGCAAAGATGATATTGAAAAGCTCCGGGAGGCCGGCTTCGACGATCGCGGCATCCTGCAGATCACGCTGATCGCCTCCTGGTTCAACTACATCAACCGCGTAGCGGACGCACTCGGAGTAGGACGCGAATGATGAAGTAACCGGCATTGCCCTGGGTTTTAATTCCATCACTTTTTTGAGCACTCATCCTTATAGACTGGATGTGAGGACCTCAGCGCCCGCACGGTTCCTCTTCGCTCGAATGTTCCATGGCGGATTCACTCACAGATACCCTGCTGCCGTATATCCGCGTCCACGCACGCGAGCGCGCTTATGGCCAGCGTCGCGGTTACCGCATGGAGTGGTTCACGTACGGCGATGTTCTTAGTCTTGCCTTCCGCTTCGCGGGTCATCTGAGAACGCGCGGTATCGGCAAAGGCGATCGCGTCATGCTCTGGGGGGAAAACTCTGTCCAGTGGGTTGCCGCCTTCATGGGATGCGCCATGATCGGCGCCGCCTCGGTTCCTATGGATGACGGCGGTTCTCCGGGATTTGCCGAAAGCGTGGTTCGTCAGGTGCAAGCGAAATTGCTTGTCTCATCTCGAGCGCACTTTCAGAAATCGGCTTCGATTGGAGACTCCATTCTTCTTGAGGATCTTGCGAGCCTGCCGGAACAACCTGATTTTTCTTCCCCAGCAGAGATTACTCGTGATGACGTCTTGCAAATTGTCTTCACCTCGGGAACGACGGCCGAACCGAAGGGCGTCGTCATCACGCATGGAAATGTACTGGCCAATATTGCTCCGATTGAGGAACAGATTCGGTCCTACATGAAATACGAGCGGCTGGTGCATCCCATTCGATTTCTGAATCTGCTTCCGCTCAGCCACGTTTTTGGGCAGTTCCTGGGAATGTACCTGCCGCCGATTCTCGGAGGCACGGTTCTATTTCAGGTAGAGTTGAAGCCTTCAGAAGTGATCTCCACAGTGCATCGCGAACGCGTGTCGGTGGTGGTGAGCGTGCCCCGAGTGTTGCAGTCTCTCAGGCAGAAGATTGAGCGCGATCTCGAAGATGCTGGAAACCTGAACCAGTTTCGAACGCGCTTTCGTACCTCCGAAGGAAAGCACTTCCTGCACCGCTGGTGGATTTTTCGCGACATTCACCGCCAGTTCGGCTGGAAGTTTTGGGCGTTCATCTCCGGCGGCGCATCTCTCGATCGCGAAACCGAGGAATTCTGGCGGCGTCTCGGCTACGCCGCCATCCAGGGATACGGCCTCACCGAAACCACTTCGCTGATCAGCGTGAATCATCCCTTCCGGCTGGGCCAAGGCTCTATTGGGAAAATTCTGCCCGGCCGCGATGTGAAGCTGGCGGAAGACGGCGAGATCCTGGTGCGGGGCGGAGGAGTCGCTTCTGCATATTGGGACGCAACCGGCAAGCAACCCGTTTCTGACTCCGAAGGTTGGTATCGCACGGGAGACATCGGCGCGCTCGATAAAGACGGCAATCTTTATTTCAAGGGGCGAAAAAAAGAGGTCATTGTCACGCCCGCGGGGACGAACGTCTATCCGGAGGATCTCGAGAATGCGCTGCGGGCACAGCCCGAAGTCAGAGATTGCATTGTCGTGGGTATCGAGCGCGGCGGCAATGCAGAACCATGCGCGGTCGTCCTTCTTGAAGACGGAACCGAGGATCTGCGGCAAGTCGTAGATCGCGCCAACCAGAATTTGGCGGAATATCAGCGCATGCATCTCTGGATGCAGTGGCCACAACAAGATTTCCCCCGCACCAGCACGCAAAAGCCGCGGAGAAATCTGATTCGTGAAGTGGCGCAGCAACAAATCGCGGGAGATGGAACTGGCCAGAAGAAGATCGAGCAGACTCCGCTGGCCGAAATGATTTCGCGCATTACTGGCCGGAGCGTAAGGGGTTTGCAGAAAGATGCGGCGCTCGATTCCGATCTCGGGCTTAGCTCTCTCGACCGCGTGGAATTGCTCAGCGCGGTGGAAGATCGATACCAGGTCGATCTGAGTGAAACGCGCTTCAGTTCCGCTCGAACACTTGGCGATCTGGAAAATATTCTGCGGGGACAGCCGACGCCCAGAACCCCTCATCATTATCCCGGGTGGACGCTGCATTGGCCAGCCACCTGGCTGCGCTTGGCCGCGCACTACCTTTTAATGCGTCCGGCCATTCTGCTGTTGGGTTGGCCGCGCATTGAGGGCCGCGAACATATTCAAGGGGTCCGTGGTCCTCTGCTCGTGATCTCAAATCACGTCGCAGATGTTGACCCCGGATTCATCCTGACTGCTTTGCCGGGGCGGTTTCGCAACAAAGTGGCAACTGCGACCGGCGGAGAAGCACTTGAGGCGCTGCGCTCTCCGCCCGCCAGCCGTGGAATGCTCGGCCAGGTTTATGACCGGCTGCAATGGTATCTGGGCGTGTGCCTGCTGAATCTCTTTCCGCTTCCGCGAGATGCGGGATTCCGCCAGAGCTTCGAATATGCGGGAAACGCCGTCGATCGCGGCTACAGCATTCTTGTATTTCCGGAAGGACATCACACTAAAGATGGCAAGTTGCTCCCGTTTCGCAGCGGCGTCGGCTTGCTGGCAAAGAATCTTGGGGTCCCGGTGCTTCCGATGCGCATTCTCGGATTGTTCGAGGTGAAACAGTCCGGCCGAAGGTTCGCGCCACCATGGCGCATCCGCGTGCGCATCGGACAGCCGCTCACATTTCGACCGGAAGCCAATCCGGCGGAGATTGCCGCGCAACTACAAGGGGCAGTCGAAAGTCTCGCGGAACAGCCGCAATAAAAAAGCGCCGCCTTTGGGAGCGCGGCGCGAAAAGTAAATCGCAGGGACGTTTAGTTAATGGTCACAGAAACCGCGGCAGAGGCGATTCCGTTGGTCACGACTTCCAAGGTAGCGGGCCCGGTTGCAATCGCAGGGGGAATATCGAACCTCGCCGCTACAGGCTTGGTTCCCGTCGCCACACCCATGGTCGAAAAGCTGTGGGTGCGGCAGTACACAACGTGGCTGGCCGAATCGGTGATGCGAACCAGCGGGAAGTTCGATGCCGACTGGTTATCATCGCCGTAGGTGGAAGCTGCCGAGACTCCATTGAGCTGCATGCCTTTAATCAAGTTGTTCTTGCTGCCGTGAGTGAGCGTGCTGCTCACGCTGGTGATGGTCGGAGCGCAGCTCGAGCAGGCCGTTCCCACCGGGGTATAGATCTGCACGTTCGACGTGAAGTCGGTGAACAGAACCTGTCCGGTCGGAAGCACGACCAGGGAGGAAACGTACGAGCTGTCGATTCCGGAGTTCGGCGGCCCCGGAACTGAATTCAGGTTCGTGCCGTCAAACTCGAAAAACTGATCGCCAGTCTGGAAGATTCCCGGGCTGGTATCCAGGAGAACGTTCCCGTCTGGCAACAGTGCGGCCGGGCCGTCGGATATATCGAGGGTGCCGGGAAAATCCGGGCCCGCCGCCCAGGTGGCAGTCGCCGTGTTGTAGATCGCGGTGTGCCCAGCCCCGCAACCGTTTGCTCCGGTGGCGAAAACGGTGCCATCGGGGCGCAGCACTGCCGGACCAACTTCGTAGGATTGCGTGTTCCTGCAGGAATCCCAGAGTTGCACAACCGTGCTGCCCGCACTGGACCAGGAGCCGGTGCTGGTGTTGTAGATTTCCGAGTTCATCCCCTTCGGGTTGTACTGGTTTACATAGGCATCGACGGTGAGAACGTTGCCGTCGGGAAGCAGCGTCCAGCCCTCTTCATCGTTCTCATCGAATTTGCCGGTGCCCGTGCTCGCCCAGGTTACTGGGTTCAGGCTGGACAGAATCGCTTGCTGCTTAGTACAGCAATTGGCCAGCATGAATTTGCCGTTCGGCAAAATTACGCTCTGCGCATCGCCGACCGAAGTCCAGCCGGTAGGAGCAGCCAAAGATGTCCACTTGTTCCCGGCCGGATTGTAGGAAGCTCCCAGGGTAGTCCAACTAGAACCGCCGTTGTTGTACTCGCCGCCCACGATCACCACCTGTCCGCTGGGCAGCATCGACGAGGCGAAATACAGCGGGTTGTAGCCGGATGGCAGGCTTCCCGCAGCGACCCACTTACCGTTGAGATAGCTGCCGGTGTTGTCAGGAATGAGGCGATACCACTTATCCACGTGGGTTTGGAAGAAAAAACTGTTCACTAAAACGGAGCCGTCGGAGAGCATCATCGCGTGCGCAACGGCCGATGGCGGAGCGTTATTGATTCCTTGCCAGCTTCCTGGGGTGAACTGCGCGCTGGCCAGCACGGACCAAGCCAGCATCGTGAGCACAGCAATTCCGAGTCCTCGGAACACCTTCATGATGAACCTCGCATTTCTTTTTTTTCTGGGATTAATTTGGTGGACCTTGCCGGACTCATTCGCCACAGAACGAAGTGAGCGTTCACCGCGGGGGACGGATCAAGATCCGAAAGCGGGAGGATTATACCTTGAAGAAATATCCGCGCAGAACATGTGTTGAAAAAAATTAACAGAATTTTGTTGGCGCCTCGGGATCATTGCAAGAACTTGCAATCCAGAGGGCGGCGCGATGCAGAATCTTGCATCCGAATGGCTCTTGGTATGGGCCAACTTCTGGAGGAAGAAGTCTCCTGCGGAATGGAACGATCGTGAGCGCGATCGATTGTAGTGAGGAACTCTTCCATCAGTGTCGTCATGCGCGGCGAAAAAATGTCCGCTGCACGTCGAGCTTGTTCTGATTTCGTAACAGAGATTGCTTTTCAGCCGGAACGATGGCAAAGTGTGATTACAATCACTGCCCCGGGTTCGATACCGGGAATCCCTCCCTTGCGGTGAAAGGAATCTTCCCAATGCTACGAAGTCGCCCCACGTCTTCTCGTCTTCTCGTCTTCTCGTCTTCACGTCTTCACGTCTTCACGTCTTCTACATCTTTCTGCACTGCTTAGCCTGCTTGTGACTCTCTTCGCCACGCTCGCATTCACGCCTTCCGCGCACGCACAGGCGCTACCGACCGGAACGTTTCAGCTAGACACACAGGTTCCCTACCCCTGTACCCAGGCGCACAATGGCGGAATGTTTTATGCGGGCATGCAGTGTATGGACGCCACGATAACCGGCTGTGGCAATGCGCAAATAGCCGTGGATCCGATAAATCTGACATTCGGCTATATCGGACCAACAAGTCCAAACGGGACCGTTGTGCTTTTCAGCGGCGGGCCCGGAACCACTCCTGACGCGGATGCGGATGAAAACTATAACTACGCAGCGTACTACGTGAGCTACTTCCAGGTAATTTTCGTTGAATGGAGCTTCCCATGGGAGAGGGCAAATGCCAGCGGCCCGAGCCAGAGTATTCTTCTGGCGGCATGCAGGCCGGCGACCCTGCTGCACTGGCTCGCGACCTCCGTCTACCATCAAGGGACCGCAATGTGTGCTCAAGGCTCGAGCGCGGGCTCGGCGGCCATTGCCTATTCGTTGTCCTGGTATGGCGAGTCCAGTGACCTGACAAACGTGGAACTGCTTTCCGGGCCTGTACTTAGTCAGATTGACCAAGGATGTGTTTACCCACCGCCCCCGCCGTCCGATTGGGTATGTCCGGCGGATAGCACATATTGCACCGTGAATACCACACCATGGCTGGACGGTCCTGGGTACCAAACGAACGATCAGGCATACATCGACACGTGGTCGGGTTTGCAGAGTTGTGGGGCCTCCGGCGTCACGCAAGCTGAATTTCCGCAGTGGGCCGCCATGAGCATCGTCGATGGAAGCGCGCCGAATGCGAATCCGGCGTTTTATTTTCCCAATACGAGCAAGCACGGTTGGCTGTGTTCGGGCCTTCAAACGAGCTATCGAAGTGGCACGTGCACTGAGAGTGACTACTGTCCCAACAATTCGGCGATGGAGGGCAGTTACTGGTTCAGCGCACTCAATGGCGCGGGAGATACGGGTCGAAACGTAACGGGCACCCTACAATGCTATGGCCCCGAGGGTGTGTCGGGAGGGATTGACCCGGACC
>DAIDGW010000059.1 GCA_027452245.1 Acidobacteriaceae bacterium
GCGGCGGTGCCTACGTTCTTCTTCACTGAAGCGATGGCTCGAATGCAGGTTCAACGGTTGCGGCCTTGAGTCAACTGATCTATTCTTCTCATAACTGTGTGGGTTCTAAGCCATTCGAATCCTGAGCCTTCAACCGTTGACTAACGACTCAAAATGCATCGCCAGATAGCCAGGCTCGTTGTGTTATTTGCCGTTCTGGGGAACTTCGTTCCTCTGGCCCTGGCTTTGTCGGCGGATACCCCGCATGCCTGCTGCCGCCGCAAGGGCAAGCACTGCATGGAAATGAGCGGGGGAGAGACCCGGAGCGTCCGCGATACAAGCTGCTGCCGCCAGAGCCGAATGCGCGCTATTCCGACGCCTCAATGGGCACAGATCGGAACATCATTCGCTACTCAGAAGTTCTACGGTTCCAGCAATTCCGTGACTCGTCCATCTGTTTCCATCGTCACGGAAGAATTCCTATCGTGCAGTTCTCCGCGTGCACCTCCATTGTTCGCCATCTCCTGATCTGACTGAGAGCTTTTGGTGGAAGCGGAAGCTCGCTCATCCCGACCCAACTGAGACGCTCGCTTGATAGCGGCGTGACCTCGTCTCGTCACTCGATTGGATCCTGTTCCATGCGCATGATGCTGTTCGCTGCTCTCTTGTCGCTCACCGCAACCGCACAGGCCTCAGTCTTCGGTTCGGTGCGCGGACTCGTACACGATCCACAGCATCGGCCCATTCAGGGTGCGATGGTCATGCTGCACGCCAAAACCTCCGACTGGTCTGCGACCACCAACACGAATTCCGCCGGGGAGTTTATGTTCTCCGCCGTGCCCGTCGGGGAATACACAGTGACCGTGGCAAGTCCCGGCTTCGAGCAGACCGCTCAGGATGTCGTGGTCGAATCCGGCACGCAGCCGGTTCTGCATTATCAGCTCGATGTATTGGCAACAAAGCAAAGTGTCACCGTGACCAGCGCACCGG
Source organism: Acidobacteriaceae bacterium (assembly GCA_027452245.1). Lineage (GTDB taxonomy): Bacteria > Acidobacteriota > Terriglobia > Terriglobales > Acidobacteriaceae > Sulfotelmatobacter. Next base: position 970 of record DAIDGW010000059.1, read on the forward strand.
AAACGGTCCCCACCGATACGGCCACTCCCATCACGCTGATTGATCGCGCGGACATTGAAAAAACACCCGGAGCCAGCCTCACCAATAGCGTGGCCATGATCACCGACTACGTCCCAGGCGCGTATGTCGCCCATGACATGCTGCACGTTCGGGGGGGCCATCAGACCATGTGGCTTCTGGATGGCGTGCCGGTCATGAACACTTCCATCGCTACCAACGTCGGGCCGCAATTTGATCCTAACGACATCGATTACCTCGAAGTGAATCGCGGAAGTTATGGCGCGGAGTACGGCGACCGCACATACGGCGTCTTCAACGTCGCTCCCCGAACCGGATTTGAACGCAATAACGAAGGCGAATTGATGATCACGGCGGGGAACTTCTATCAGACAGATGATTACCTGAGCTTTGGAAGCCACACCCAACGGTTCGCCTACTACGCCAGTCTCAACGGAAACCGTGCCAACCTCGGCCTGCAGACCCCAGTTCCACAAGTAGTCCACGATGCCTCAAACGGCTTCGGTGGCTTCGGTTCCCTGATTTTCAACGTCGATCCTTCCGATCAGTTGCGCTTCGTCACATCTTCACGCAAGGACTATTACCAGGTGCCGTACGACCCCATTCCCAATGACATCGAAAACGGCGCGATCCCCGCGAACAATTTCACTCCCCAGTATCCCAGCATCGGCCTTCGTGATGGCCAGCATGAGTCCGATGCGGGCGTGAACTTCTCCTGGGTGCACACCTTCAACTCGAAGGTGATGACCACGATTTCTCCCTTCTACCATTACAACAGCGCCGACTACACCGGTGCGCCGAACGATTATCCGGTAGCGACCAGCGAGAATCGGGCTTCGAGCTATGGAGGCGCACAGGCCAGTGTGTCCGCGAACTTCGCACGCAACAACCTGCAAGCCGGATTCTTCAGCTTCTACCAACAGGATAATCAATTCTTCGGCGCCATCTTCAATAACGGAACGGGGAATCCTCCCGTTGCAGATTCCGAGCATCCCACCGCCAATCAGGAGACCTTTTTTGTCGACGAGAAATTCACCCCGATGCCATGGCTGAGCCTCACCGCCGGAATGCGGCCGACTCGTTTCGCCGAAGGCAACTACTCCGCCGCTTCTCTGACGCGGCCAGTGATTGAGAGTGCAATCAGCCCGCGCTTCGGCGCGACCTTTACCGTGCCCAGGCTGCGCTGGACCTTTCGCGCATTTTACGGACAGTATTACCAGGCGCCCCCGCTGGAGAGCGTTTCCGGACCGGCTCTCATCAACTTCACGCGCGGGCAGGGCCTCGGTTTCACCTCGCTTCATGGCGAACGCGATGAAGAACATCAGTTCGGCGTCAACATTCCTTTTAAGGGATGGGTACTCGATGCCGATACTTTCAAAACCATTGCTTCCAATTTTCTGGACCATAACAACGTCGGGGATTCCAGCATCTTCTTTCCGGTCACAATCTCTCGTGCAGTCATCCGCGCCTGGGAACTTACCCTACGATCACCTCAGATCGCTCACCGGGGCACAGTTCACCTCGCATATTCGAACCAGATCGCCGAGGGCAGCGGCACAATCACCGGCGGCCTCACCGACTTCACTGCTTTCCCCGCGCTCTCTCCGCTCGATCATGATCAACGCAACACGCTGAACATCGGCGGCAATATGACGCTTCCCCGGCGTGCTTTCGTCGCTACCAACGTTTATTACGGCTCCGGGTTCACCAATGGATTTCCGGGTCAGCCTTATCCCGGCGAATATCTGCCGGCGCACACTACCGTGGACCTCACTCTGGGCAAGACATTCAGCGATCGGATTTCTGCCTCCGTAACCGCCTTGAATATTGCGAACCGGCGGGTTGAAATTGATAACAGCATCACCTTTGGAGGATTCCACTGGAATAGTCCGCGCGAAATTTATGTGGAATTGCGTTACCGCTTTCATTACTAGGAGACCATCGTGTCGAGAACGAATTGGTTAGAGAACAACTGGCGTTATCGAAGCAATTCATTTCTAGTCCGGATCGCCGTCCTGTCCGTTATTGCGCCCTGCCTCGCCTTGGTTCCAGTGGCTTGCACGAAGAAGGGTCCGACAGAAAAGCGCTTTGCCTTAACTGGAAAAGTGATCTCGCTCGACGCGCAGAATCAGTCGGCCGTCGTGGATGCCAATACCATTCCCGGGTTCATGGATGCAATGGCAATGGACTACAAAATCAAAAATCCGGCCGAATTCAAACCGCTTCAGATCGGCGACCTGATTTCCGCCGACGTTGTGATCGCGGGGCAGGACTATTGGCTGGAGAATGTCCGTGTCACCGGACACTCAAACCCTCCGCCGAAAGACTCCGCGGCATTTCACATGCCTACCCCCGGAGAAGAAGTTCCCAATTTCAAATTCATCAATCAGGACGGCCACCGCATCGATCTGAAGCAATATCGTGGCAAGATCCTGTTGCTCACCTTTATCTATACCCGTTGCCCATTCCCGGACTATTGTCCGCGCATGAGTCATAACTTCGCCGACATTTACCGGAAGTTGGACAAGGACAAAGCATTGCAGTCAAAAGTGCGATTGCTGAGTGTCAGTTTCGACACGGAGCACGACACGCCGCCGGTTTTGCGCAAGTATGCATTCTCTGTCTCGGAAACGAAGCACTCAGCTCTGTTCAAAGAATGGCAATTCGCCGTTCCCAAACAAGCCGATCTGCCCGAAATCGGGCACTATTTCGCAATGACATACAAGCCCGAAAGCGGAACCATCACCCATTCTCTGAGCACGACAGTGATTGGCCCAGATGGCAAGGTGTTGAATTGGTACCACGGCAACGATTGGACTCCCGACGATCTGATGAAAGACATTCGCCAGGCAGCACAGGGATGACCCCGAATTGGATTGGGCGCCAGTAGCCTGCACCATTACACTCTCTGCGATGCCCTCACTTTACAACCGCTTCGCCGGACAGAATATTGAGCGCCTTGCCGCCTTGAGCGACGGTATCTTTGCCGTGGCCATGACGCTGCTGGTGCTCGACCTGCGTGTTCCGGCGCGCGAGGCGGTGCACACTGAACAGGATCTCTGGCGGGCATTGATTGCACTTTCTCCGCGATTGTTGGTCTATCTGATGAGCTTGATGACCCTCGGGATATTCTGGGTTGGGCAACAGACGCAACTGAATCACTTCACCCGCAGCGACCGCAACCTCGCCTGGATCCATATCGTCTTTCTTTGTGCGGTCTCGCTGGTTCCATTCACCACGTCGCTGCTGGCTGAATTCATCCAGTACCGCACAGCTCTTCTGATTTATTGGTTGAATATCGTCGCGCTCGGCGGGATGCTCTACTGGAGTTGGAGCTATGCCGTGCGCCAGAAATTACCAGCGGAAGACATTTCTGCCGAGGTTCACAGAGCCGTGGTGCGCCGGATTGCTATCGCGCAAAGTCTGTATGCGATTGGCGCTTTGTTGTGCGTGGTCAACACTTATTGCAGCATTGCATTTATCGTTCTGGTACAGCTCAATTACGCCATTGCTCCGCGGTTCTGCTGGTGGACTCGCAATCAGGAATAAGCTTCAGCCGCGCTCGAAGGCGTGCTTTTTCTCCAGCTCCTCGAGCCCTTTTCGCATGGCCCTCTCAAATCGTTCCGCTTGACTCATCAGGCCTTGGGTCGCCTCCGCATATTCTCCATCAATCCGCAGCAATCCCTGAGCTGCAACCAGCCTGCCGGCTACTTCCAGCAAATGAGAAGTGGGGGTCTCGAGATACTGGGCTTCGCCAGTGTCGCCAATCCAGACGCGCTTCTCATTTCCTAGCTTGGTTTGCCAATAGACCTTGGTCTCGACAAATTCGGCGATGGCTTCATCGGTGGCTTTACCGAACACCCATCTCTGCCGCTTGAAGTCATAGTGACGGCTGGAAAACGGGACGGGCAGTAATTTACCGGATTTCACAAATTCAATCTGGCGTCGATCAACTTCTTTCCGCAGAGCGTTGATTACTGGCGATTCGGCATCTTTCGGATCAAGCGACGGCAGCACTTCGCGTACCGTCGCGGAAAGATTCACCGCGACCAGGGCATGTAGTCCATCGGAATTCTCCAGGCGGATATCGCCGTGCAGTACCCAGAAATCGGCGCCGGACGTCGAACGATGAAATGGCCACGAAAGCTGGAAGCTCAACGGAAGTCCCGTCAACGTCACCCAGATTTTCTTCTGTTTCTCCCGATCGCCTGCCGTTTGCGCAGATTCGCCGGGTATGTGCGATTGAGTCATGGAAATGATTTCCCTTAAACAGCCAAAAGATAGAAGTATTCTACTGAAGTTGCGGCAAAGCCCTTGCCTATCGAGCTTTCGCCTTACGAACACTGGTGCCCATGCGCAGCAGTTTGCGTACGGTTCCGGTGGGCAGGCGCTTCATCTCATCGTGCAGTTCGGTAACCGCTTCGAAAAACCCAGCCATCGCTTG
>DAIDGW010000060.1 GCA_027452245.1 Acidobacteriaceae bacterium
TCTGAACCGTAGCACGACGATCTTCAAGCTCAGATAGAGATTCAGGCATTTACAACCTCCCGACCGAGCGTATCACTACGCTCGGTTATATGCCACAAAAAAAAGAAACTCCCAAAGCGTCACTTCTATGTCGCGCACCCGTGATGGGTTGCGTAGAAGCTTTGTTTTGGAACTCGTGTTACACTGTAGTGGAGTATGGTTTTTCCGTGCTCAGGCTAGGATCTGCGGCCTGTACGAGCCAAGGCAGATCAACCGACCGCCAGGTCGGTATGGCAGGGCATCCCGAACCTGCAGCGTGAGATCGTGAAGCCGATCCAGATTCCAGATTGAAAGAAGAACGAATGGGAATGCTTCTGAGCATCAATCCCAGCGGTGATGCGCGCGATCTTCCGGCGAGGATCGAGCAAACGGCTGTGGCATTGAAGGTCAACGAGGCGGCTACCCTTATTGGGGTCAGCCGTTCATACATGTATCAACAACTCCAGTCGGGCACCATACCATACTACCGGCTTCCGAGCGGGGCGATCCGAATCGACCCGGCACGTCTTGCGCAGTGGCTCCGTGACCATGAGATCGGTGTCGACCAATCGACGGCGACCATGCGGAGGGCGGCATGAAAGGCACAGCAATCAACTGGTGCGATAACACCTTCAACGGCTGGGAGGGATGCACTCGTGTCTCTCCTGGCTGCGACCACTGCTATGCCGAGGCGCGAGACGCAAGGCATCTGACCGAGCCGTTTAGCCATTGGGGAAAGGGCGCATCCAGGCGGGTCATGTCCGATTTGAAGTGGCGCGAGCCGCTCAAGTGGGACCGAGACGCAGCAGAATCCGGCACGAGGCCCCGCGTCTTCTGCGCGAGCCTGGCGGACTGGGCGGACAGCGAGGCCCCTTCGGGACAGCGAGAGCGGCTTTGGGCTCTGATACGCAAAACACCGAACCTCGACTGGCTGCTCCTGACCAAGCGGGCCGGCAACATTCGCAGGATGCTGCCACCCGACTGGGGAGTTGGTTACCCGAATGTCTGGCTGGGCGTGACCGTAGAGAATCGCAAGCACGGATTGCCCCGACTTGACGTTCTCCGCTCAATCCCTGCTGCGGTTCGCTTTGCTTCAATCGAGCCGCTGCTTGAGGACCTTGGCGTGGTGGACTTTTCCGGCATCCACTGGGCGATCATCGGCGGCGAAACTGGCTCCGGGGCGCGGTCCATAGATACCGTCTGGGTCGAAGCGATCATAGAGCAGTGCAGGGCCCAGAACGTCGCGCCCTGGGTGAAGCAACTCGGCAAGGTGCCGTCTGATTCTGGTGCAGAACTGGTTGTCCTTGACGAAGACGGAAGCCAGTCCGGCAACGCAGAGGACTGGAACTTGTGGCCGGAGCATCTCGCCCATCTGAAAGTGCGGGAATTGCCTTCAGTAGACCGCGACGAGCTCACCAGGGGGCGGCATGAGGCAGACCTTGGCCGCATTGCCTCCGAGTTGGGGATGCTTGCTGCCGGACTGGAACCGGAAGAGGCCGCAGTTGAACTCAAGCTGCGCGAAGAGTACATCAGCGCAGAGCGTAAGCTTTTTCTGACCCGCCTTGAACGTGGCCAGATACTCGCTGCGTACAAGGCTCTGTATGGACCGCTTCGGAAGTGGAGCAAGTTCCTGCGGGCAATCGGCTTTGCGCGTCGCACCGCGTATGCGTGCACGGTCCGCCACAGAAATGAGCAGGACGGTGCAACTGCGCATGAGAGACCGCGCGCTGCTCCTGATACTCGACTTCGCTCAAGCCGTTAATCATGCCGTCCTCCGCATGGTCACCGCCAATTGATCGGCGCCTGTGTCATGGTCACGAAGCTACTGCACGAATCGTCGGGGGCGGTTTGACCAGGCTCGCCTGTTCATCCACGAAGTGATGGCGGCTTTGAAGAGCGAGGAAGGCCTACGCCGTATGGTGTTGACCAACATCGACTCGGTTATCACGCCCGGCCACGGCAACGACACCGAAGCATGGGTCTTGGTGGAGGCGCTCAGGCATGGCGTGCCGGTCCTGAAGAATCCGGGACTGTTCAGGCGTGCTACGCAACTGTTGTTGACGCAGGTGCTGGACTGCGAACGTGGCCGGATTCCGTTTGGTCCGGACGCCCACCGGTACAACCTCCAACCCGACTTCAGCGCGTTCGATCTGGAGACCGGCGAGGTTGATTATCGCAAGTCCGTCATCCCAGAAAATGCTGTCGTTTGCATGGATGCAGACCAAGGGACCATTCGCGATCTACCGGCAGCCGCTTGGCAACGCCAAGGAGGCTGTCGTAGCCACGAATAGAAGTCGTCGTCAAGTGCGGGATGGCCATCCGCGCGTGCGATGGTTTCGTGGTCGGCGAGGTCATCGGTGAAGAGCCGCCTGACGGTGAGTACTTCATGACGGATGGCATGATCTGCATCCAGCAACCGTCACAGGAACTTCTGCAAGGTATCGATGATGCCAATGAGGAGTTCCTCAACCCAGTGTCCGAAACGTTTGATGCACTGGCATAACTTGTGAGCGCATGGCAGTTTGCGAGGTTCGCAAGCTGCATTCAACGGCGGAGGTTATAGGAATGAGCCTTCGCAAGACCTGGCACAAAGCAGTTTTTGAGCAGCGCAGGCCCCAGTGATTTCGCCCTGGGTGTCTCGATGCCTGGATCTGCTTGCCTGATTACAGTACGCCGCGACGGCTCCGTCGCGGCACACGGTGGGGGAGATTGGCTCCGCAAAGCCTGCGGCTTTGCTACGCCCTTGTGAAGCGAGGAGTCATGAGAGCCTTGGCTCGTGCAGCCGTTCGCCTGACGAGATCAACACGCAGCCCAATAGGGTGGCTGAAGTCAGGGGCTCAGGGAGTTCGCACCGGGGACGGTCAACTCCGGGCCTGGGCCCCTCGCGCGCATGGGGGATGCGTTTTTGCAATTGAAACGAAGGGACCTGGTCTTTTTAACTGTTCAGACCGCCAGATTTCCTACCCAAGCGCCTTTCCGCCTCAAGTAGATGACGGCGCCCGTCGAGCAACACTCACCGAAGCAGCATTCACATCCACAATTCAAGGAGAAACGCCATGCCAATTCCCGGTGAAGGGAGAACCCTTGCCCGAAAGTCGAGTCTGCCACGCGATCTGTCCCGCCGTGGTTCCGACCTCGACCGGCTCATTACCATCGCCGGTAACGCCGCAACTGAAGGCACATTCGGCGCCGCAAGCACCGTGGCAGTGACTCGCAGCATGATTCACAAGCTCTGCCCGGATTATCGGCCTAGCAAAGCGTGTCAGATTGATGTGCTGTGCGGCAGTGGCGAAGACAACGGCCGGCCGTTTCGTTCTGGCTGCGGCATGTGTCTGGTTGGTCAGTTCACCGCCAGAGGCAAGTTCCTCGGTGACGTCATTCCTGTGTCGGCGCTCGTTACATCGCAGCAATGAACCAAGCCGTCTCCCGCCCACACTTACTCAATGTGTCGAAAGCTCGCGGTACTTCGGCGTCATTGCCGCCCGGCTACGCAGCCAACCGGAGCGGCCTCTTGAGGCGGGTATTGCCGGCATCCTAGCTCGGCAACCAAGACAGGTTACTTTGGTTTGGCGGCTCCAGGCCATGCTGTAAAAGTACGGTTGGGAAAATGTCGTCTCTGGGGCGGAATGAGCACCTCCCCGACGAAGCACAATGAGTTATTCGACACTTTTCGACGAAAGTGTGTCGTAACTCATTGTGCCTCAGGGCCTAGTATAGGTGTTTTCCCGACGATTCCGACGACAGGTAAGTTATGAGCCACTTTCCGAGGCCGTTTTGCACCTTCCCGCGGCCGAATCGAGCGCGACTTACCGCCGCCTGAGCGGCAGTTACTAGCTAAGCAAACCGAAACTACGCGAGTGCCCACAAAACCCTCTGGCCGCGGAAACTGCTCGCCGAAGCCGCACGGCTCATTGCTCAAAGCAAGGTTGTACGGCTCTGGGATTCATACCCTCAGGGCCTTTTGTATCTGATCCCATTTACAAGGAGAGGATCATGTCAACAGTTACCGAATGCTGGGATGGATTACAGAACAGATTCGCAGGCCTTCGTCGGCATATTGCCAAACGCCAGCTCGAAAATGAGCTGGCTTCAATCATCCGAACCGTAGCCGGCCACAAACGAAACAAAATTCCAGCCGGGGCGCCGCAGTACTGTTCACTCTGGAAGGTCGCCGATCGGAGGGTTGAATCCTTCTGTGCGACATATGGAGCCGACCGAGGTGAAATTGAAGCTCAGATCCCAGCCTTGAAAGAACTGCACGATCTGGCGCAAATGCCCCATACGCCCAGGAAGGCAATCCAGGTTGCCGGAGGCCTCGTCACTGGCGTCGTTGCATTGGTTCTCTCCGGTTTTGCCGCAGGGATCATCCAGTGGCTTTTCCAGCTGGGGATGAACTTCGCTCATTCTCTGACGGGGTTGCTATGATCTGGCCCATTGTTTTGCCCAGCCTTGAGTTCGGAATGTGGCTCGGTTGGTTGACGGGCCGAATCGGTTCGAGAGACCGCGTCCGCGGATATCTGATTGACGGGACCAAGGCGGCCAAGTCCATCACTTTCCTCGACAACAGAATGGAGTGGCAGACGCGGAATGCTTCCAGCATGGACCGCCGGCTTGCCGCCGGAGTGGCCAGAGGCGCGCGCTTCCTGGCAGGAACCAGGGCATTCGAGCTTGCGACCCTGAAGATGATCTCTGATGGCCGTAAGCAATTGTTTGACAGGCCGCAGGAGGTGAAACTGCACCTATGACACTCACGCCCACGTCGCAATCCAGTTTGTTTGCAGGCGCTGTTCTATGGCTCGTAGGGTGGCTCACCTTCTTCAAGGCTGACAAGATTCCGTTTGTCGGCAGGTTCATCGACCGGGAACGGATCTTGACCTGGATGCTGAAGAACAAAGTGCTGACGTTACTTTGTACCGAGTTCGTCAACTTTGGAGTTCACAATCCAACCAACCCCGCTACCACCTTGTTCGCCATCGGCGGCACCGCATTCAATGCGGTGATGATCTTCGTCTTCCTGCCGGTCTTTAAGTGGCGCGGGAGGAAGTCCAACAAGCGAATTCTTCGAGAGGCAATATAACCCATGAAAATGCTTGCATGTCTTGTCCTCACCATTCAACCTAAATCCGGCAGTTGACGCTCTCAAGTTGGGTTTAGGAGCAGGCGGGTAGCTGTTGTCCTGGGCAGGATGCGGGCCACAATGTAGTCCAGCAGTGTCTTCCAGCGGTTGATCCCGGGCGACTGCTCCGCAATTCGTCG
>DAIDGW010000061.1 GCA_027452245.1 Acidobacteriaceae bacterium
TTCGATACGAACCTTTGATTGAGAATCCATTTCGCCCTTCCTTATCCCAGTCTGCCGATCAGCAGGTTGCATGACGCGGGCCGCACTCGCTCCAGGCATTAAATCTCTCTGCGGGCCAATGCTCGGCTGGCAATTGCAAAAACCGCCCCACTCCAGAATAGGCCGACAAGGGAAATGATGGACGTGGCAAGGGCAGTAGACCCGAAGGTTGTGACCACCGCTGCTCCGGCTGTCCCAAAGATCGTCCGCCATAGATGACAAATGTGGAGAGTGATAGTACGGCCGGTTCATTGTCCGTGATCCTGTCCGGCGAGAAGCTGAGAAGGTTGAGCGGTTGAACCAATGTAGCTCAGTGATGGATGAACCGGGAGGCGAGATGGAAGCCAACGGCAAAGCAAATGGAAATGGACATGATCTAGCAGAATTTGCTGGAATCGAAGCCTTTACGCTTCCCAGGATTGACCCAAAGCTCAATCTTCCGAACGGCAGCAAAGGAGTCCAGCAGCAAGACCGGCTGCCCGCCATCATCGCGATGCTTCTCAAAGAGCTTGGTCTGGAGATCCAATCCGAACTTTCTCGTGATACACCCAAGCGCGTCGCGCGCTTCTATCGGGAGTTCACCCGGGGATACGGGGCGAAGCCCGCGGAGATTCTGAAGACCTTTCCTTCTCGCAACCATGAATTAATTGTCGTTTCTGACGTAGAGTTTTTCTCCCTTTGCCCTCACCACTTGCTCATTTACGGTGGCAGGGTTCACCTCGGCTATGTTCCTGGTGGCCGAATCGTTGGCATCTCCAAAATTCCCCGACTGATCCAGGAACTGGCAGCGCGCACCGTGGTGCAGGAAGACCTGGTTGCGGATATCGCGGACGCGTTCATGTCGGTGGTCAAGCCTCTGGGCTGCGCGGTAACTGCGGTCGGGAAGCATGACTGTGTAGCCGCCCGAGGAGTCCGCTGCTCGGAGGCGAGTATGACCACAGTCGCATTGCGGGGAATCTTCTCCGAAGATGAGAACTACGTACAGCGCTTTAATCATGCGATTGGACAGGGCCGTGAGTGCGTGCGATGAGGTCGTACCGGTCATCGAACCTTCGGCCAAATTTTCGAGTTGGCTGTGATGCGTCAGGAGCAGATTATGACGAAAATGGTTGATGCATGCGGCGATCAGTGTGAGAGAGCCCAGCTACCAGGCGCAGGTCAGCGTCTTGAAAAGATGCAGGGACACTGGGTGTTGGCGCGGGCAGGCAAACGCGTTCTGCGGCCCGGTGGGTTGGCTCTTACGCGGCGAATGATCGATGCCCTGTCGATCTCTTCCGACGACCGGGTCGTCGAGTTTGCGCCGGGAATGGGTGTAACAGTGCGAATGGTTCTACGCAGGAACCCGGTTCGATATTGGGGAGTGGAGCGCGACGCGGCGGCAGCCGCGCGCCTCGAATCGTTTTTGCCGAGGGACACAGCGCAGATCGTTGAAGCCAAAGCAGAACACTCAGGACTTCCCGATGCCTGCGCAAGTGTGGTGTACGGCGAGGCAATGTTGAGCATGCAAAATCTTCAACAGAAGAAATGCATCCTCTCTGAAGCACGGCGGCTCCTTGCCGCGGGCGGTAAGTACGGGATTCATGAGCTGTGTTTCCGGCCCGACGGGATTTCGGAGGCTAAGCGTCGAGAGATCGAAGCGGAGATGTCGAAGGAGATTCACGTCGGAGTGCAGCCGCTTTGTTCGAGCGAATGGAAGCGACTGTTCGAGCAGCAGGGGCTCAAGGTAATCTGGTGCGGCGAAGCCGATCTCGATCTTCTGGAACCGCGCCGTATCTTGCAAGATGAAGGCGTGCTCCGATGCCTGAAGATTGTGTGCAATGTTCTCAGGGACCCAGTGCTTCGCCAGCGGATCCTGGCGATCCGTAGAATCTTCCGCAAGCATAAAGAGTACCTCGGCGCCGTCTCCATCGTGGGGCTGCGAGTGGAGAGTGCTGCCTGAATCTCCTTATGAAGGCCTTATGGACGCGTCGCAATGAAGAAGAATTGTGAATTCTCTGACTTCGAACTACGCGATCGATGAACAAGACTCATCGCAGGTTCGCGAAAAGATGCTCGATAAATCCATTGCAGACTCCTTTCCCGCGAGCGATCCGCCATCCACCAATCCTGCACCAGCCGTGGCCCCCTTCGCACGCTGACGACGATGAGCCGAAGCGCGCCGAACCGAGCATCTTCCTCCATAATCCCGGTCGGATAGCGTCTACGCTTTGAAGGCGATCCTGGTTCTGGCTTCGCCCTGCCAGATGCTGTTTCAGAACACCCCTTGCTCCAAGGACCATACTGTTCCCTGTCTATAAACCTACGAAGCGACCACAAAGAACGACGCCCTTCTCTACATCCCCTCACAACAGTGACAACTGTTTGCTCGATGGTACTGGCGCTTCATTGAGATGCGACCTCGCAAAAGCCAACCATAGAGTTGGCTGAAAAAAGCAGGAGATGCGGTTTAGCCGGAAAGAAGGCCGCTATGAATACCAGCAATCATCAAAGATCGTCAATATCGTTCTTGGCATTGGGATTGTTGAGTTTTGCATGGCTAATGGGAGCAAACGCTGCCTCAGCTATCGCTCAAAGCCATCCACTGCACTCAAATGACAAGGCTCCAGCGATCAAGGCCGCCGACATTGTTCGCGACCCGTCCGACCTACCTCCTCCGATTGGCGACCGCCCTCCCGCCGTGGTGAAGGTAACTCTCACCTCCAAGGAACTGGTCGGTGCACTCGACCC
>DAIDGW010000062.1 GCA_027452245.1 Acidobacteriaceae bacterium
CTCTGCCATAACCGAGTCCGCCGCCAAAGCGGGTGAATCCAGCACCATTTCGTCCGACAGCGCTAGTGCGCGCAAAGCCAGCGGGACCACGTGCGCCACCGAATCCATGCCAATTCCCGTCGCGGATAGCCGCATTAGACGACCTGAAACCGGAACCGTGAGATCCCCAACCACCAGAACCGTATCCGCGGCCTGCTCCAGAATAGCTCGAACTGGCGCGCCCGTACCCGTCGCGATAGACGGAGCCGCCTCTGGCCCCGCCGTACCCCCCGCGCCCTACTCCGCGAGAACCACCGCCGTAGATTCCTCGACCGCCGTAGCCGCCACGGTACCCGCCGCCGTAAGATCGACCTCCATATCCGCCGCCGCGGTATCCACCGTAACCGCCGCGGTAGCCGCCTCCGTAACCACCACCATGGAATCCACCACCACCGAAGCCTCCGCCATGGAAGCCTCCGCCGCCACCATGGAAGCCGCCACCCCCACCACCGCCGTGTCCGCCACCGCCGCGTTGGGCCAGGGCTGCATTAGGCAAACAGATAAGACCAAGGGAGGAAATTCCGCTGAGGACAACTTTGAACAAGGTGGACTTGTGCATTATGGTCACCTCCACCCGAGTTTGCCTTGCTTCCCGGGAGGGCAACTGCCTCTTACAATAACTATTCTATTCGAACCTAGTTGCGGTAGAACAGGTTGTCCGTCTTAAGTTCTTAAAGAAGTTCAAGATGCACCGAAACTGGCAGGATACCGCCGGAAACTGAGAATTTCCCCCAGACATAAAAGCGGATAGAAGGTTATCTATGCGGATGCAAGACAACACGATTTTCATGGCTGGAGGAGGCTCCGGAATCAGACGCGGTGCGAAACATCCGGGTATGCGGTATTTCGTGCTCGATGTCTCCCTCCCCGAAGCCATTCAGAATGTGGAGAAACAGATCGTCTCCGAATTGCCTGCCCTCAATTGCGTATTAAGCGAGGAACGATGCCGCTTCACAATTTCATCACCGAAACTATGCACGATGATCTCACCCGCGGCGCTCGATGGTCTAACCCGACGCTTAAACTCTCAGGCAATAACCGTAGCTCAATAAGCCAGTTGCCCTAGGGGTGCACTCGAAAACAGAGAACAGCATCTCACTTTTTCGCTCGCAGGAGGTGCTGAATGAAACAAGCACTGTTTTTCGCAATGGCGGCATTAGCGCTGGCTCTAGCCGGATGCGGAAGCAACAACAATAACTCCGTAAATGGCACATGGACCGCAGCGCTGACTAATCCCGGCGGTAGTCCGGCTTTCAATTTCACGACGACGCTCAATCAGAGCGGCGGAAGTTCGGTCAGTGTCGAAAGCTTGAATTTCACCACCAACAGTCCGTGCTTCAAAGGGGGCGCGACCGCAACGGCAGCGTTCACTATCTCCGGCACAATGAACGGGGTTACCGGTGGCGGATATCAGATGACGATCAAGTCAAAAAATCCAACCGGCAATACCCTCACCCTGACCGGCACGCTAGGCAACAACACGATCAATGGCGCCTGGACTCTTACAGGATCCACTGGCTGCACCGGAACCGGCAGTTTCACCATGTCGAGAACATAAGCCAGTCATTGTAGATTGCGGACGACTCGCGTCCGTTACACTCTTGGCATGAAGAAAGACTGGAAGACCAAATTGATTCATCCGGATGCGCATGCTCCGGAGGGTTTTCGCTCCCTTGCCATGCCAACCTATCGCGGCTCGACCGTGCTGTTCCCCAAGGCTGCCACCGTGCAGGACACATGGGATCAGCACGCGGTCGGCTACACCTATGGTCTTTATGGCACGCCGACAACTCTGGAATTGGCGGCGCAGATTTGCAGCCTGGAAGGGGGATATCGCACTTTCATTACGCCTGGCGGGCAAGCGGCGATTTCACTGATCAATTTGGCATTTCTGAAATCCGGCGATCACGTTCTGGTGCCGGAGAGCATTTACACTCCAAATCGCAAGTTTGCCGTGGAAGTGCTGCGCCGGTTTGGAGTGGAAATCAGCTTCTATCTGCCGACGATTGGCTCCGGCATCGTTTCGCATTTTCGCCCAAACACGCGGATGGTGTGGTGCGAGAGTCCGGGATCGATCACGATGGAGGTGCAAGATGTTCCCGCGATCGTTGCAGCGGCGCACAAGGCGGGTGCGTTGGTCGTCCTCGACAATACTTGGTCAGCGGGAGTCTACTTCAACGCGTTTGCGCATGGCGTGGACGTGACGATGCAGGCGTTAACGAAATACATTGGAGGCCACAGCGACATCTTGTTAGGATCGATCACGGTCCGCGATGAAGAAGCCTACAAGCAACTGGGGTCGACGCACCAATTAGTGGGATGTGCTGCATCTCCGGACGATTGCAGCCTGGCGCTGCGCGGGCTCAAGTCCCTCGCGATTCGCTTAAAAACCGTAGAAGGGTCAGCGCTGGAATTGGCACGCTGGCTCGCCAAGCGGCCGGAGATCGAGACGGTCTTACACCCCGCGCTGCCCTCCTGTCCCGGGCACGAATTCTGGAAGCGGGATTTCACAGGGTCTTCTGGCTTGTTCTCCATTGTGTTTCGGCGCGAGTTCGGCAAAGCACAAGTGCATGCTTTTGTTGATGCGCTGGAACTTTTCGAAATTGGATACAGCTGGGCCGGTGTCGCCAGTCTCGCGGTTGCCTACGATTTTCAGTCAGTGAAAAACCGTCCGGAGTATGGATCACGCATCGTACGACTGAACATCGGACTGGAAGATGTGCAAGACCTCACGGGAGATTTGGAACAGGCGCTGGAACGAATGAGGTCGCGCTAGCCGGTAGCAAATCCCGGGCTTCTTCTTCTCGCGTGTCATCCACAGCAACAGGAACGAGCGATTCGGCTTCCAACTCTTGTGGTTACAAGGACAACGGCGGAAGATAGGAAAACTTTCAGCGGCAGAGTACGTTTCCTTGCCGCGGCGGCTGTGCCCGCAATAGTTGTTGTGATCGTTGTCCTGTACGTAGTTTTCTGGCCATTCACTCAGCAAAGAGTTCTGCAGCAACTCTCACAAGCTAGCGACAGCAACGTTTTAACGCAGGAATTCCATCGATCCTACTTCCCTCCGGGTTGCACTCTCGACGACGTCAGCTTTCAGCATGAAAAGACCGGCGCGCCGTTGATTCACATTCGCAAGCTGGTTATTCGCGGCAGCTATCTGGGACTTGTGGAGCACCGACTGAAGCGGGTGGTCGCGGTTGGAATGCAAATTTCGATTCCGGCATTCGGTAGTGGAGCAAAGTTTCAGTCCACCACCTCCAATATCGTGATAGACGAATTAATCGCGGATGACTCGCTGCTTGAGTTTCAGGGACAGGAACCCGAAGCAAAGGCGCTACGTTTCGACATCCATCGCGCTGATTTGCACACGGTGGGCTTTGGTAAGACCATGGCTTTTCAGGTTGCGTTTCACAATCCGAATCCTCCAGGAGAAATCGACGCCAGCGGAACGATCGGAGCGTGGATGAGTGGAAAGGAAACTCCTGTTTCGGGTAACTATACCCTGCGAGACGCGGATTTGGGCGTCTACCACGGAATTGCAGGAACCTTATCGTCGACGGGAGTGTTTCACGGGACCATCAAGCACATCAACGTCGGTGGCAAAACCGATGTTCCGGATTTCGAGGTCCGGAAGGGACGGCACAAAGTCCATCTGACAACGAACTTCGATGCCTACGTCGATGGCGACCGCGGAGATACTTTCCTGAACAAGGTGCAAGCGCACTTCGGAAGCTCTGAGGTCATGGTGCAAGGCAGTATCGCCGGAGCGCCCGGAAGGAAAGGCAAATTTACGGACCTCAACCTGTATGCATCCAATGCACGCATTGAAGACATCTTGGCATTGTTCGTCAAAGAGAAACATGCACCAATGGTTGGAGCAACGACAATCAAGGCGAAAGCGGAAATCCCGCCGGGGCCTGCGCCCTTCCTGAAAAAAGTGACCCTGGCTGGAACGTTCACGATTGACGAGGGCAATTTCACAAAACCACAAACCCAAACCGACGTGAACAAGTTGAGTGCCGGAGCACGGGGCGAGAAAAAGGCCGATGCTCAACCGGTGGAAAGCGAACTCAGTTCTTATGTCGTACTGAAAGACGGCACTGCCAACTTCACAAATCTTACGTTTCACGTGCCGGGCGTCAAGGCGCATCTTTATGGGACGTACAGCATCCTCAATTACCGGATTAATCTGCACGGACCGATGCGCGTGGACACCAAGATTGCCGATACTACGACAGGTTTCAAAGCTTTTGTGCTCAAACTAATTAATCCTATCTTCAAGCGGCGGCGCAAGGGAGAGATTGTTCCGGTTCACATTGGCGGAGTCTACGACCATCCTACCTTCGGGATTGATCTCGACGCCAAGCCGGGGAAGAAGTACCAGCGCTCTCATTCCTGACCGAGTGTGCCTCACGAACTTGATGCGGGTCCTACCGCACACTGCCGGCGGCGTGCTGCAACGCAGTTTGTACCGCATCTGCATTGGCGAGCCCGCCCTGCGCCATGTCTTTGCTGCCGCCACCGCGGCCTCCCAATTTTTCCAGGGTCGATTTCAACAGCGCACCCATGTTGTGGGGCATTCCCTGAGATTGCGCGAACACCAGTGAAGCTTGTGGAACGGTTGCGGCAAGCAGTGCGATAACGTTGGGCGACTGGCGGGTCAGTTTCTGGGCGAGCAACTTGACGTAGGTGATGTCACGATCGGGAAAGGAACGTGCGATCAGCTTGGCGCCGCGATCCTCTGCGGTTTCGGATAAGAGCACCGAGGCTTGTGCCGCGGCCAGTTCGTCGAGCACCTGCTCCCGCTGCTTGCGCAGTGATTTGATCTCGTCGAGCGACTTCTGAGCCTGATTCGGAAGATCGTAAATATGCGCGGAGAACAAAGCCGCGGCCTCGGTCAACGTTGCGAAATCGCGCCGGGCGGTAGAGACCGCGCGTTGTCCTGCAACGAATTCCACACGCCATCCCTGGCGGACTTTTTCAAATTTTCGCAAAAGGAGGCAGCCGATCTGGCCGGTTTGGCCAACGTGCGTGCCTCCGCACGCACAAAGATCGAAATCGCGAATATCAATCAGGCGAAGCTGGTCGCGTTCGGCGGGTGGAATCTTGCGAAGTCCCAGCTTTTCAGCAGCATCGCGAGTGACGAATCGAATATCGACAGCGCGGTTTTCCAGAATGATCTCGTTGGCAAGGCGCTCGGCAGCAACAACCTGCTGCCGGGTGAGAGCAGGAGTATCCAGATCGATCGAACAGTAGTCGTCTCCCATGTGGAAGGAAAGGGTGGGCATGTTGAAGAGGCGCACAAAGGCGGCGGAGAGAACATGCTGACTGGAGTGCTGCTGCATGTGATCGCGGCGGCGGCCGGGATCAATCTGCCCATGGACGCGGGTTCCAGGCTGAATATATTTGGGCGGGGCTTCAAGGTAGTGAATCACCTTGCCATCTTCCGTGTCAGCGACTTCGGCAATTTTGAATTCCTCGTTCCCGGCCGAGATCACACCGGTGTCAAAGACCTGTCCCCCGCTAGTCGGATAAAAGGCGGTGCGATCGAGAATGAGCCCCGGACGCGGATGGTCGACGATCTCGCGCACCTCGGCGTCGAATTGGTAAACGAAAGAATCGTGGTAGTAGAGGCGGTCGGTCATGGTGAGAATATTTCACCACAAGATGAGAGCGACCGTCCTCGAAGAACTTCAATAAGGGCCGATGATGCCGCCAATCTGCCGGGATTGCGGCTTGATGGCCGGGGGGGCCGACGTCGCCGGCAGCGATGACGTACGCGCCCCGCTGGTGTCGAATACGTCGAGATATTTCAGTCCGGAACCGGTATTGAAGAGCACGACGGTATCGTCCGGTTTGAAAAATTCGTTCGCAAGCAGCTTGTGATAGGCGACCAGAGACGCAGCGCCTTCCGGAGCAGCAAAGACGCCGTCGGTGCGGGCCCAATGCCGGGCGGCCTCGAGAATCTCTTCATCGGTCGCGGCCACGGCCGCACCCTTTGATTCTTTCAAAATATCCATGACGAGATAATCGCCGTAAGGCTTGGGCACACGGAGGCCCGAGGCCAGCGTGGAAGCGTTGGGCCACACTTCGATGGCCGACTTCCCTCCTTCCCAGGCCTTGACCACAGGAGCGCAACCGGAGGATTGCACGACGATCATTTTGGGACGCTCGGCGCCGATCCAGCCAAGCTGCTGCATCTCGTCGAAGGCCTTCCACATGCCCAGAAGGCCTACTCCGCCGCCGGTGGGATAGATGATGCCCTGGGGAAGCTTCCATCCCAGTTGCTCGGCGACTTCGTATCCCATCGTCTTCTTGCCCTCGACACGATATGGTTCCTTGGTAGTGGAAATGTCGAACCAACCTTCGGATTTCCAGAAAGCCTGCTCTTTGAGTTCGGCAACCTTACGGGCGCAATCGCTGATGAGTCCATCGACCAGCGTGACGTGCGCGCCGTAATAGTCGCACTCGATACGGTTTGCCGCGGGAACATCTTTGGGCATGAAGATGTGGGCTTCGAGTCCAGCGGCAGCGCAATAGGCAGCCAGCGCGCTGGCGGCGTTTCCCGCGGAAGGGATTGCCAGCTTCTTCAATCCGAAATGTCGCGCCATGGTGACCGCGGCGGAGAGGCCGCGAGCTTTAAAGGATCCCGTGGGATTCAGGCCTTCATCCTTGATAAGTACGGCGGGATATTCGCGACTGGGAACGAGCGGCGTGAAACCTTCTCCGAGGGAGACCGGTTGTGCTTCGGGGAGAACGGAGGCGTATCGCCACATCGTCGCTGGACGCGCGGCGAGTTGCTCGCGCGAAAAATTACGCTTTATCGACGCGAGATCGTAGCGGGCGTAAAGAACGCCTCCGTCTTTAGGACAGACGGATTGGGGACGATCGGCCGGATAATGCTCGCCGCAGCGGGTACATTCGAGATGAGTGAGGGTAGACATAAACAGGCGAGTGTATCAGCGATGAGCGGGACTGGAAAATGCCGGGGATCACACGGCCATCACTGATGAGCTTCGGAAGCGTGGTGATGGGTGCGAAGAAAGAATTTGGCCTTGCGGAGATACCAAAGAACTCCGGAGATGACAGCCCATGCTGCGGTGGCGGTGAGCAGGACCATCCAGAAGCGGAGATCGAGGGCAGTCTGCCAGACGATCAGCCCGAAGACGAGGAGGCCCATGCTACCGAGTTTGGCGCCCTCGGCATCAAGGCCCGCAGATTTGCGGCCACGGCTCGTGCCATGCATGCCGAGCTTGTGTTTTCTCTGGATCTCATGTTTCTCAACCAGGGTGGCGCTGGCGGGGAAAATAGCTGGAAAGGCGAGAAACAGGCCACCCATCACCGGCCCGTAGTGCTCCGCAATGATTCCGGTGATTGCGGTAATGGCGCCGCCGAAGAGAAAACGGATGGCGTACTCGTACCATCTGGTCTGACGAAATCCAGCGAAATTCAGTCCCACTCTCATAGCATCAAGAAAAAATCAGGAAGCGCAACCCGAGCGCAATCCCCAGCCAGAGAACAATTGACCCGGACGTTGCCAAGAGCGCCGGTGCGTTCTTACGCATCAGCAGCCAGGTAATCAGCCAGGCATAGAAAAAGAAGGCGACGGCTCCGAGCATCATGGATCGCGCTTCCAACTGGGCGTATGCGGGTCCTTCTTTGAAAACAGTAAGGGCCAGTGTTGCCAAAGCCACAGAAGGAGCAGCGCCAAAGAGCCCGGCGAAGCTGTTGGGTTTCAGAACATCGCCCAGGCTGGCAAAGAAGGAAACAACGATACCTCCGACAACGAACCGAATCAGGATTTCTGTCATTGGCGTTCTGCCGAGACTGCGTGACCTTGCTGCGTTAGCGTGACATTCCCTCCTTAATCAGCTTGCGGGCGGTTTTTGGGCCGTGTATGCCGAGCACCCTGTACTCCTGGCCGGCTAGCTTGTGGTAGTTCACGAAAAAGGATTCGAGCTCGCGGCAGAAGCGGCCATCCAGTTCGTCGATGCGTTTGACTTCCGCAAAGCTGTGGTTCTGTGCAGCTATAGCGACCAGCCGGTCGTTGCGCTGCTTACCTTCTTTGCCGATCTGCTCGCCTTCAATCACGCCGATCAAGCGGCACTGCAGGACGCACCCAGGAAATGCGGGCTCGTCCATAAAAACCAGAACATCCACGGGATCGCCATCGCCGCCCTTGGTGGAAGGAACGAATCCAAAATCGTAGGGAAACGCCATGCCCGCGGGCAGGACGCGCTTCAGGATGTAAACCTTTTGCTCCAGATCGAAGGCATACTTATTGCGGCTGCCCTTGGGGGTCTCAATCACCACCTGGACGATGTTTTTATCATCGTCCTCCTGACGATCAGGATGCGGTTTCAGTCGCGTGGGGTCAGCCAACGCACCTTTGCCGTTTTGTGCCATCAAGACTCCTCGCCGTGGCTATTCACACGGCGTTAACAATGGATGCCCAGAGCGGATTGGCAGGTTGCTGAAATTGAGGTGGTCAGCAGATACGGGAACTAATGGATCAGCTTTGCCATCGGAGTGTTTTGCGCCAGGCCGAGAGCCCAGTTCACCATCTCGATAAAATTGTTGGGAAGGATTCCAATCACCAGCGTTGCAGCCGCGCTGACGCCGAGTGCGGTACGCATTCCAAAGCTGACTGGCAGACGTTCTTCGCCTTCTTCGGGTTGGCGCATAAACATGGCGTTCGCCATTTTCAGGTAATAGTAGAGACCGAATACGGAGTAGAGCACGCCAAGAGCGGCGAGAACGTAGTGCCCGGTGGAAACCAGGCTAAGGAAGATGAAGTACTTTCCCCAAAATCCGGCGAGCGGCGGGATGCCGGCAAGCGACAGCAGAAATACGAGCATAAGAACGGCTTCAACGGGAGCGCGCGAATAGAGGCCGTTAAGGTCGTCGAGTTCGTCGCCGATCACGTTGCGATGGCGCAGCGAGGTAATCACGCCAAAGGCGCCGATATTCATGAAGGTGTAGACAAGCAGGTAAATCAGGATGCCCTTCACGCCTTCCGGGTCGAGTGCAACGGCGGTTCCGGCGATCAGGCCGAGCAGCATGTATCCGACATGGGCGATGGAAGAATAGGCAAGCAGGCGCTTGGTGTTAGTTTGCGTAAGCGCTGCGAAGTTCGCGCCCGTCATGGTGGCGATAGAGACGAAAACCAGCACCGGGACGTAGATCGAGCGCATGGGAGCGAGGCCGAGCATCACGGCGGGATATCCCGGCAACGTGCAGCCGAGGACGCGCAATAACATCGCCCATCCGGCAGCCTTGACCGCGACCGACATGAATCCGGTGAT
>DAIDGW010000063.1 GCA_027452245.1 Acidobacteriaceae bacterium
ATTGATTGTGGGAGAAGAAAGCATCTCGAACCTGGTGCGCCCGTTCCTGATCGCGGGTGCCCGCACCGTGGTCGCGAACCTATGGGAGTCCAACGATGATTTCAGCCGCGGGCTGATGCGCGAATTCTATACCAGATTGGCGGCGGGTATGGAAAAGGGGCGCGCGTTGCAGCAGGCAAAGCTGGAGATGATTCGGAAGTATGGACAGGATGCTTCTTCGCCGCGTCTTTGGGCGGGCTTCATCATGGTTGGTGAGAGCCGGCGGAGCCTCCAATCCGAATAAGGATTCGGAAGACTAATGAACTCGCTAACGAAGAACCAGATCGGTTTGATGTTCCACAAGGTCGTGGACACGTGTGAGAAGAAGCTCTACGATCCCAAGCTGAATGGCGTCGATTGGCGCCACCTGGCCGAAGCACGGAAGGAGCGAATCCTTGATGCTGTCAGTGACGAGGAACTCGAGCGGGAGTTCAATGAGCTCATCAAGGAATTAAAGGTTAGTCACGCGGGTTTCTATCACGAGAAGCGGCCTCGCGCAGCGGGAAAAATGGCCATCAGCGCTACGCTTTTCAAGGCGGAAGACGACGGTCGAAGCTGTTGGGTTTTCCAAGACGTTCATCCCGGTGGCGCCGCCTTTACGGCTGGCGTGCAGCCGGGCGATATTCTGTTACGCGTCGGAGAGAACGAGATTGCACCACCCGACCTTCCGTTGTTTCCGTTAGGGGAAACGACCTCGGTTGATATCAAGAGGCGGGACTGCGCCCACGTGAGACTGCGGATCGAGGTGCCGAAGTCGAAGACGAAAAAGAGGCCGCTGATTGAGCTGCAACCAGTCTCGTCTATGAAGCACGGCGAGGTCGGTTGGTTGAAGGTCTGCATGTTCCCGGGCGCAATCGGTATCGATGTCGCGCGCGATATTGACAAGGCAATCCAGAGCCTGGATTGCGAGCGACTGATCATCGATCTCCGAGGCAATACTGGTGGGGGAATCGGCTGTCTGCGGCTGATGAGCTATCTGACACCAGATCGAGTTCCCGTTGGCTACAGCGTTACGCGGCGGCGGGCCGAGCAATCGTTCTCGAAAGAGAAACTGCCCGTGTTCGACCACATTCCGTCAAAGAAAATCGGCCTCATCGGCCTGCTGCTGAAATTTGCGCGTCGCGATCAGTCGGTAGCCATAGCCACCGAGAGGCTTGGAAAACGGCGCTTTCATGGCAAGGTAGTTCTGTTGGTGAATGAGCATTCCGCGAGCTCGTGCGAAATGGTTGCCGCATTCGCGTCGGAAAACAAGCTTGCTACGATTGTCGGGACAAAAACGCCGGGCCGGCTTCTTGGTGGGCATTCGTTCCGCGTCGGGAACGGATACCGGATTGCCCTGCCAGTAGCCGCCTACTACACGTGGCACGGAACCTTTCTGGAGGGAAGAGGCGTGACGCCGGATATGGAGGAGCCGTTCTCTGTGTCAGCGATACGCAGTGGCCGAGATGCGCAGTTGCAGCGGGCTATCGAGGTGGCAAACGAACTTTGACCCCACTATTGAAGGACAACAGAATAGGTTCGCCACTCATCGCCGCTCTTTCTGATGGCGAGGGTGTGGAGGCCCGGCGATAACGAACTGAGGTCGAGTTCAGCGACAGCCGTCACGACGTGATCCTGGAGCGTTGCTGTCACATGCTGCTTTAGGAGCGTGCGCAACTGGCCGTCGAGCAACTGCAACGCGTACTGTCCTTCGTCTGAACCAACTGGGAAATAGAGTGTGAGTCGCAGATGCTTTCGCGGAAGGATCAAGGGAGGCGTTGCCGCGTTCGTGCGTTCCCGCTCCACGCCGCGATTCTCGGTCAGCGGCCGAAGGTCGAGTGTGGCCAGAGTGGTGACGCTGGCGATTTGGACAGCGGGAGCTGGTCGGGCGACGCCGATCCAGTAAATAACCGCCCCAAGAACAATCGCGGCGGCACATGCGGCGGCCGCGATTCGAATCCTAACGACTCGCCTTTGGTGCATCTCCTGGCGGATCGCCAGAAACGTCTGGAAACAAGGCGAGCAATGGGTGATGTGGTGCAGTTGGGCCTGCGTCATCTGTATGATTCGCCGAGACATGCCACCCAAGGTCTCGGAGTCGGGACAACCAATGCGCTCTGGGTTGGGAAACTCCCTGAGAGCAGATTCCTGCAGTTCCTTGCGAACCCGTTCGATGTTCATTCGATAGCATATTATGCCTTAACTTCAATCGGTGTGATGCCTTAATCCTGGCGTAAGGCCCGCGTAGATTTTCGCGAGCTTTGCCTGGAACCGCCTCATTCGTGCAGAAGCAGCTTTTGCGCTGATACCCAGTCGAGGAGCGATGTCCTTGGGTTCGTCGTCGGCGAGGAACGCGTCCAGGTACGGAATCTGCTCCGGCGGAAGGCGGGCCTCCAAAAGCGCCACGAGTTCCTTGCGATAGACGGTCTCGGAAGGATCTGGCCGCGCGTCGGCAATTCGCTCCAAAGAGGGCCGGTCAAGATAAACGAGTTTTCCATTCCGTCGCAGCTCAGGAAGGGCGGCGGACCACTGAGTCGAGGTCAGTGCCTTTGCTGCGCTGGTGAGAGACTCGAGATCCGGGGAGCCCCGGCCACGGAGGAAAGCCCGCACGCGCCGAACGGTATCCTTCGCGCGCGCAGAGACGCGCGAAAACCTTTCCGACGACTGCCCGCGCGAGTCGGGAGCCACTAGTGGGGGAGGCTTGACCGGCATTTAAAGCCCCGATCAGAATGCCCTTATTATACTGCCAAAATAACGTCATTCGAGCGGGCGAAATTACAAATTGTGACGTCTCAAGGGGCCTTATTACCGCCGATATACTACCGATGGCGGGCGGCCGGGACGTTGTGTGCATCGGAAGGAATGAGGAAAAGTGGTTCCGGTGCAGCTCTGTGAAACGCGAGCCGCCAAAAGCCGCTCCGCCGCCGCTCAAAAAAACTTCAATCCGAGCGGGGAAATCCGCCTCCGTGAATGCCTATTTATATAGGGGCTTTTTTCCCCGCGTGCGCGCGGTACCCGCGTTCAGAGCCCTGGCGGTATCGGTGATGAGGGGGCTACATGAGTACGAAACACGGCGCAAAGGAAAGTGCCGCCTGGACAAGGGAACTCGACGTCGTCCTGCTGGATGGCATCGAGGACAACAGGCAAGGGAAGGATCTGGCACACGAGCGAGTGAAAGCCTTGCATCCTCTCCCCCAGGGAAAGGATCGCTACTCCAAGGATTTTGAGAAGTGGCTGGACAAGGTGTTTGAGAAACCATCTGAGGATGGGGTAGCTCCCTGGCTGGCCTTGGAATTCTGGCAGCACGAAGTTGACAAGGTGCTGATCCAAGGAATTTTCGCACGGAATGTGACGCAAGATGAAGTGGTACAGCGGGTCTGCTCGGTCTGGCCGAAGCTTTCGATCTCATGGCTCCGCGCCCGCATGG
>DAIDGW010000064.1 GCA_027452245.1 Acidobacteriaceae bacterium
TGCATCGAGCGTCACCACCGCCGCGATCGCGTTGTTCCCGAGGACGTCATGCGGCGCATGGCTGCCAAGCTGAAGCCGCCCACATTCAACGAAGGCTTCGCGAAGATCACCGTCGTGCGGGTGAAGAAGAAAGAAGGAGAAGCGGGAACCTCCAACGAACCTTAGCCGCGAAAACGAGAAAATGGGGAGAACACCCCCTCGAACTCATTGTGGAAATGTTACTCAGATTTCCCTTTGCATAATTTTCCATCCCCATTCTCGCAGGCGACTGATACCACACACGCGATCTTTTGTTCGTTCATGCTGTGCATTAGATCCTCGATCTCTTCGGGACGCATCGGCATTCCTCCCATGGCCCCGAATAGAAGCGGTAGACACACCAGTAAAGTACGCAGTCGCTGTTTTATCAATACTCTGACCCTCCAGCGGTCCTCGACCTGAGCCTCGATGGCTGGCGCGATGAGGCGGCAGGTCCCGCCCGTTCCTACGAATGATGTTTGTAATTCAGATCAGCGATTCAGGATGGGGCGGCGCACGAGAGGAAGCCGCCACGGAGAAGCCTGCTGTAGGAGCAGATGTCTCACGCCAAGGGAGACAACCGAAGAACACGGCGAGAATTTCGCATAGTACAAAAATGGGAACGATAGCGAAAAACAGAAGCCCGTGCGATATGCAAAGCAGAGCACCAGATAGCACTGCTGCAAAACAAAGAAGCGCGACGACTTTACGTAGGATACTCAAGAGTGGTTTCAGTAGCCCGAACCTATCCCTTCAGGTGCGGCAGCAGTTCCTTAAACGTCGCCGATCCCGAGGAGCGCATTAACTCATAAATCATCATCTCAGTCGAAGAGATCACGGCTCCGGCGGCGCGCATCCGATCCAGCCCGATCTTCCAGTTCCATTCCGCGCGCGAACTGACCGCGTCCGAGGCAACATGAACGAGGTATCCCTCACGCAGCGCGGCGAGAGCTGTTTGCATCACACAGATGTGGCTTTCCATACCACACAGCAGAAGCGTGTTCCGGTTTCCGGTAAGGCGCTTGAGCACGGAGCAGAAAGCGTCGCTGCCAAAGCAGGAGAACAACTGTTTGTCGATCGCTTCAGTTCCGGGCAGCAGGGAAGCGATTTCGGGGACGGTACCACCCAATCCCCTGGCGTACTGCGTGCTCATCAGCGCGGGGATTTTCAAAATGCCTGCCGCCCGAATCAGCAGCTGCGAGTTGCGCACCAGTTGCTCTTTCTGAAAAATCGGCGGCAGCAGCTTTTCCTGGATATCGATCACCACCAGTGCGCACTGCTCGGCTTCCAGCGCACGCCGCGCCATTTCCGCATATTCATTGCCCGTCAGAACAGAATCGATTGCGCTCATGCCTGTCATTCTCCTCCTGCTGACCTCTCTGATTCTATCTCCGCAAGGCATCCGTATGCTTGCCAGAGGTCGGGGGAATTCAGCTAACCGCGGGTGGCAATTGACAGTGTTGACGTTGTGCTAAACAATTACCTCAGCGTTTGCAGATCAAACTGGGGTTGCAAGGAGATTCCGTATGCCGGAAGACGGCGGAAACGTAATGGAAGAACAGCCATCAAATGCAGGGAAGTGGCTGCTCATAATAGTCGCTCTGGTTGCCATTGGCGCATTTGCGTACACACAGTACTCGACGCACTCACAGGTGCAAAAGCTCGCGAAAGATTTGAGCACCAGCCAGGCGCAGGTTTCTGAACTGCAGAATCGGATGCAGACAGCCGAAGCCTCGGAAGAAACGATCGCCAAGCAGATCGGCATCACGAAAAAAGAATTGGCGGAACGCGCAACTCAGCTGCAGGCTCAGCAAAAGGCGGCAGAGAGCCGGGAGAGCCGCCTGGAGGCCCAGCAGAAAGCGCAATTCGAACAGGTCTCTGGCGACGTAGCAGGAGTGAAAACCGATGTGGGGGGCGTGAAAACCGATGTCGCCTCGACCAAGGCCGACCTGGAAGCGACCAAGGCGAAGCTGCAGAGCACCATCGGAGACCTCGGCGTGCAAAGCGGCCTGATCGCCCATACCCGCGACGATCTCGAAGTGCTGAAGCACAAGGGCGACCGCAATTATTACGAATTCACTCTGCTCAAGGGAGCCAAGGCGCAACCGATTGCTACAGTCAAACTGCAACTGAAGAAGACGGACCCAAAGCATGGAAGGTTTACGCTGAACGTCACCTCCGACGACCGCACAATCCAGAAGAAGGACCGCAATATCGCCGAGCCAATCCAGTTTTACTCCGGCCGCGATCATCTGTTGTTTGAACTGGTTATTTGGACCGTAGATAAGAAGAAGGCCACGGGCTATCTGAGCACTCCGAAGAACGCTCCGACGCCGGTGACCGCCGGTTGAACAGCGTCCTATTTCCCGCCGGTGTGCATGTGCTGCTGCAGATTGCGCTGCGCACCGCGGTGATCTACGGCGTAGTCCTGATCGGTGTGCGCCTGAGCGGCAAACGGGAAGTCGGACAAATGACTCCGTTTGACCTGACGCTCCTGTTGTTGATTTCCAACTCCGTGCAGAACGCCATGACCGGGCCCGATACATCTTTGTTCGGCGGTGTAGCGGCAGCCGCAACTTTGCTGCTGCTAAATTACTTTGTCGCCGACCTCTCGGGTGTCAACCGGCGGTTCCGCCGGCTTATCCAGGGCCAGCCCAGCCTTCTCATTCACGATGGAAAAGTGATCGAGTCGCATCTGGCGAAAGAGCACGTCAGCATGGATGAATTACAGCGTGCATTGCGCGAGCACGGCATTTCCAGCTATCACGATGTCGCGCTCGCTGTGCTCGAAGTGGATGGCTCGATCAGTTGCCTGAAATATGACGAGATCCAGGCCGACGCCAAGACCCATCTCAACCGGCGGCGCTTTATTCAAAAGAAAACTTAGCGGCTAGTTTTCGGCGACAAACTTCACGCAAACCGGCGAAGGGACATCCAGCACTTGCCCAGTCGCTGTAAGCTTGCCCGTGGTCTGATCGATGCGGAAGATCACGATATTGTTGGAGTCCATGTTCGCCGCGAATAGGTAATGCCCTGTGGGATCCATCCCGAAGCTGCGCGGAGTCTTTCCTTGAGTCGATACATATTCCACCACACTCAATTTTCCACTGGGGTGGATGGCGAACACGGTGATGCTGTCGGCCCCGCGATTCGACCCATACAGGAATCGCCCCGAAG
Source organism: Acidobacteriaceae bacterium (assembly GCA_027452245.1). Lineage (GTDB taxonomy): Bacteria > Acidobacteriota > Terriglobia > Terriglobales > Acidobacteriaceae > Sulfotelmatobacter. The sequence continues at coordinate 3,196 of DAIDGW010000064.1, forward strand.
GATGCACTTCGATTTCCGCATCATCGTTGTGGCCGGTGAATCCTGGAGGAAGCGTGGAAATGGTCTGCAGTTCCTGAAAATTGCCTCCGGTGTAACGCAATGCGGTCACGGTTGATTTCATCTCACTGATCACATACGCAAAGCGGTGGTTCGGCGTGAGCGCGAAGTGCCGCGGACCGGATCCAGCCGCGATTTTCACGAATGGCGGTGCGCTCGGAGTCAGCGTGCCCTTCTCCCGATCGAAACGGTAGATCTTTAACTGGTCCAGGCCAAGATCGTCGACGAAAGCGAAATGCTCGTTGGGAGAAAGATTGATCGAGTGCGCGTGGGGACCTTCCTGGCGTTCCGGATTCGTACCATGGCCTGTATGTTGCACGAAAGCAGTTCGTGGCCCGAGGCGGCCATCTTGTTCGACCGAAAACACCGCGACGCTTCCGCCGGTATAGTTCGCGACGAGAACATACTTTCCCGTCTGATCGACCGTTATGTAGCAGGGATCGGCCCCGCCGGAAGCAACTTCATTAAGGAATGTCAGCTTGCCTGAAGCCGCATCGATCGAAAATGCGCTCACCCCTCCACTGCTCTGACCGTCGTATTTCTGCAGTTCGTTGACGGCATATAGAAAGCGGTGACTCGGAGACATCGCGACGAAGGAAGGATTTATCGTTTCCGCCGCGACTCCGAGTGCTTCGATCTTTGAGTGATCGGGATCGAACCGATACGCGTAAATGCCTTTACTGTTCGTGTGATCTTGTGTGTAGGTTCCGATGTAAACCAGATATTTTTTGCCCGCTGCCTTGGTGTCAGCAGATGAGCCCGCAAAGGCAAGGCAGCTTAAGGCAAGAACAATGAGGGCAGAGACATGGCGCCAGGTTCTCATCCGTCTATAGAAACGCATGGGGCGGCGCTAAGGCAAGACGGTTCCCCGCTATTTCGTCAGCGTAATCGGCAAAGGCTCGTCATAAGGCTGAATTACCGCGCTGACCGATTTTCGCTGGTTGAAAACGTCAAGATTAATCGGGAACGAAACCAGAATTGTCGCCCTCACGCTCTTGCCTGGAGCAATCTGGGTTTCGGGCGTGAGCGCCGGTTGCGTTCCATCTTTCAGAGTGGGGAACAATTGGAAATAGCGGTCAAAATCGACGGCCGAAATCGCGTCGCCGGTGAAATCTCCGCTGGGCGTAGCGACTTTTCCCTGCAGCGTACGGACATACAACAATTTCTCCGCGCTATTGTGCAGCGTGAAAGTGAGGGCAACCAAAGTTGTTGTCTGGCCGGGAACCTGCACGGCCGACACATTGTCGAGAGATCCAGTTCCTTGCGGTTTGGCGCGATCGACAATAGCAATAAGGCCGACGATGATCAGCACGACGACGACTGCCGGAACGACGATTTTCGCCGGCGGCAGATTCTTTTTGGCCGTGCCGAATTCGTCGCCGATGCGAATCGTCGGCCCCGCGGTCGTAGGATCTCCCGGGCCGATCGGTACAGTCGATGTGCTCGGAGCGGGCGTTGATGACGGAGGAGGCGGAGGGGATGCGGGAACTTGGTCAGGCATAGGGACCTCGTTGCTAGAATTTTACGCTCGACAAATCAGGCTCACCATTCGTGCTTCATGGCTCGGGCGAAGCGCTGTGCGGGCAGAGTATTCAAAACGTCTGCCTTGGTGAGCCACGCTCGCCGGGCCTGCAGGATTCCGTAGCGGATCTTCTCCATGTGCGAGATATGATGCGTGTCGGTATTGATGACGATTTTCACGCCATGTTGCTTGGCGTGACGAAGGTTGATGTCGTTGAGATCCAGCCGATCAGGATATGCGTTCAATTCCATTGCAACTTTCCGCGCCGCCGCCGCTGAAAGCACCGCGTGCATGTCGAACTGGTAGGCATCCCGCCGCAACTGAATGCGTCCCGTGGGATGCCCAATGATTGAGGTGTTCGGATTCTCAACCGCCTTGATCAGCCGGTCGGTCATTTTGGCGGGTTCCTGGTTGAACACCGAGTGTACGCTGGCGATCACCACGTCCATTTGCGCTAGTACATCGTCGGAAAGATCCAGATCGCCGTCCGGCAAAATGTCCACTTCGATTCCGGCGAACACTTGGATGCCGTGAATGCGATCGTTGGCATCGCGAATCTTCTGAATATGCACCAGCGCCCGCTTGTCGTCGAGGCCGTTAGCGAAGGCCAGGTTCTTGGAATGGTCGGTAATTGCGATGTACTTGTATCCGCGTGCCTTGGCTGCTTCGGCAAGTTCTTCGATCGTGTTGCGTCCATCAGTTTCCACCGTGTGCATATGAACGTCACCCTGCAGGTCAGCTTGCGTAATCAGGGTGGGTAACGTGTGCTTTTCGGCGGCATCGATTTCGCCCAGGTTTTCGCGCAATTCCGGGGGGATATAGTCCAGTCCCAATTTGGCGTAGATCTCTTCTTCAGTCTTTCCCGCCACCGGTTTTTCGGTTTTGAGGCTGGCCAGGCTGTATTCGTTCAGCGTGTAGCCCATTTTGAGCGCGCGCTGGCGCAGAGCGACATTGTGGGCTTTCGATCCAGTGAAGTACTGCATCGCCGCACCAAAGGACTCAGGCGGCAGCAGCCGCACATCCACCTGCATATCGTTGCGCAGACGAAAGCTGATCTTATTGTCGCCTTGGCCAATGATTTCCATCAGTGGCGGATATTTCGCGACGTACGAGACGGCCTGTGCCCGTTCCTCCGGAGAGCAGCATCCCGGACCGGTGACAAGGATGTCGAGATCGCCGACGGTTTCCCGTCCACGGCGAAGCGATCCGGCGGGAGTGATTTTTTCGAATCCGGGAAATTTAGACAGGTACTCTTCCAGCTTGGTAGCTTCTGCCTCTGCCGTATCGATCAGGAACCGTCCGGCAATGCGGCGGTAGTCCTCGATGGCCTTGAGCAATTTCTGTTCGTGCTTCTCTCCCATGCGGGGAAGAATGCGAATCTTTCCTTCGCGGGCAAGCTTCTCCAGTCCATCGACGTCGCAGATCTTGTACGCGCTCCAGATCAGGGCAATGGTTTTTGGACCCAGTCCCTGGATTTTCAGCAGCTGCAGCATGGAAGGATGGTACTTATCCAATAGTTCGGCATGCAGTTTCAGGCGGCCTTCGGAGAACATCTCGTTCAGATTGGCCAGCATGCCTTTGCCGATTCCCGGGATGGCCAGCACTTGCTTCGGATCGGCGATAAGATCCTGCATCTGCTGCGGGCAATTTTCTATAGCTTGGGCGGCGTTGCGGTAGGAACGAACGCGGAACGAATCCTGGCCGTCGATCTCCAGCATGTCGGCAGTTTCGTAGAGGATGCCGGCAATTGACTTGTTATCCACGGATAAAGATTAAACAACATCGGGAAAGGCGGTGCCACTGGGAACACACCGGGGCAAGAATATACACGAACAGCTACGGGCTGGGCGAGAGCGGAGGCTCGCGATCAGAGCTGTTTTCAGGCGACTTTCTGTACGTTTGCAGCCTGTGGACCTTTTTGGCCTTCGGCGATTTCGAATTCTACCTCGTCCCCTTCCTGCAGGCTTTTATATCCTTCGCTGGCAATTGCGCTGTAATGAACGAAAACGTCCGGGCCATCGGCGCGCCCAATGAACCCGTATCCCTTGGCGTTATTGAACCACTTTACGGTTCCTTTCAAGCGTTCCACGTACCCCCCTCTTTCTGCACGCCTTGTTCGGGGGATTCAAGGCCGTGCCCACAGTACGATGCATTTTGTGGCTGCAGGGTGGCGCTGTCAAGATAGGGAATGCCTGTAGAACCTGCCCTGGCAAATCACGCGGGAGCGTTGCGCCATTGGGCGCTCAAGGTTGTCAATTATTTTTGACCGGATCGCAGTGCATGATCGAGCCAGAGAACTGAGGCGATGGTCTTGGCGTCGCGAATCGTACCGGAAGTTACCATTCGTAGCGCCGTCGGCAGGGCTACCAGCCGTTTGTAGATGACCTCGTCTTCTTCCGGCTGAGCAATTCCACGTCGCAGGCCTGTGGCCATGTAAACCGCCATGGTCTCCGCGACAAAGCCGGGGCTCGCATAGAACCTGAGAATGCGCTTCCAGCGGGCGCCGGTATAGCCGGTCTCTTCCAGCAACTCGCGCTTGGCGGCAGGCAGCTCATCCTCACCGGGATCGATCCGCCCGGCCGGCAGTTCCCACAAGTAATCCTTCGCCGCGTGACGATATTGGCGCTCGAGCAGCACACGCGGTATCTTTCCCGAATCATCGACAGCCAGCACGACGATCGATCCCGAATGATGCACCAGGTCGCGGCGGGCCCGCACGCCTCCCGGCTCCTGCACATGATCGGTGGTGATCCAGAAAACCGGGCCCCGGTAAACCGTTTTCGAGGAGAGCAGCTTCGCTTTGGAGCCTTTGCGGGATTTTGATGACGATTTGGAACGAGAGTTTGCGGGTCTAGGCATGGCCCCCATTAGACCACGCCTGAGGTCCGAAGTCTGAAGCCCGTGGTACTTTCCAGTCTGCTATCCTTCGGCGCATGGCCGCCAAGCCACCAATCACGTTGATCGGGGCAGGGAATCTCGCCCGGGCTCTCGCACCGCAGCTCGCCAAGGCCGGTTACAGGATCGAGGCAATCATCAGCCGCGATACTCCACCATCGCTGAGACGGGCTCGACGATTGGCGAAACTGGTACGAGCCAGAACCACGACCACTTCCGCCGGGCTGCAGAGTTCCATCTTCTGGTTCTGTGTTCCGGATTCGGAAATTGCCAGCGCCGCTCACTTTCTTCTCGCCACCCAGGCCTCGGCCAGCCACAAAGGCTGGCGCGGCAAGATTGCCTTCCACTCCAGCGGAGCATTAACCAGTGACGAGCTTACCGAGTTGCGACAGGCTGGCGCCAGCGTGGCTTCCCTCCATCCCCTGATGACGTTCGTGCAGAAATCCCAGCCGGCAATGGCGGGCGTCGCCTTCGCAATCGAAGGAGATCCGGCGGCTACGCGGATCGCGAAAAAGATTGTGGACAACCTCGAAGGCCGTGCTTTTTCGATCCGCAAGCAAGAAAAAGCGGCCTATCATGCCTGCGGAACATTCGCCTCGCCGTTCCTCACGGCGCTTCTCGCGGTCACCGAAGAAGTTGCACAGGCGGCCGGCATGACGCGCAAATCGGCACGCCAACGGCTGCTTCCCATCCTGCAACAGACGGTATCGAACTATGCGCGATTGGGCGGACCCGCGTCTTTCAGCGGACCGCTGGTGCGTGGCGACGTGGAGACGGTGAAGAAACACTTAGAGCAGTTGCGAAACCTCCCGGTCGCGCGGGAGATCTACCTCGCGCTCGCACGCTCCTCGCTGCAATTGTTGCCGGTGAAAAATCGCGCTGCCCTGAAAGCTGCACTGAACGGCATGACGATCTGAGGGGCAACAAACGTCATGGAATCATTGCAGAATACGGAGCGCGGGTCTTCTTCCAGTGGGGAGCTGGTGGGGTTACGATACTAGAGCTATTGCGGAGGAAGCAGTAGAAAGCTTCCCAATTCGGAAAGTGAAAGAATTTGCACTCTGCCTGGGTGACGCACTAGCGGGTGGTGAACAAATGCCCCATCTTCTTTTTCTTGGTCTTCAGATATTTTTCGGCATGTAGCGTCGGTTTGACTTCGCACGGGACGCGCTCCACCACCTTCACTCCCGCACGCTCCAGCGCTTCCACTTTTTCGGGATTATTCGAAAGCAGGCGCACGCTCGTCACTCCCCGCGCCTTCAGCATCTCGGCGGGAAGAGTGAAATCACGGTGATCGGCTTTGAAGCCCAGGCGCTCGTTCGCCTCGACTGTGTCGAGTCCGGTGTCTTGCAATTCGTAGGCTTGGAGTTTCGCCATCAATCCAATACCGCGTCCCTCTTGCTGTTCATAGATCAGGATGCCCGCGCCTTCCTTGGAGATCATCGCGAGCGCCATCTCCAGTTGCTCGCGGCAATCGCAGCGTAGCGAATGAAACACGTCTCCAGTCAGGCATTGCGAGTGCACACGCACCAGCGGCGGCGTGGAGTGAACGTCCCCCATGACCAACGCCACGGCTTCTTCGACGCGCGGCGTTTCATCGCCGCTGAACTCGCCGCGAAATCCGTAGATACGGAACTTGCCCCAGCGGGTGGGAAAATCAGCGGATGCAACCTGGTTCACGGACGAAGTCACAAATTAATTATAGCGGCTGGGTACTCTCCAGCATGAGCCCGCCGGGCGGTCCGCGGGAGACGCCCCGTTTTTCGCCCCCTTTGCGAGAAGCGGGACCTGTGCGGCGAGGAGAAATTGAAAACTTGCTTCTGTTAATCCTGCGCAAGCCGACTTCATGGAGCTTTCACCCTCTTGCCTTGAAGGGGAAGATCGCATCCTGCTTGGAGGATATGGCCGCTCCGTTCTGCGTGGCCGGCTGGAAATGCCAGTTGTCGAGAGCGGCCAGGCATTTCGCGTCGATATCCGTGCCGAGGCTTTGCAGCACGGTCTTGCGAATGATATCTCCGCGTTCGTCGATCGTGATCTCGATAACCTCGTTCCCCGGCGTCAGGGGCAATTGCCACGGATATACGACCGGATCAGATGTCGTGACCGGGATTGCGGGACGAACTTCGTCTCCAGAGAGCGCACCGTTGCGGAGAGTGCCGTAATTGAATCCGGCGGCCGCGCCATGCCCCATCTTCGATAATGTCTCTGCCTTGGCCTGATCTTCAGCCGGCGTGGGCTGTGGTGGAAGGGTCAATCTGGAAACTTCGTCGTTCTTAAATCGGATCTTGTTCTGCCCTAAGCGTTGATGCCGGTACTGTTCGGTCGCGTGCGCCGATGAGGAGGTTTCGCTGTCGTCAGGATTCTGTACTTGCCAGTACAGGCGCGTCACGGCATGACCATTGCGCCCAAATGCCAGAGAGTTCGCCGTCAGGAGGTGAGGTTCGGGAGCGTGCAGCAGATATGCCAGCAGCAAAGCGTGCGCTGCCACCGACCCACACAGAAATCGCTTCTGCTGCCCTGATGTAGGGGGGCTAAGTTGGAACATTGGCTGATCTCCCCAGAGCGGACGTCCTGTCTAGTTAGACGCGGTAGGGAATCGTTCGTCAAGTGGAATTTCCGGTGCATCGGAGCGAGTGTAGATATCATGAGCGGCGGGTAAGCGGCGCGTCGTTGCTCCTCAATGATCTGCTTACGCTGCGAGATGCGAGATGTCGGTAACGACCGCACATGGGCAACGATTATCTCAGATTGGCCCCTGAGAGCTTACGCCCGACCATATGTTGCTCGACAACTGCTGCCCGCGTTTGAATTCGAGAACTTCTTTATCAGTCGCGAACATATAGCGGCAATTCGTCATAGACACGGGGTGAGTTTGAGCGCACGAACCCCGACCTGCTCATTTGGAAAGCGTTGTCGACTGCCAAGCAAGCAGATACTGAAAAGACTCCGGTGATGTGGTTGCCGGGGCTGCCATTCGAATGCTTTCGGCCTCCGGCCTCCTAGTGTTCGGATACGACGCGGCCATATTCGGAGCCACGACCGAGACGGTCAAACATTTGATATGCCGCTTCCGAAACTCTGCTGATTGCATCTTCCCCGTCTCTTTCTTTCTGCAAATAGGTCGTCATCACACAAAGGACATAAGGTCGGTTCGGGACAAAGACAATTCCAGAATCATTCCGAACAGCCTCGAGTTCTCCCGGCTTATTCGCGATGCGGACGCTATCGGGCAGCAACCGGGGGATGAAGCTCTCCTTGTGCGTGGAAAGCATTTTGAAGAAATCTTCCGTCATTTCCTTGTTTAGAACCTTCCCTTCGTAAATCTCCTCAAGCAGAGTCATCATTTCGTGGGGAGTTGAAAGGTTTTCCCGGCCCTCGCTTGCGGCCTGAACGTCCATCATCTTGCGGCGCAGTTGCGTGCGCGGAAGCCCCAGGTTCGCCATGAGAGCGTTCACATTCTTCATGCCCACATGATCGATAAGGACGTTGGTTGCCGAGTTATCGCTTACGGCCACCATCATCGTGGCAAGGTCCCGATTGGTGACGCGCGTCACGCCTGGTGTAAGACCTCCCATGATGTCGCTACCGGCAACTATGTCCGAGTTCTGGACAGTGTAAAGGTCGGAAAGTTTAGCGTCTCTCGGGCCAGCCTGTTGCGCCTGATGATAAAGTTCCGCCAGGACGGCGATCTTGATGGAACTGGCCTGGGGAAAAACATCGTCAGCATGCAATAAAAACGTTTGCCCGCTGCTCAAGTCCAGAATGGCCACCCCCATGACGCCATCGAGGGTTCGATCAATGTCCGCGATCTGGGCAGTCAGCTTACCCCACAAGACGACCTGTTTTTCGTTCATCTGCCGACGCGGTGCGGACGTGGTCTGCGCGCCGACGAAAGTAGTCAATGATAGTAAAGCACAAATTACGCGTAAGAACATCGAATCAACCTCAGTCATTTCTGATTCAGCTCTGCCTGAATCTCTTTTTTCCTGCACTCTGTTACTTTTGTTTCGTTTTCTATTTTGTAAAATTGCTGTCTGAATGTGTCAATGCTAGTCGATCAGGCTAGACTTGATGGAAACAGAAAGTGGGCAGCCATGAACAACTTTCATGTGAAAAACGGCCGCGGAGATCATATCCCAAGTTTTGCCGAGCGCCTGGATCGCTTGACCAAAAAACGACGCGAACTAATACGTCCGGTGCAGGAGCATCCCCGCGACTATGTCCTGCTGCCGATTCGTGGCGTGGCCGCCAAATTGGGAACAGATCCGGCGACGCTGCTGCGGATCGTGCGCGGTCTCGGCTTCGACGGCTACAGAAACTTCAAAGGGTACCTGCACGAACTCTCGATTGCGAGCGCAACGTCGCTGGAAACTATGCGTGCCGGCAGGAATGCGCCTTCCAGCATTCTGGCGCAGGGCCAGCGGGCAATGGAGCAGGACATAAGAAATCTTCACGCGCTCCAGAACACGCTCGATCTCAATCGCGTCGTGGCATTGGCGAAGCGCATCCACCGTGCTCGAAAAACTGTGATCCTGGGCGGCGACCTGGCGATCGCACTGGTACATTTTCTGGACTATCGCTTGACTCTGCTTGGCTTCCCTGTGATCACGGCCACGACCCCCGGCCATAGTGCCAATACTACTCGTAATTGCGCGAAAGGCGACCTGGTCATTGCCTTCAGTTTTCGCCGCGGATTGCGCCAAACGGTCGAGTCCCTGCAACAGGCCCATGCCAATGGCGCCTACTGTGTGGGCATTACCGACACCTTCGTTTCACCTATTGCGCGGTTCTCCGATGAGTGCTTTCTCACGGTGGTTGAATCCTTCATTGGCAATTCCTATTCCGCCCCTATGAGCTTCATCAACGTCTTGCTTACGATCTGTGCGCACCGGTACAGGACGAGAACCGTGCAAATTCTGAAAAAGGCCGATTACGAGCAGCGGCATGGCTTCCGCTGGTACAGCGATTAGCTGGATTACCTGCATCTGCTGATTCGATCCGGGGTAAATCTCTATTGTCGCTCCCATCTTCTTGAGCGGGATCGGTGCCCAGAGAAAGTCTGCAACGCCTTCAGCGTGCAGAACGTGTGTCTCCCTGCCACGAATGCGTTGCGCTCTGAACTCTGAGCCGAGTTTCATTGGTAGAAACAAATGTTTCATTTCAGCAAAATCGTTCTTGACAGTGATGCTCCAGCGGCGTTATACAGGCGGGCTGGTAAATACCGCGCGGAGGAAGGGGAAGTACTATGCGCAGCTTTCTAAGCTTGGCAATTCTCTTTTTGATGGGTACGTGCTCGATTATCGCCTGGGGACAGGCAACCACTTCCCTTCGAGGAACGGTGACCGACCCTTCCGGTTCAGCGATTCACGGAGCGCGATTGACAATTGTCAATCCGGGAACGGGCTCGACGCGATCGGTGACCAGCGGCGCGGACGGAACCTACGTCTTCCCCGAAGTGCTTCCCGGAACCTATACCCTGACCGTCGAGGCGGCGGGATTCAAGAAATATCAAGACGTGGGTGTTACCTTGCTCGTCGAACTTCCGGCCACGGTGAATGTGCAGATGCAGGTGGGAACGGTTTCCGAGACCGTGTCCATTACCGCCGAAGCGCCGCCGCTCAATACGACCGATTCCAGCGTCGGGAACACGATGGAAAACAACGCCATACAGAACCTGCCCTTGAATCAGGAAAATACTGTGCTGCTGCTCAGCCTGCAGCCAGGGGTTGCTTTCAACGGGGACAGGCCAGACTTGGTGCAAGAGACGAACTCCTACGATACCCGCAGCGGCATGGTTAACGGTGAGCGCAGCGATCAGAACAACATCTCGCTCGATGGCGTGAGCAATAACAACGAATTTGCCGGCTTAGCCTTCAATGGCGTACTGCCCACTACGCCTTTTTCGGTCGAGGAATTCCGTGTAACCACCTCCAACTATGGCGCCACTCAAGGACGGTCCTCGGGAGCGCAAATCTCCTTGGTCACCAAGGGCGGGACCAACGAGTTTCACGGTTCGCTTTACGAATTCAATCGTAACGGCTTGGGGGAAGCTAATGACTTCTTCCTGAAGGGCAGCCAGATTGCCAGCAACCTGCCCAATCGGCCAACCCAGTTGGTGTGGAACGATTTCGGAGGAACCATCGGCGGTCCCATCCTAAGAAATCGGCTATTTTTCTTTTTCAACTACGAAGGGCACCGCAAGAATATCGGCCAAAGCGTCGAGCGCGCCATTCCCAGCCCGACATTGCAGGATGGAATCATTCAATACCAGTGCGACACTGCCTCCGCATGTCCGGGCATGACTGTAACCGGCGCCAGCGGCAAAAACTATCCGATTCAGCCTGGATACTATGCGCTAGGGCCGCAGCAGCTCGCCGCCATGGATCCGCTAGGCATCGGCCCGAGCAAGGGTGCCCTCGCGTACTTCGCGACTTATCCCAGGGCAAACGATCCTAACTACAGCGACGCCCCGAATTACGCCGGATACCGTTTCGCAGCTCCGACCACTACCCGCGAGAATTGGATGATCGGGCGCCTTGACTACAAGATCACGCAAAATGGCAACCACACGTTGTTCTTCCGGGGCACTGGCGTGGATGAGCATTACGGCAACGCTCCGTTCCTGCCCGGCAGACCGGCCCAAACGACGCAGCTTAATCTTTCCAAAGGCTTTGTCGCGGGTTACACCAGCATTTGGGGAACGAATCTCGTCAACAACGTGCGCTATGGCCTGACCCGTGAAAGCGTCGGAACCGCGGGCGATTCCAACCAGCCATGGGTACAGATGCGTGATATGGATCAGGACATCGCTTACTCCTATGGCGATACCGCCCCGGTCCACAATATCGTCGACAATGTCGATTGGACCAAGGGGACGCACAGCTTTCAGTTTGGAATCAACTTTCTGCTTTCGCGCCTGAATACCTATAACTACGGGCAAAACTTCAGCGATGCCCTCACCAATGCCGACTGGATCGCCGAGGGAGGATTCGCCAATCAAAACGACTTCCTGAATCCTGCCTGCAACGCGCAGAACGCTGGATCGAAGAGTTGCACAGCCGGCGACATATATCCTGCGGTCAGCACTGGGTTTCAGCACACCTACGACTTCCCCTTGGCGGCGTTGATGGGAATTGAAAGCGAAGTGGATGGCGTCTTTAACTACAAGATTGGAGCTACCCGCGGGACCCAGATCGGGCAGGATCAGCCGATCCTTCGTCATTGGGCCGTCGATAACTACAACTTGTTTTTCCAGGATACCTGGAAGGCGCGCCGCAATCTCTCCATCACTTACGGTCTGAATTACCAGTTGATGACGCCCATGACGGAAACCGCCGGACAGGAGGTCACACCGAACGTCAATATAGGCCAGTGGTTCAATCAGCGACAGAGCGATATGTCCAAGGGCATCGGGGATAACTCGGTGCTTGGCAAGAATGTGCTCATTGGCTTTGGCCCTGCAGGTTCGGTCTATGGCAAGACAGGCGTTTATAGCGCGCAAACCAAGAATTTTGCTCCCCGGGTGGGCATCGCTTGGACGCCACATTCAGACTCCGGCTGGGTGAACAAGCTTTTCGGCGAAGACAAGACGTCGATTCGAGCCGGAGCCGGTATGTACTATCAGAACTTCGGTCCGGAATTGGCCCAGTTCTACAGCTCTTCCGGCGAGTTCGGCGTTTCGAGCACGGTATCGAACCCGGCGCACCGGTTGGCTCTCGCCAGTTCACCTCGCATCGGCAGCAGTTTGGCGGATATGAACCTCATCCCACTGAACTTGTTGTCGCAATTTGGAGTGCAGCCCCCGTCGACGATCAGCTTCCCCCAGACTCCGCCGGCGGGGTACCTTGGCATCTCGGGTGGCATCGATCAGTCGCTTAAGACTCCCTATTCTTACGCCCTCGACTTCTCGGTTCAGCGGGAGCTGCCGGGAAAGATGACCCTGGATGTGGCCTACGTCGGCCATTTTGCGCATCGCTTGATGGTGCTCGACGATGTTGCTGAGCCCATGAACCTGGTCGATCCAGCGTCCGGCATCAGCTATTTCCAGGCGGCTCGTCGAATGTCCGTCCTGGGGCGGAAGGGCGTTTCAGAAAGCAACATTAATGCGGCGGCGGTTGGGCCAACAGCAAAATACTGGCAGGATATGCTTGCCTCGCAGCCGTCGTACACGCTGGCCTGCACCGCCGGCAACCCCACCACCACCAATGTGCTCGTGGCTGCCTATGACATTTTCAGCGGTTGCGGGAATCTTTACAATGAAACGTCCGCGATCTACGACATCGACACTGCCGGGGTCCCGGCTGCTCCGAAGACAGGTTTGTTCAGCTACTTCAATAGCCAATACTCTTCCTTGTGGGACTGGCGCTCGATTGCCTGGTCGAACTACAACGCGCTACAGATCAGCCTGAACAAGCAAATGTCCAATGGCCTGATGTTTGGCCTGAACTATACCTACTCCAAAGCTTTGGATATTGAGTCCATGGCGGAGCGCGGCAGTCATTACCTGACTGACAGCGTCATCAATGCCTGGGAGCCGGGCCAAATGTACGGCCCGAGCGACGCCGACCTGCGGCATCAGATCAATGGCTACTGGATCTGGCAATTGCCCTTCGGTCGCGGAAAGGCATTCGGTAGCACCGTGCATGGCGCTGCCGATGCCTTGATCAGCGGCTGGCAACTGGGTGGCACTACCCGCTGGACTTCTGGATTTCCCTTCAGTGTCTTCCAGGGATACGTCTGGCCCACGAATTGGGATGAGATGGGATGGTCCGATTTGACTGGCGCACGAATCCCGACTGGCACCACCATAACGGCCGGAGTTCCCAGCGCCTTCAAGAATGTCGTCCAGGCGAGCGCGGGCTTCTCTTACGCATTTCCGGGCGAAAGCGGCGCGCGCAATCCGATTCGCGGCGACGGTTACATGTCTACGGACCTGAATCTCTCCAAGCAGTGGAGGATCCCACGCACCGAGAGCCACACCTTCGAAGTGCGCTGGAGCGTTTTTAACGCCTTCAACAACGTCAAGTTCGACGCCTATACGATTCAGGACGAGTGGGACGTCCCCACCACGTTCGGGAATTACACATCGACACTCACTCAGCCTCGCGCCATGGAATTCGCCGGAATTTATCGCTTTTGATGCGGATTTTTAACGCTGTAATTACGTTTACTAGAACTGGTTCGTGATGATCTCCAAAACTTGCAAGGCGGTGGCGACGTCCCTGTCGTCACCGCATAAGTTCTATCCTTTTTGTAATATCGTCAGGAAGCCCGGGTCAGAATTTCGCGCATACCCAACTTATCGTAGCTACATCCTCGTCTTCCTGTTACTGACGTCGTTCCTACCCGCCGTTGCTGCCGATCATTCTTCCACAGCCGCAAACTGGGTCGTGGTTGTCCCCGTGGCGGACATGTACTCGTCGGCGAACACGAGTGCCGACGTGGTATCGCAGGCCATTCTCGGGGCAAATGTGGTCGTCCTCGAAAAGCGCCATAAATGGGTGAAGATCCGCACCGACGATCAATACACGGGATGGATGCCGGTCCGCGATCTACGCAAGCACAATGCGCCCTACGGCTCGCCGGGGCATGTGGTTCAAGTGGAAAGCATCTTCGCTAATGTTTACCGCGAAACAGATGTAACAGCACATCGGCCGGTCCTCACCGCTCCGTTCGAAACACACCTTGAAGCCATCGACAATGCGCCGGGAAATGACCGGCGATGGCTCGAAGTGCGGCTTCCGGACGGGCGCACGGCTTGGATCCAGCGCAGCGATGTTATTCGCGATCCCAAACCGCTGACCATTGAGCAATCCATCGAACTGGCCAAACGATTTCTCGGCTTGCCGTATCTGTGGGGCGGGCGGTCGAGCTTCGGCTATGACTGCTCCGGCTTCACCCAGATGCTGGTGCGCAGTCGCGGCATCAATATGCCGCGCGACGCTGATGTACAAGCGGCGTGGAATGGCGTCGAAGCCATCGATCGCAAGGGTCTGCGCGCGGGCGACCTGGTGTTTTTTGGCCAAAGCGCCAACAAGATCACGCACACGGCAATGTACATCGGCGATGGACAAATCATCCATGCGACCACCAATGGACATCCGGTAATCCAGATCAGCCATCTCGCCGACGAGCCGTGGACAACCATCCTGGTGGCCTGCCGGAGGCTGAAATGAATCGGGACGGAATAAGTAGAAGAGACTGGCTCAAGACCACAGGAAGCGTGGGCGCAAGCTGCCTTCTCGGTGGGCTTGCGGTATCAGGGCCGATGGCCGCAGAAAATACGAGCTGCAGCTGGGAAGCGAGCGTCACGCGACTGCGCCTGCGTCACACCTGGACGACCACCATGTCCTCCAGCGAATATCGGGACACGATTCAGGTTCGTCTCGCCAGCGATGGTGTGATTGGCATCGGAGAGGGCGCTCCGATCGTTCGCTATCACGAAAGCGCAGAAGATGGCAAGAAGGCCATTGAATCGATCTCCCCCTTCCTTCAAGGAGTGAATCCCTGGCAGTTTGAGAAGGTCATGGCCGAAGTATCGCAAAAGGTACAGGGGCAATTTGCCGCCAAGGCGGCTCTCGACGTCGCTCTCATGGATTGGGTGGGAAAGAAGCTGAATGTTCCTCTCTATCGAATGCTGGGTTTGGACCCGAACGATACCCCGATCACAACTTTCTCCGTCGGCATCGACAATCCGGAAAGCACCCGGCAGAAGGTACTCGAGGCCGAAGCCTTCCCGGTGCTCAAGATCAAAGTTGGCCTGAATACCGACGAGGCAACCATCGCCGCCGTCCGCAGCGCGACCAAAAAACCGCTTCGCGTGGACGCGAATGAAGGTTGGAAAGATAAGGAAGAAGCCGTCCGCAAAATCAACTGGCTGGAAACGCAAGGTGTAGAGTTCGTCGAGCAGCCGATGCCGGCAGAGATGATTGAAGAGACGCGATGGGTCAGGAGACGCGTACATCTGCCCATCATCGCTGACGAAGCGGCAGTCAATGCCGCCGCCATTCCGAAACTCGTGGACGCCTACGATGGAATCAATGTGAAGCTTGATAAATGCGGCGGAGTCCAGCAGGCTCTGCGCATGATCTATGTAGCCAAATCGCTGGGAATGAAAACCATGCTTGGTTGCATGGTTTCAAGCTCTGTTAGCGTCACGGCTTCTGCACATCTATCACCCCTGGTGGATTATGCTGATCTTGACGGCAACCTGCTGATTGCGAACGATCCCTATCGCGGTGTTCAGGTTCGCAACGGCAAGCTCGTACTCGGCGATGGTCCGGGCTTGGGTGTCAAGCCGGCATGATCAACAATCGATGTTTTGCCGGTACCTTTGGCCGCGGAAGCTACCGCTCCGCTTAGCCGGGCTGTGATCGGTGGTCGGATTGCCGCAACTGCAGTCAACCTGACCTTAACCTCATTCTGGACAAGCGCGGAATCTCCCGCGGCGGAAAAGTCAACCATGCCTTCCGCCACGGGCGGGTAACGATCTTGCGCAGGAACAACGTTCCAGCGGAATCTGCAGCGGCAAATGGCTTGGTCACTCATCGCTGGCGATGATTGACCATTACAGCCATATCGACCAGGATCTTCAGTACCGGCAGCGCTTCGCCGCGCGGTTGGGGCTGAAGCGAGTACAATGAAACGAATTGGACCAGAGAAGGGCCATTTGGACCACGTTTTGGGTGGTCAGATGTGGCGCAAGCGATTGACAGCAAAGGATCGGGCGGTTAGCTCAGTTGGTTAGAGCGCCTGCCTTACAAGCAGGAGGTCGCAGGTTCGAGTCCTGCACTGCCCACCAGATCCTTCTTCGCTTTGCAACTCTCCAGATGCCTCTGCATTCGAACTATTATAAAATTCTTCTTTACTAGAAGTCCGTTCGAACCTTATCGCAACAACTAGAAAATCGAGTTTTTGCTGCCCTCCGGTTCAGCCCTGATGAATCTTCGAATTCCAGTACTTCTTATCCTCTGCGGCGTTCTTTTTGCCGTAATTCCTTCTTCCGCTCGATCTTCGTTGCTCTACGGCACTGATCCAGGCCCAGCGCGAGCCAAGGTTCAAGCCGATTCCATTGTGCTGGAGAACCAGATGTTCACGATGTGCTGGTCTCTCGCACATGGCACCGTGAGCGATTCCGAACTCACGACGCGAGCCGCCGGGCAGAAGATCCGGCTGTCGAAGGATCTGTTCATTCTTACCTATAAGGATGGAAGTCTCGTTCGCTCTTCGGCAATGCGGATGAAAGATGTTCCGCAGGTCACGCCATGGTCTCGCAAAAGGGCGGAGGAAGGAGCAACAGGCCAGCAAGTCTCGCTCGAGTTCGAAGACACGCAACGAAAGCTGGTAGTCCGCTGGAGGGCGATCCTGCCGGACAACGCCAATTACCTTCGGCAGGAAGTCTCGTTACAAGCAGACGAGAATCAACCCATCTCGGATGTTGCTTTGATTGACTTGCATACGCCATCGGCGCGTGTGGAGGGGAATGTAAAAGGATCTCCGGCGATCATTGGGAACGCATTTGTTGGCTTTGAGCATCCGCTTTCGCTTTGCGTAAAACAGGATGCGGGGATTCGCTGTTCAATGCATCGAGAACTGCCGCTGCGCAGCGGGCAGACGCTGACATATTCGTCTGTGATCGGGATCTTTCCAAAAGGCCAATTGCGGCGCGCATTTCTCAACTACATCGAAGCCGAGCGCCCGCGTCCTTACCAGCCGTTCTTGCATTACAACACCTGGTACGACATCGGATTCGGGAAGACGTACGACCAGATCGCTGCGCTTGACTCGATCCACGCATTTGGTGAGGAATTGGTCCGAAAACGGAAGGTGAAGCTGGACTCATTTCTGTTTGACGATGGATGGGACGATCGCAAAACAATGTGGAGTTTCGGTCCGGGATTTCCCGAAGGCTTCACTCCGATCAAGAAATTAGCGGAGGAATATGGCGCCGAACCGGGAGTATGGCTTTCTCCCTGGGGAGGATACGACGAAGCGAAACAAGAGCGCCTGAAGTACGCGCGCGCGCAGGGATTGGAGACAAATGCTGGAGGCTTCGAATTGACGGGGCCAAAATACTACAAGCGTTTCCACGAAGTGTCGATGGATTTTATTCACAAATATGGCGTAAACCAATTCAAGATCGATGGCACCGGGAACGTCAATAGAGTTCTGCCCGGCAGCGAATTCGACAGTGATTTTCAGGCGGCGATCAGCTTGATAAGCGACTGGCGACGCGCCAGTCCGGGAATCTTCATCAATCTGACGACCGGAACGTATGCATCTCCCTTCTGGCTGCGCTATGCCGATTCCATCTGGCGGGGCGGGGATGACCACAGTTTTGCCGGCGTCGGTCCGTGGCGCGAGAAATGGATTACGTATCGCGACGGGCAGACGTATCGCAATATAGTCCGGCGCGGGCCGCTGTTTCCGCTGAATTCGTTGATGCTCCACGGCATTCTTTATGCGCGGTACGCTGAGCATCTCGACAGGGACCCTACGGATGATTTCTCAAACGAGGTGCACGATTATTTTGGCAGCGGAACACAGTTGCAGGAGATGTACATCACCCATTCGTTGATGACGGACAAAGATTGGGATGTTCTGGCGCAAGCTGCGAAGTGGTCGCGGAAGAATGCAGATGTGCTGGTCGATACGCATTGGATCGGCGGAGATCCGAATCAACTCCAGGTTTATGGATGGGCGGCCTGGGCGCCACGAAAGGGCGTAATTACGCTACGAAACCCCAGCGATCACGCGCAGAATTATGCCCTTGATGTGGGCAAGGCATTTGAATTGCCGCCGGGGCAAGCGCGACGGTTCCGGATGCAGAGTGTCTGGTCGCAGGCCGGAGGGGATGCGGCGCTCGTGCTGGCAGCGGGTCAAGCGCATGCAATTGCTCTCAAGCCATTCGAGGTTCTGACGCTCGAAGCTGTTCCTTTTCCGGAAGGCCCAACAACTTCTTCGACCAAAGCAGAATTGCCGACGGAGGTGAATCCATAATGCGTTCTGCAGGAGGGAATACCTCAGGGGCAAAGCGAGATGCCGCCAAACTTCTGGAACCATTGCGAACTCATGTAGTCAAACTGCTGCAGGAACTAGTGCGCACCAATACGGTGGCACTACCTCCGAAGGGTAATGAAACTCCGGGGCAGAAGGTTCTTGCAGAATTTCTGCGAACGCACGGCGTTCCCACGGAACTCTACGACACCGGCTTCGTGCGGTCTTCCGGTCATCGATATGCCAAACCAAAGCGTTATTACAAGGGACGGAAAAATCTGATTGCACGCCTTTCTGGTTCCGGGCGCGGCCAGAGTCTGCTACTGAATGGACACATGGATACGGTTCCTCCCGCGAAGGGCGCGTGGCAGCGGTCTCCGTGGTCGGGAGCTGTTCGCAAGGGGAGATTGTACGGACTGGGAAGCTTCGACATGAAAGCCGGGTTGGCAGCACAGGCGGCCGTTCTATGCGCATTGAAGCGAGCTGGCATTCGCCTCGGAGGTGATCTGGCTTGCGAATCGGTCGTCGACGAAGAATGGGGCGGCGGTGGGGGCACGCTGGCAGCCCGTCTCCGCGATTCAGGATTCGACGGTTGCGTAATTTCAGAAGGAACGCAGCTCGAGATCTATCGTGCGACTCGCGGGGGTTTCATTGTGGACCTGCGCGTCGAAGCCGGCGACCCCAGCATGTATTTCTCCAAGGGCGAAGTGATGAGTCCGGCGCTGCCCCTCGCCCGTCTGTTGAACTGGATAGAATCGTGGGCCACGAAGCGGCGCGCGATAAAAACTACTGGCGCGTATTCAGAATTTCAAGATCCTGCCCCGGTGCAGGTACTGGTTGTTGAATCGAACCGGATGGATCCGGATGTCCCGGCAAGCGTTCCACTGTATGCGTCCGTTCGTGTGTACTTTCAGTTTGTCCCCGAGGAGAATCAGGCGAAGGTAGTAGCGGAAATCCGGCACTCTCTCCAAGAGTTCGAACGTGCCGACGCATTTTTTCGAGTACACGGTATTGAGTGGAAGCCTGTGCTCGAAGGACCGCTTCTCGGCCACGAGTTGTCGCAGGAGCACCCATTTACGCGGGCGATGATTCGCAGTGTCGGAGCAATTCTGGGAACACAACCGGTCGTAACGGCAGCTCCATATCCGTGCGACGCCTTTCTGATGCAGCGTATCTTCCGCATTCCAGCACTGGTGTTCGGCCCTTGCGGCGGCGGTGCTCACAATGCCAACGAATACGTAGAGGTCGACTCGGTCTTCGACACGGCCCGCGTCCTCATTTCGCTGGTCCTAGAGTGGTGCGGAAATTAAGTCCTGCTTTGGATGGATCGCACCCGATCTCGTGAATTCGTGATCCTGCAATATGCTGGCGTCTTTCGGTTTGTTTCGTCATCCAACGAAGACATGACGACTCGGAGGCTTTTCCTAAATGAAACTGCGTGAACTCGGCAACAGCGGCATCAAGATTGCTCCCCTCGCTTTAGGGGGGAATGTTTTTGGCTGGACAGCGGACGAAACAACTTCGTTCAAAATCCTGGATGCATTCATCAATACGGGTTTTAGCTTGGTAGACACGGCAGACATGTATTCGCGCTGGGTTCCCGGGCATGTGGGGGGAGAGTCAGAAAAGATTATCGGAAATTGGATCAAGCGGTCGGGAAAACGCGAGCAAATTGTGATCGCAACCAAAGTGGGGAAACCGATGGGAGATGGGAAGCAGGGACTCTCTCGCGCATACATTCAAAGTGCGATTGAAGATTCGTTGCGCCGTCTGCAGACCGATTACATCGATCTATATCAAGCTCATGAAGATGATCCCAGGACGCCGCTCGATGAGGCCTTAGAAGCGTTTACAAGGCTCGTGGAAGAAGGTAAGGTTCGGGCGATTGGCGCTTCGAATTACACGGGCCCGCGGCTCGCTCAGGCTGTGGAGGTTAGCCGAAGTAAAGGGCTGGCGAGTTATCAGAGCCTGCAGCCGGAATACAACCTGTATCAGCGTGCCGATTATGAGCAGAACCTCGAGCCGGTTTGCCTCAAGTATGGAATCGGAGTGATCAGCTACTTCTCTCTCGCGAGTGGATTCCTGACCGGAAAGTACCGGTCAGAGGCTGATCTTGGCCAGAGCGCTCGCGGGCAGGGGGTGAAGAAATTCTTGACGCCGCGCGGTCTTCGCATCCTGAAGGCACTCGATGAATTGGCAAATCAATATAGTTCGACACCGGCACGCGTCTCGCTGGCTTGGCTGATAGCGCGCCCGAGCGTGACTGCCCCCATCGCCAGCGCCACAAATCTGCAGCAACTGGAAGATTTGCTGGAGTCGACCCAACTGCGTCTCAGTGAAGAAGCAATTGCAATGCTCAACCAGGCAAGCGCTGAGAATTCGGTTCATTCCAGCACCGCTGCGGATTAAATTCTCGAAGCAAAAAGACGGCAGGTGTTTCCATGCCGTCTTTATTTCTATCGCGCGGCGAAGGGATGGAAAGATTCAGTACTGATCGACCTTCAGGAGCATCATTGTGCCGCTGTCGAGTTTCACATTCTTCTTGTCAGACGTCAGCAGTGAACCCTGCGCATTGTTTCCCTGTGATTGCAACTTGAGATTCGGGATGCCGACCACACCTTCGGTTTTTGCCGTAATATGTGGCCGCTGCTGCTGTTGTCCCGAAGAATTCGGAGGATTCGCTCCCATGTCGCTGGTGGCTGGCGGTGGTGCATTGTTTCCCCCCATGCCGGGGCGTTGCATATTGCCCAACCCTGATTCTCCGGCGTTTGTCTGCTCTGGCTGAGCTGTGCTGTTTCCGTTCTGCTGGGCATTATTCTGCTGCCCAATGACGGCCTGAATCGACATCGGCATCTGGACTTCGATGCCGCCCTTTTCCACGGCGCGATCGAAGGTGATTGCTAACTCTGACTCATGCTGCTGCTTATTGCGCGCCTGGGCCTCAGTAACGTGGCCAATGACCTGGGTATCTTTCGGTACGATGACATCGCCGCTGGTGTTCTTCAAATCCTGGGAGACCTTCGCAACTACTTTTTCCCCAGTTTTGGCTTTCTTGGCGTCCAGAGTTTTGGTCAATTGCACCGGAATTACGCTGCCGGGCGCCAGTCGCTTGGCGTTGGTCTCTTGCGTTGTTTGCTGCGTTGCGGACTTTCCTGTTCCTGCTTGTGGTTGCGCCGCCGGTGCGGCCTGCGCGGCCGCCACTGCACCCGTCAGGAATGCAAAAAATATCGAAATGAATGCCTTTCTCATTTTTCCTCCGCCTTCGATTCCTTCTATAGGACGAAGCCGCGCATTACACGTACACCCAACGTTTATAGATGCGGTTTCTTCGCGCAGGGTAGGCGGAAATCCGCTGGGATAACTGCTTCGATGAGAGATGGTTCTGACAACCTCTTTGATTTCATTGGCATCTGAGCCACTGCAAAAAGGGACAAGGTACAACGCATGAAACTTGCTCGGCTACCTGGGTGTGTCGTTCTCGAGGTGGGCATCGCATTGTCGTTTGTGGGCTGCACGGGGAATAATCCCGACCAGATTCGGCAGAAAACGGCACAAGCGACCGAGACCATGCGACATGATGCGAAAGCGGTTGCCGAGGGCGTCAAAGAAGGCATCACCTCGGATAAAACAGTGAATATCAATAAGGCCTCCCGAGACGAATTGCTTAAGTTGCCGGGTTTAACCGGGATCGAAGCGGACCGCATTGTGGCCGAGCGTCCATTTCATGACACGCACGAACTGGTTAGGCGCCGTATTCTGAGCAATAACGAATATGACAAGGTGAAAGACCGAATCATCGCAGGACAGTGATCTAGAGGGCAGAAATCGTCGAACGCGCTTTTTCTTCACCTGAGTTGGAAGAGAACGTATTTTGCGGAGCTCAACAGTGGCGCGGCAACTTATGCCTGCTAGGTGTGCATTGGAGTCAATTCAAAAGGCCGGTAGTCGCACCCGCAGAAAGGGTTACCGGAACGTCACTGAGCCGGCTTAATGAGGCTCAGAGGAGCGCATTCAGCCTGAGCTTGCGCGAGCAAAACACTTACAGAGTGGTCAGAATCGCCACAAAGGCGGCATACGGCTTCCGATTGCTCGGATGACAGAGTGGTGCTTCTCTCAGGAGCGATGAAGGAGAACAGAGCATTCCGGGACGTGCGTCCCTCCGAGCGGGACAATGGCTCAGATCAAAGCGGACTACCTCGCAGATCGTCGGCAGCATGGTCTTCTTTGGAATAGTGGGAATGTTCGCAGGCGAACTCTGGAACCGCTGGTTCCCGATCAACAAGAATTTGTGGACCAGTTCCTTTGTACTGTTTAGCGGCGGATTCTGTCTGCTATTCTTCTCCTGCTCTATTGGACCGGCGCTGTTCGGTGCCGGTTGCGGTGAGGTGCATCGCCAATCCCATTGGAGCGATCACCGGAGGGTCGCATGCTCGGCCGATCTGTACCCGGTCATCGGAAGTTTCGAGACACGTTTCTCCGCTCAGCGTATACCAATCCTCCGGGCCAGAGTGGATGTGTGCAGCGCTTTCATTCCGGGCGGGAAGAAGCTTCCATCAATTGTGCCGAGTACTTTTCTCCGGCCACGATGGGAAGCGGGCTAATTTCGGCGACACGATTACGGTGGGTGATCTCCACTTCTCATCTGAGATGGTTATCAACCAAAACTTGCCAAAAGCCCCTGGTTCATGCGATCCCTCCTATTCCGATTTTCGCGACGAGGATTTTCTCCCCTTGATCTCCTGCAGGCGATGGCTGGCTGAGGAGTCCAGGTCGAGGCCGTAGAACTTCTTCAGTTCACCGAGGCGCTCCAGGGAGGAGGCGCTAAACGGAGTCTTGCCGTCGAAGGCGTGCAGAACAATGCCTTCCAGTAAGTCTCCGAGAGTCATGTCATGATATTCGGCAAAGGCTTTCAGGACTTTCAGCAGGCGCTTCTCCATGCGCACGCCGGTTTGCACTCGCTCAATGAGGAGACTGGATCTGTCGTTCATGGTACTAAGGTACCACGGTACATAGCGCAAAAGCAAGAACCCATCGTCTGCTCCCCACTTGAGTCGCGCCGCGGCCGCACCCGATCCTATTCGGGCGAGGGACTGCGATGCATTACCTTCTGTTTTATGAAGTGGCAGACGATTACCTTGCCCGGCGAGCTGAGTTTCGCGAGGCCCATCTGCAAAAAGCCTGGGCTGCCAGCGACCGTGGAGAATTGCTGCCCTCAACAATCCCAACGATGCAGCTGTGTTGCTTTTCCAGGGCGAATCAGCCGAAGTCGCCCAAACGTTTGCGCGCGCTGATCCTTATGTGACCAGCGGAATTGTAAAGCGCTGGTACGTCCGCGAATGGTTAACTGTGGCGGGTGAAAACGCGGCGCACCCGGTTCGTCCAGACCACATGCCGTCTGCCTGACGCGCGACCCGTGGTATCCTCCCGTACCGGCTGGCCTTTTGCCTTTTGGAGGACTTTGCCTTGAAAAAGCGACTCGTCCTATTTGCCTGCATATTGATTCCTTTGTCTCTCTCTGCACAGCAACCCGCGACCGCGCCTGTGCTCAAGCCGGGCTCTAATCTCGTAATCGAGAATATTCCGTCCATCCCGATGGCGATCGCGGAAGAAACCGAGCGCTATGGTGAATACCGCGCGGCGACGCTGTTTGACTGGCACCCCCTCCAGCACAGCATTCTGATTGGTACACGCTTTGGAGATACGCAGCAGGTGCACGCGGTTGCAATACCAGCCGGCACGAGACGCCAGCTGACATTCTTCCCAGATCGTGTCCTTTCCGCGGAATACCTTCCCGATGGGAACTCATTCCTCTTTCTGAAGGATATTGGCGGCGGCGAGTGGTATCAGATTTACCGCGATGATCTGGCGAGCGGCAAAATCACCCTCCTCACCGACGGCAGCA
Organism: Acidobacteriaceae bacterium; assembly: GCA_027452245.1. Lineage (GTDB taxonomy): Bacteria > Acidobacteriota > Terriglobia > Terriglobales > Acidobacteriaceae > Sulfotelmatobacter. The sequence goes on from DAIDGW010000064.1 coordinate 27,567, forward strand.
GCCGAAATAACAATCCCGTGCTGGCTCACCACAGCACGCGCCTGGTCTTCACCTCTACGCGCCGCAATAATAAAGACACCGATCTCTGGATCATGGACGCGTCCGATCCAGCGTCGGCGCGAATGCTCGTGCAGGTGGAAGGAGGCGGCTGGCGGCCGCTGGCGTGGTCGCCGGATAACCGGAACATTGTTGTGCAGCAATACATCTCAATCAACGAGAGCTATCTCTGGATGGTCGACGCGCAAACGGGCGAAAAGAAGCAGCTCACGCCAGCACAGCCGGGCAATTCCGTGGCCTACTCAACGGCCAAGTTCAGCCACGATGGAAAAAGCCTCTATGTTATATGCGACCGCGACAGCGAATTTCAGCGCTTGACGCGCTTCGATCTCGCCACCATGACCCCGCATTATCTGACGACGTCGATCCCGTGGAACGTCGAAGCCATCGATGTCAGCGAGGACGGCAGGTTCGTCGCCTTCGCCACCAATGAGAATGGTCTCAGCCGTCTCTATTTGCTTAACACGAGCCACGATAACTTCCGTCCTCTACCAGTCGTTCCTTCCGGAGTAATTGGCAGGCTGCGCTTCCATCCTGATGGTCATGATCTTGCCTTTGATATCAGCTCGTCCCGCTCACCCGAGGACGTCTGGTCGATCGATGTCCGCAACAGCAGGCTCGACCGCTGGACCGAAAGCGAAACCGGCGGCCTCAATGCGGCACATTTTGTCGAACCACGGCTGATTTCCTGGAAGTCATTCGACGGTCGGTCGATCAGTGGTTATCTCTACCAACCCGATCCCCAGAAGTTTCCCGGTCCTCGGCCAGTTGTCATCTTCATTCACGGCGGACCCGAAGGACAGTTCCGTCCGGCATTCTTTGGACAGCAAAATTATCTGATCAATGAGCTTGGGCTGGCCATCATCGCGCCCAATGTGCGCGGTTCCGACGGCTATGGCAAAACCTTCCTCAAACTGGATAATGGATTTCACCGCGAAGATACCTACAAGGACGTTGGAGCGCTTTTGGATTGGATCAAGGCGCAGCCCGAACTCAATTCGCAGCGCATCATGGTAACCGGTGGCAGCTATGGCGGCCACATGACATGGGCGGTCGCGGCGTTCTACAACGACCGCATCCGCTGCGCTTTGCCCTACGTTGGAATGTCGAACCTGGTGACGTTCCTCGAACATACCGAGTCTTATCGTCGAGATCTGCGGCGCGTGGAATACGGAGATGAGCGCAATCCAGAGATGCGTGCCTATCTGGAGAGAATCGCCCCCATGAACCATCTCGATTCCATGCATAAACCCATCTTTGCCGTCGTTGGAAGGAATGATCCGCGCGTCCCCTGGAGCGAGTCTCGTCAGATTATCGACAAGCTGAAGGCCGAGGGAACGCCGACCTGGTTCCTGATGGCTAACGACGAAGGCCACGGCTATGCCAAAAAAACTAACCGTGATTTTCTTTTTGACGCGGAGGTCCTTTTCATCCGGGAATACTTGCTGAACTGATGCAGATGGAAAGTCCGGCGGATCAGTCCTCTAGTGCGGTTTGACGGCCCAAGGGTCACATGGACAGAACGGCTGTCGTCGTTACGCTCTTTGGGAAAGCGCGCCTCTTGAGCTCTCGCCCTCGCAATCGAACAGCTTCAGCAAAGGGCCTTCCCGGCCTCGCGCCGTAATTCTTTCTACCGCGGCGAGTCGGCCACCGCTCACCAGCAGCGCCGAGTCAAAATTGTTCACTGTTGGACAGATGTGTCGTGGCAGAAGATACAGCAATTCACCCACATCTACCTTTCTTCCATTCGTTGTCCGAACCGGCAGGTGCTCCTCGCTGGGAGAAAGTGGGGTCATCCCCGGATGCCCAACCACGATACAAGTCGGTACTCCGGCGTCAGCCGATACGCTCTTGTGGCCCGCATCGCACGTAATAATTCCCTCATGAGGTCGGCTGGAGACCCGACTCAGAACCAGAGCTGCTGGTGCGTAACCATACGACGCCGGCAGCTGCGCCAGGCTGGTGGCATCGCCGTAGACGACCGTTCCGGGGGAAACACGATGCATGATCCGGTTTGCAAAGCCCGCGTACGAAAGTGAGGCAGGAAAGGTGGGTGTGCCCGCCGTGATCAGCTCCGGAATGTTCAGGCCGCTTCGTTCACTCGTGCGCACAAGTTCGAACAACTGGTCATAACCGGCATGTGCCGCCGCGGACCTTTGCGGCTCTGCGAGCCCTGCATATTGGCCGTCGTAATAGTGCAGTCCGCGAAACTCCAGGCCTGCGCTTTGAATCTGGCGGATCAGGCTGCACACCCGGTCATGCTCCGACACTTCGATTCCCGTGCGGTTCATGCCGGGATTGATGTCGAGAAAAACATCAACTCGGCTTCCACGCCATTGCGTGACCTGCTGGTCGTTCTCAGCCAGTACGGAAATTTTTGTTCTAGGAAACTGCCCCGAGATGTCACGCACGCGACCCGCATTGGCGCCCATGACGGGGTAGGCAAGAAGAACATCGGCTGCGCCGGCGCCGCACGCTGTCATAAGCTCGAGCGTCGTGGCACACTTGAAATTTCGAATGCCCCGTTCAATCAGCATATGGACCGTGTAGCCTAGCTTCGCCGTTTTGACATGCACGCGCCAGCGATCGGCGTTGCCATTCAGCAGCGCCAGGGTCTGCTCGATGTTAGAGGCGATGAATTCCGGATACACCACCAGTGCCGGCGTGAGCACCTGTTCAACGTCAGGCACTCGGTATCGCTCGTCCCACGGAAACTCGTTCAGCATGAGGTTGATGGCTGCCATCGTTCCTTGATCATATCTTGAGCCGGCAATGGCAGGGAACTCATCCCCTCTCCATCTGCTTCAGTCTCTCCGCCATCAATTCCCGCTCCCGCAGGTTTTGCGTCATGGCGATCGCGAGCTGGATCTCCTCACGCGCGTCGGCCAATCTGCGCATTTTCATCAGCAGGTCGCCGCGAATGCTGTGAAGCAGGTGATATCCAGCCAGAGCAGCGTCAGCGGTGGAACTGGTTATGGCATCGAGCGTATCAAACCCGGTGGCCGGGCCTTGCGCCACACCCACAGCCACGGCTCGATTCAGGCCACAATCACAGATGATCTGGTCTGCATCAGGGTGTCGTAGAGAACAACGATCCGCCCCAGTCCGTCTCTTCCGCTCTGCGAGTTCGCATGTGACAGGCCGCAATCGCCGCCTGCAAGGCATAGTATTCGGCTTCACCCCCCCCGCCTTTGCGACTGTTCGAGCGAGTTCATTCCCCGCGAATCTCCGCTTTGTCCAACAGCGCCTGAAGTCGCGGTATACCCCTCGTTAAAGATCAGGTAGACGACGGAAAGTACGGATCGCAGGTTACCTTCCCGACAACTTCGACCCGTCCACCATGACCGAAGAGGCGATCGAAGAGATCCACGGGAGAAGAAGCAATAGGGACTGGAGAGAACCGGCAAGCCCGCTGCGCCAGAGCCCCAGTCTTTGCCTTTCCAGGACCAAGGAGAAAATCGATAGCCATTATTTCTATTCGCAGGGGAAGACCCGAGTCATTATGGCAGGTCGGCAAGGGAATCCGGCGATCCAAATTATACGTTCCTTGCGGAACACATCGTCATCACAAACATGGGGAGACGGTAGTGTCATGACAGCTAAAGTTAAGAAAGCGGAGAACTTGCGGCCAGTATACCCATTCGTAAAGAATGGTTGGGAATTCTGCCGCGCGAAACGATGGGCGACCTGCGGGGCAAAGCTGAGCGGGTAGAGCGGCTTCTCACCTTGGCACTTTATGGCAGCGCCGGACGCGCTCCACCCCATCGTGCCAAAAGGGGCACGCTGGACCCCAGGGCTGCGCCACCCAAAAGCAAGGAAACACTTGCGCCGCCCCAGTTGGAACCTGGGATGGAGACTGGGTTGGCTCAGATTCGTCAATTGAGCGAAGCTGGGGTAGACCGAGCTGAAGGCATGAGCCGATGCTGAGGCATGCCCCGAGGAAGGTAACAAGCTGCATACGATTCTTGCGCTGGTTAATGGCCAAAGTCATGCAAGGCGTTTACGAAAGAGATTGCCGGCCACTACCATGCAGATCAACCCAATGGTGAGCAGAGGCCAGTATTGTGGCCAGAACAGGGAGGTTCCGCCGCCTTCCAAAAAGCTGCCTCGCAATACGATCAGGAAGTAGCGCAAGGGATCGAGCAGGGTAATGTACTGAACGGCCTGGGGCATGTTGGCGATCGGGGTTGCGAAGCCGGAGAGGACAATGGCCGGAACCATAAAGAGGAAGACGCCCAGGAGTCCTTGCTGCTGTGTAACGGCCAGAGACGAAATCATTAGCCCTATACCGACCGAGGAGAAAAGAAAGCAGAGCATGCCGAGGTAGAGTCCCAACAGGCTGCCCGTGAAAGGGACGTGAAACCAGAACACAGCCATGAAGATGATCAGGGAGCCTTCGGCTGTGCCCACCAGAAATCCGGGCAAGGCTTTTCCCACAAGGATTTCCGCCGGCGACATCGGGGTTACGAGCAGTTGGTCGAACGTTCCCATCTCGCGTTCGCGAGCCACGGAGAGGCCGGTGGTGAGCATACTGACCAGAAGGGTGAGGATGCCACAAATACCAGGAACGATAAACCACCGAGAATCGAGATTGGGGTTGAACCAGGCTCGGTCGAGAAGGATGGTCGCCGGCCGGTTCAAACCGTGCGGTACGAGCCGTTCCTGATTAAACCGGGTGACAATGGATTGCACGTAGCCCATGGCAATGGCGGCGGTATTGGAGTCTCTTCCATCCAGGATGATTTGGATGTGCGCCGGTTGTCCCCGCTCAAGATCGTTGCTGAACGTTGGCCCAATGTCCATAGCCATCAAGGCGGACTTCTCGTTGATGGATTGCTCGATGGCTGCCTGATCGTGAACGAACCTCAGGAAATCAAAACTGGGTGCGCCTGCGAAGCGCGCGACAAGCTCCCGCGAAAGTTGCCCTTGGTCCTGGTTGTAAACCACAAAGGGAACGTGCTTGAGCTCAAAGGTTGCCGCATAGCCGAATACGATGAGCTGAATAATCGGCGGACCGATAAGGACGGCGCGACTGGCGGGGTCGCGGAGCAATGCCAGAAGTTCTTTCACGACCAGCGCGAACACACGGAGAATTCTCGCCATCAGTCCAACCTCTTGCGAAAACGCAGTACAGACAGGCCAAGAAAGACGATGCAGAGGATGGCCAACCCGCACAAGTTGGGCAGAATGACCGAGGGCAGGTCCCCGGCAAGGAATGAAGTTTGCAGCATAGCCACGAAATAGCGCGCCGCGACGATATGGGTAAGAACCTGAATAGCACGCGGCATCGAGCGGATGTCGAACAAGAATCCGGAGAGAATGAATGCGGGAAGGAAAGTCGTGACGATAGCTACCATAGCGGCGACAAACTGGCTGCGGGCCAAGACAGAGATGGCTAATCCCATGCCTAAGGCGGTGAGTAGAAAGAGCGCCGCCGTCCCGACAAGAATTGCCAAAGAGCCGCGCAAGGGAACGTGGAAAAGAAAGACCGCCATTACGGTCGACATCATCATTCCGCCCATGCCCATGATGAAATAGGGAACCAGCTTGCCGAACAGGACTTCTGTTTTCGCCACCGGGGTTACCATGATGCCTTCCATGGTGCCGCGCTCCCACTCGCGTGCTACTACGAGGGCCGTGAGCAGGGCGCCGATGAGTGTCATGATGATGGCAATCAATCCGGGAATCAGGTAGTCGCGGCTGGTCAGAGCCGGGTTGAACCAGACGCGCATATCTATTACGACAGGAATAGTAAGAGGTCGGCCCTGAAGTGCCGCCTGCTGCTGAAGCCATGTCTGCCAAGATCCGTTGACGTAGTTCTGGATAATGCGAGCCTGATTCGCGTCGACGCCATTCAGGGTAAGGTGAATGGGAGCTTCTCCTGAACTCAGTGCCAGGTGAGTGAAGTCACTCCGCAGCCAGAGAATCGCCAGAACACGGCCGCGCATCATGGCCTGCTCTGCGGAGGGCTGATCCGGATAATGCAGAGGATGAAACCAGGGTGAGTGCTCGAGTTCAGCGAGAAAAGATGCGGTGAGCGAGGTTGAGTGATCCACCACCACGGCAACAGGGACACTGCGGGCATCCAGGGAAACACCATAGCCGAAGATCAGCAGCAGAACCAGAGGCAGAAAGAAGGCAATTGCGATGCTGGAGGGATCGCGAACGATTTCATAGACTTCCTTGCGCATGAGGCCTTTGACGCGCATCCAGTTCACGATGCCCTCCGGCTGACGCGTTCATGTTCTTCAATCAATGCGATGAAAGCGTCTTCCATGCTGGGATTGGGATGGTTCGCCGTGCGAACTCTATCCTTGATCGCTCTGGGACTTCCTTCGGCGAGCACTTGTCCCAGAGACATCAGAACCAGCCGGTCGCAGTACTCCGCTTCCTCCATGAAGTGAGTGGTCACCAGGCAGGTGGTGCCGCTGTGCGCAAGTGCATTAAGGCGGGCCCAAAACTCCCGCCGGGCCAGTGGATCGACACCCGACGTCGGCTCATCGAGAAAGAGGATGCTCGGCTCGTGCATCAAAGCGCAGGCCAGAGCCAGGCGCTGCTTGTATCCCAGGGGCAGGTCGGCGGCGTTGATGGCAATGTAGTCCTTGAGTTCGAGGTCCTCGAGCGCCCAGGCAATGCGGTCTTGTTTGCGGCTGTCTTGAAGACCATAAACGCTGGCGAAGAAAGACAGATTCTGCAGAACGCTCAGGGCGCCATAGAGGGAGAATTTTTGCGAGACATAGCCGATGCGAGTGCGGGCCGCCGCTTTCCCTGTCCGAAGGTTGGCTCCGGCCACTCGCAAGGTTCCGGATGAGGCTGGCAGCAATCCACAGAGCATGCGGAAGGTAGTGGATTTTCCCGCACCGTTGGCCCCGAGGAGCCCGAAGATCTCTCCTTTGCGCACAGAGAAGCTGACATGGTTCACGGCGGCGAAGTCTCCGAAGTAGCGGCAGAGACCCTCGACCTCAACAACAAGGGCGTCATGGCTTCCTGTCTGCGGGTTCATTGGCTGCGGAACGGAACGATGCGAATTGCGGTGGAAGAGCAGGTTGACGAAGGCATCCTCCAGCCGGGCAGCAACCGGTTTCGATGGACCGTGGACGGATAGCTCCGGCGGCAAAGCGGGCGGTTCAACCCCTTCCGTGATGATGCGCAGACTGTCTCCCTGGATTGCCGTATCGACCACCCCCGGCAACCGGGCGAGCTGAGACTGAAGAGTGCGCGGGGCAGTCGAAATGTTCGGCAGGAGGAAACAATGGCCTGCCATGGGAGCGATGAGTTGCGAGGGGCTTCCCTGGGCGAGGATCTCTCCTTCATGCAAAAGGAGGACATGGTCGCAACGCTCGGCTTCGTCCATATAGGCCGTGCTGAGCAGAACGGTGACCTGCTGAGCGGCAACCTGCTGCCTGATGATGGTCCACAGTTCCCGGCGCGAAATCGGATCCACGCCGACACTGGCCTCATCCAGGAGCAGAAGCTTTGGAGGGTGAATCAAGGTGCATGCCAGCCCGAGTTTCTGCTTCATGCCGCCGGAAAGCCTCCCCGCGCGGCGGGTGCGAAATGGGCCAAGTGCAGTCATCGTGAGCAGTTCGTCGAAGCGTGTTCTTCGCATGCTTTCCGGGATGTGGTGCAGGTCGGCGAAAAGCGTGAGGTTCTCTTCCACGGTGAGATTTTCATAGAGGCCGAAGCGCTGCGGCATATAGCCGATTTTGGTTTGAAGTTGTAATGCTTCGGCGGGCAGCGGATGGCCAAGCACGCGCATCGTCCCAGAATCGGGCCGAAGAATGCCGGCCAGAAGACGAAGCAGCGTTGTCTTGCCCGCGCCGTCGGGACCGATGAGCGCCGTCATACTGCCTTCGGTGATTTCAAAGGAGACGCTCTTCAGCGCACCTTTTCGGCTGGGTCCTTTGCCGAAAGATTTGCCGAGGTCTTTGACAACGATTACCCCCATCTCATTTTTCCTCGCAGGGATGGGCATCGATTCGATCAGCGGAATTGTTGCTCAAGGGGATCATGACCGCGGCCGGCATGCCGAGGCGGAGACGATGACCGGAATTGCAGGCATATACGCGCACCCGATAAACAAGTTGCGAGCGCAGTTCGGTTGTCTCTACATTTTTGGGTGTGAATTCCGATACAGGAGAGATGAACCCGACCCAACCGGGGAAGCGCTCGCCAGGAAAGCTGTCGACGGTGATCCATGCGCGCATGCCCAGTGCCACCTTGCCCATCTGTGTTTCCGGCAAATAGGCACGCACCCACAGGGGATTGTCGAGAGCCAGAGTAAAGACTGGTGTCTGCGGAGTAGCCATATCGCCGGGTTCCAGAATTCTGTTCTCGATGACGCCTTCGGCAGGCGCGTAGAGTTGGGTGTCGGCCAGTTCTTTCTGTGCCAAGGCCAGCGCTGCCTGGTCGGCCTTGAGGGTTGCCTCGGCTGAAGCAATGTCCTCTTTCCGGGGGCCGATTACCGCCAGTTGCAGCGCTTGCTGTTTGGCAGCGAGGATCTGCTGGATGGCGGCCAGGTCAGCCCTCTGCGCGAGGTAGGCCCGTTCTGCATCATCGCGAATCTGCAACGAAACGTATTGCTGCTTCGCCAGACTTTGCTGGCGGTGATAAAGCAACTCGGAGTTGTTCACATTGGCCTGCGCCGCAGCGACATTGGCTTCGGCCGCCTGGACTTCGGCGCGAGCTTGTGCGATTTCTTCGGGCCGGCTTCCGGCGTGCAGCCTGGCTACAACCTGCTGCTGCGCCGCAACAATCGACTGATCGTGAGCGAGAGTGGCGGAAAAGCGCTGCTGAACTAACTGCCCAATAAGTTGGCCCGGCTGCACCGTGCTGCCTTCATCCGCGAACAGCTTCTCAATCCGCTCACTGTCATTGAAGGCGATCTGTACCTGGCGGATGTCGACGTTGCCATAGATCGTGATGCTGGCGGCAGCTGGGTCTCTCGACCGGAGCCTACGGAAGAGAAAGAATCCCACACCAACAATGATGACAAACGTCAGAATGAAAATGCGCTTTCCGGCCGAAATCATGGAGAATCTCCGTTCACCTTGTATGCATATTCAATTCGAAGGACTGCCATTAAGGAGAGAGTTGATGTTCTCGATATCCAGAGGCGTCAACACTCCGGCAGCCGCCTTCAATTGCGTTCGGGCAACCAGTTGGGTATAGAGAGCGAGGTAGTAGGCGCGTTGCGCCGCCGCGTAGTTCGTGGTCGCAGTCAGCAGATCGATGATCGAACGGCTTCCAATATCAAAGCCCTTATGCGTGCCCTCGAGAGATACCTTGGCGGATCTGACAGACTGCTGTGCGGCTCGATAGCGCGCAACGCTGTTCTGCAGTTCGAGGAACGCGGTTTGCGCATCCAATTTGATCTGATCTTGCGTGCTCGCCAGGCTTTCCCTATTTGCGCGGGCCAGTGCCTGAGCCTGATGAATACTGGCGCGTGTGCGTCCACCCTCGAAGATCGGAATCGAAAGGTTCAGTGATGCGCCCACTTGATCGATGGCGACCGGTGGGATCAATGTGCCTGCGGCATGCTGTCCGACTCCGCTGAGGGTCAGGGTAGGCCAGCGGGCTCGCTCCGCAAACTGGACCTGTTGCTCGGAAACGCGAAGGGACGCCCTGGCTTGTTGCAACAGCGGCTGATTCTTGAGGGCAGCAACGACCCAGGCATCCATGCTGTCAGGCTGAGGCCCAAGCGCCTCTACAGTCGTTATGTCGCGCAGGTTTCCTGTTGGCTGGTGCGTGAGTCGCTCCAACTGATTCTTCGCGATTGCAACCGCATTGGTTGCCGCAATCAGGTCGGCGTCGGCGGCGTCTAGTTGTGCCTGCGCCTCCTGCACAGTGATGATGTCTCCGGTCCCAACCGCCAGGCTGGCATTTGTCTGATCATGGATACTCTGTAGCAGTTGGACCTGCTGCTGTGCGACGCGTTCATTTGCCTGCGCCTCCAGTACTCCGAAATAAGCCTGCGTGACCTCGATCGCGACCGCCTGTTGCGCATAGGCAAGTGCCGCCTCACTGGACTGAATCCGGCTGCCCGCCTGCCTCATGGCAACGAGGCTCTGGCCGTCGAAGAGCGACTCCGTGAGGGTGGCGCTGAATGTATCGGAGTGATAACCCGTAGAGATTGCCTGAGCGCCGAATCCGGTCACATAGCCCGTGTTCATGCCACCGCTGGCGCCGGCATTGACATGGGGGAGCAGGGCCGAGCGGGCCAGAGGCTTACCCGCCAAGTCCGCGTCAAGCTGTGCCCGGGCCTGGGCGATCATGGGTGAGGTGTTTACCGCCTGCTGGTAAGCGGTTGTGAGATCCTCCACGGTGGTTTGGGCGGCGGCGATGGCAGTGCCGCAGAATATTCCCAGCAGCACCCATGAGGCGATTGTGGGATAGAGTCTGAGCCGGGAAGAGTTGTTCGTTCCTGCTAAGCAGTGAAAGCTTGCCCCTGTCATTTCGCGTCACCTGCCAATGCCATTGTTCTGTTTCGGATCACAGAGCGGCTGTGCAAACTCGACCACACCTGGGTGAGTGACTTCATCGACTCCCTCGAACGCTTTGCAGAACCTTTGTCACGCAGGGAAAGACGTTGCAGACGCAAGGAGTGAGCAGCCTGTAATAGACCGTGCTGCCTTCGCGGCGATCTTCAACGATCCCGTGAGCACGCAGTAGCGCTAGGTGTTTCGATACGGTTGAGAGATCGCTGCCAACGAGCTCGCGAAGATCACCGACCGAACATTCGCCGCTATGGTTCAGCCTGTCGACGATCATCAGCCGGGATTCGTGGGCCAGAACCTTGAGCATCCTGGCGTGCTTCGCAAATCTGTTTCGATTGTGGCTGGCGGGCACAGGTTTCCTTCTTGGCCAAATTGCCACACTCTGCGGTCATCTTTCAGTGATTCGGGTCACAGAATGGCAGCCCATGATAGAGATCCGGCTCTGGTTCGTGCTTCGTTGCGCGAGGTGCGGACGCAAGAATGCAATGGAAAGGATCAGCACATGAGAAGGTGCTGAATCGAAAAGAGAAAGAGCCCGTGCTACCGTAAAAAGTTGGTCATTCTGGTCAGAGATCGCGGAGCCCCACGCCACGAAGGTTTACGTGTCATGTTGAGGTGGTCCACGTCAAGTGAACGGGGTAAAAACCGAGGATATTCAGGGAAGACAGTTCGAATTTCATGTTTCCGACAAGCTCTAGTGGGTTTGGTGGCCGCGGCCGTAGAGCACGCGTCCGGGCATCGCGCCAGTGTGTTGGCCCTGATCGATGACCACAGTTCCATTGACGATGACGTAGGGAATGCCCTCGGGATATTGCGCCGGATGGGTGAACGTGGCCGTATCGCGGACGGTCTGGGGATCAAAGATGACGATATCGGCGGCCAGGCCCGGACGCAGCAGGCCGCGATCGGTCAGGCCGGTGATCTGGGCGGCCAGGGATGTCATCTTCCGGATCGCATCGGGCAGCGTGATGACCTTCTGCTCTCGAACGTATTCGCTCAGCACGCGGGGGAACGTGCCATAGAAGCGGGGGTGCGGCTGTCCCATGAACCCCATCTCCGGAGAGACCGCAAGCCCGTCGGATCCGATGCCGACCCAGGGTTCGCGCAGCGCCGTCCGGACATCCTCTTCGCTCATGGCGAAGTATATGGCGAAGGGGAAGCTATGCTCCGAAATCAGAAGGTCGGAGAGCGCATCGACCGGATCCTTGCCCATCATTTTCGCGACTTCATCCATGCGCTTGCCTTCGAACTGCTTGTTCGCGGGATTCTGTACTGACATGACCATTACGCCATGCCATCCTCCGGTGCCTTGTACATGGTCTTCCCATCCGGGAACGCCGGAGGCAATCAGGCGGCGAATTTCATCGTGCGCTTTTGGATCCTTCAGGCGATCGACGACCTCTTCGTGTGTGCCTTCCAGATATTTCGGCGGCAGACACATCTGTAAGCCCGTCATTCCCGCGATGTACGGATATTGATCGGCAGTGACATCAATGCCGCGATTGCGCGCCGCCTGGATGATCGCCGCCATGTCTCCAATCTTTCCCCAGTTTTCCTGGCCCGCCGCCTTGAAGTGCAGGATATGAACCGGCACACCCGCCTGCTCGCCGATTGAAATGGCTTCGCGCAACGCCTCCGGTTCATGATCGCTTTCGTCGCGGATGTGGCTTGTGTAGATTCCGCCATACCGCGCCGTAACTTTGGCCAACTGGACGAAATCCCCGGTCTGCGTATAGGAATCCGGAGGATAGATGAGGCCCGCTGAGAGCCCGATTGCGCCATCGCGCATGGCTTGATCTACGAGAGATTTCATTTTTTGCATTTCATCGGCGGTTGGACGCCGATTCACGTTGCCGATCACATCCCAGCGAACCTGGCCTGAACCCACGTAGGAGGCAATATTCACGGACATGCCGTGCTTCTGCAGCACGGAGAAATACTGGCCCAGAGTGGTCCAAGTGCGCTTGATTCCAAGCGGGGCGAGTTCGGTATCCATGTGCTCAGTGGCAGGACCAAGCACCGGGCCAGCCGATTCCGATTCACCGATAATCTCGGTGGTGACACCCTGGCGGATTTTGCTTTCGGCTTTGCCATCAACCAGCAGGGTGAAATCGGAGTGGCTGTGCAGGTCGATAAATCCCGGCGAAACGACCATGCCATGCGCATCGATGGTGCGTTTTGCCGTGACATTCGCGAGACGGCCAACGGCAGCAATCTTTCCTGCGCGGACGGCGACTGATCCCGCGTACCAGGGGCTGCCGCTGCCATCAACGATGTGGGCATTGGTGATTACGAGATCGTAGGTGGCGGACTGCTGAGCATGTAAGAAGAACGACGGCGACGCACAAGCCAGCAGGCTGATCGCCAGGATGGAAGCGAATGGCTTCAGAACGCACCTCCGCAGAACAAGGGGAGTATAGCTGCTCTGGAGGGGGCGTTGGGTAGAATTGAGGCTTGAAGTACGGCGGTCTCGGCGGTACGATCATCTGCTGCGGCGTTTCGCAGCGAGGTCTTTATGCCGCAAAATTACGTTCCTATCTTTATATTTGTTGCGATTGTCGCCATCCTCTTACCGCTCACGTTGCTGCTGGCAAAGCTGGTCCGCCCGGAAAATCCCAGTAAGACAAAGCTGATGCCTTACGAGTGCGGCATCGATCCGGTGGACAGTGCCCGCGGACGGTACACCGTGCGCTACTACATCATCGCCATCCTTTTCGTCGTGTTCGATGTGGAAACCATTTTCCTGTTTCCCTGGGCGGTGAAGTTCAAGGCCTTCGGCCTGTTCGGGCTGATTGAGATGCTGATTTTCCTGGGGATCCTGATCGTGGGCTATATCTGGATCTGGAAAAAAGGTGCCCTGGAGTGGGTCTAGGACCTTGTGTAATTGGGGAATTTTGTAATTTAGTAATTTGACGAATGGTGTGCGGGACACGCCGCGTCTCGCGCACTTCCAATTACCAAATTACCCAATTGCTCATTCTCGAATATGTCCTCTTCTACGATATCCGCGATGGACAGTTCTCCGGCTGAAATCTTTACGGCCAGCCGCTGGACGAAAGGGAATTTCCTGTTTCCTACTCGGCTGGTGATAAGCCCGCAGCGCGTCAGCCGAGTTAAGTCGCGCCTATTTGGGAGCAATGAAGAGAGTATCGCTATTTCAAAAGTTGCTTCGGTGCATATCTCGACCGGTGTGTTCTGGTCGGAGATCATGATTGAATCGACCGGCGGTACCGATCCGATCACGAGCAATGGACATCGCAAGCGCGACGCGCAGCGGGTCCGCGACCTGATCGAGTCGTTTCAGGCGCAGGCGCGCGCATGACGCGGGAATTGATTTTTGTGGGCACGCAGATTTTTATTTGTTTGTCGGTGTCTGGCGTCATTGACACCTCAGAAGCAAGCTGATAGAAGGGGACGTTCTTCACGATCATTTTGCAGCCGCTGGGAGGTTCGCTCGTTCGCGGCCTATGCCGGACGAAACCAAATCGCCTTCTACACCGCCGCCGGGAGCTGAGTCCAAACCGACGGCGGAGCAACCCGGGACTTCCGGGAGCGTGAAATCGGCTGTTTCCGGTTCCGCTCAACCGGACGACAAAGCACGACATTCTTCCCCCTCCCCCATTTCCCAATCGGCCCCAGCAGAAAAACCAGCGGCGGGTGCAGCGACGAAACCGGCGGCACCCGCGGCACCGGCGAAGCCTGTAACACCTGTGGCTGCGGCGAAACCAGCCCCACCGCCAAAGCCCGCGGGACCGGTTCCCACCGCGTGGGACTCGCCCATGGTGGCAAAGTTCAAACGCGAATATGGTTCGGGCATCGAGCCTCTGACCTACGTGGGTCAGAATTATATGGTTGTTGATCGTTCGCTGATTCCCGAGATCCTGCAGCGCCTGCGAGACGAAGAGCAGTTCGATTACTGCGTCGACCTGACGGCGGTGCATTACCCCAAGCGGGAGAAGCAGTTTGATGTGGTCTGGGTGCTCTATTCGTTTTCACGCAATGAACGCATGCGGGTGAAGACGCAAATTGCCGACGGCGAAAGCCTGTCCAGTTCGGTTTCGATCTGGCCGACGACGAACTGGCTGGAGCGCGAAGTCTTCGACATGTTCGGTATCAAGTTCGACGGGCATCCGGATCTGAAACGAATTTTGCTTCCCGAAGGTTGGAAGGGCTATCCCTTGCGCAAGGATTACAACATCCTGCAGCAGGATAGCGAATGGGTGCAGATCAACCTGGGAATTGAGAGCGGACAGTAAGTTTCGCCGACGACCGAGGACCGAAGGCCAACTACTGAGGGCAACCATTAGCGACTGATTCATGACCGATTCGAAAACATTCTCACCGCTCGATCTCGATACTCCCGAGAAGCCGTATCTCGACGCGAACGAGTTGGTCATCAATATGGGGCCGCAGCACCCTGCGACGCATGGCGTGCTGCGTGTCATCCTGCGGCTGGATGGCGAAAAAGTTCTTGGCCTGGAGTGCGTCATCGGCTATCTGCACCGTGGGGTCGAGAAGATTGCCGAAAACCGCACCTACACGATGTTCAATCCATATGTCGACCGCATGGACTACGTCGCCGCGGTGTCCAACGGCCTGGGATACTGCGAAGCGGTCGAAAAGCTGTTGAACGTGGAAGCTCCGCCGCGGGCGCAGTACATCCGCGTAATTTTGACCGAGCTCAACCGCATTGCCAGCCATCAGCTTTGGCTGGGAACGCATGCGCTCGATATCGGCGCGATCACGCCGCTGTTCTACACCTTCCGCGACCGGGAAGAGATCCTGAAGATTTTCGAAAAATATTGCGGAGCGCGGCTGACTACGCACGCGTTTCGCATTGGCGGCCTGCAGTACGAGACCTACAACGGTTTCGAGCAGGACGTGAAGAACTTCATTTCATTCTTCAAGCCGAAGATCGACGAATACGAAGAATTGCTCACCACGAACCGCATCTGGCTGGAGCGGACGAAGGGCGTGGGCGTAATTTCCGGGAAAGACTGTATTGCGCTGGGCGTCACCGGGCCGGTGCTCCGCGCGAGCGGCGTCAAGTGGGACATCCGGAAAGCGCAGCCCTACGCCAATTACAAGAATTTCGAATTTGAAATTCCGACCGGCGCGAGTGGCGATACTTACGACCGGTACATGGTGCGAATGATCGAGATGCGGCAATCGGTGCGGATTCTTGAGCAGGCGGTCGCCGGGATTCCGGAAGGTCCGATTATGGCCAAGGTTCCGAAGGTGATGAAGCCTCCGGTTGGCGAGGTCTATCACTCGATCGAAGCGCCCAAGGGCGAACTCGGATATTTCATCGTCAGCGATGGATCGACGCAGCCTTACCGGGTGCGGGTGCGTCCACCGAGCTTCGTCAATCTGCAGGCGCTTGATTTGATGTGCCGCGGCCAACTGGTCGCCGACGTGATTGCCGTCATCGGCACGCTCGATATCGTTCTGGGCGAGGTGGACCGCTGATGCAGGAACTCCTGAACTACATCAGCTCTTATCTTTCCAGCGATCAGACGCCTGGCGGAGCCGGAAATTTTCTCTGGGCTCTTATCTACATCCTGCTGGTATTCGCCGGACTGTCGGTGGCTGTCATCGCGATGAACTGGCTGGAGCGGAAAATTCTGGCCCATATGCAGGTGCGGCTCGGTCCGATGCGGGTCGGCCCCCACGGATTGCTGCAGCCCTTCGCCGATGCGTTGAAGCTTTTGCTGAAAGAAGACATCATGCCGGACGAGGCTGACAAGCTGATCTTCTGGGTTGCCCCCTTCATCGTGACGCTGGCGGCCTTCACGGTTTTTGTGGTCGTCCCGTTCGGCCCGACGCATGCCATCACTGACATGAATATCGGGATCCTTTTTATGCTTGGCGTTTCCTCGCTGAGCGTGTTGGGAATCGTGATGGCGGGATGGGCGTCGAACTCTCATTACCCTTTGATTGGCGCCCTGAGGTCGAGCGCGCAGATGGTTTCCTATGAAGTCGCTATGGGGCTGGCGGTAGTCTCGGCGATCCTGATGACAAGCCTGAATCAGCAGGGAACCGGCACATTGAGCATGATCGGCATTGTCGAGGCCCAGCAGGCGCAGGGAACCTGGTTCGTCTTCAAACTTTTCCCGCTAGGACTGATCGCCTTCTTCATCTTCGCGGTCGCGATGGTCGCCGAGACGAATCGGGCTCCGTTCGATTTGCCGGAAGCCGAATCGGAATTGACTGCGGGTTTCCATACCGAGTACAGCGGCTTCCGCTGGTCGCTATTCTTTCTGGCGGAATATTCGGCGATGATCGCCGTCTCGTCGATCGCGGTCACGCTCTGGATGGGCGGATGGCTGCGGCCGTTTCCCAACGCTCTGTCGGGTTCGACCTGGAACCTCGTATTCTCTCTATTCCCCGGGATTACCTTCTTGTTTCTGGCGGGCATGTGCTTTTACAGCACCGCGCGCATGCCGAAGCATCCGTATTTCCGCATTCAGACCGCCGGGCTGGCCATATTCGGAGCTTTGCTGGCTTTGATTGCTCTGGTGTTATTCATTCCTGCGGTGCGCGTTCGCATCCAGGATATTTACTGGTTCTGCATTAAAGTCGCGGCATTTATGTATCTCTATATCTGGTATCGCGGCACGTTTCCGCGATACCGTTTTGACCAGCTCATGAAAGTGGGATGGAAGATCCTGCTGCCCATGGGGCTGGGAGTACTTATATTGACGGCGTTTTTTGGGTTGTGGTCGACGACGCACACGAATTTATGGCACCCGTAGCTACGCCATTTTTCTTTTACATGCTTTCCGGGATCATGCTGCTCGGAGGCATCGTGGTGATCACGCGCAAGAATGCTGTGCACTCGGCGCTGGCGCTGATCGTGACCCTCCTGGCGCAGGCCGCACTCTACCTGATGCTGTATGCCCCGTTCGTGGCCGGCGTGCAGATCATTCTTTATGCCGGCGGAATCATGGTGCTGTTTCTGTTTGTGATCATGCTGATCTCGATTGAACGGTCGCAAAAGGAGCGGCAATTCAACAAGCAGTGGCTGGTCGGGATCGCGGCTGCGGCGGCACTGGGCGGCCTGTTTATCGCTGTGTATACCAAAGGGAAGTCGCTGTTTCCCGAAGGGCAGTTGACGTATGCGGAAGCGGGCAACACGCAAGCGGTCGCCGATCTGCTGTATGGGCCGCATTCGGGAATGTACATGTTCGCCTTCGAGATCGCATCCCTGTTGTTGCTGGTGGCGATAATCGGGGCGGTGGTGATGGCGAAGAAGAGGATCTGATGAGCAATGAGCTATGAGCAGTGAGCACCCGATTCCTGGAACGCTCTGAACTCATTGCTCACTGCTCATTGCTGAGTTATGGAAGCGATGCTTCACATTACGACACTGCACTACTTAGTTCTGGGGGCGGCGCTGTTTCTGCTGGGAGTGATTGGCGTGCTCACCCGGCGGAACGTGGTGATCGTGCTGATGTCGATTGAACTCATTCTGAACGCCGTCAATCTGAATCTCGTGGCGTTTTCACGATATGACCGATGCACTTGCGCAGGTCGATCAGCATGCCCCAGCGCTTGCCGACGAAGCCCTCGCGCGCCAAGCCGCCGTCCTTCGCTGCATAGGCATAGACAGAGCGGTTGTGGCCGCGCTCGTAGTCCTGGCCGGCCGGGGTGTCTGATGTGGGGGCGAGACCGAGGCTGTAGCCCTCGGCCGACGGGGTCGGATCGGCGGGGCCGTCCTCGGCCAGGGCGGGCACCGCCGCCGCCGCGGCGGCAACCAGGGCCGCGAGGCCGCTGCCGGCCATATTTCGGAACAAAGCGCGTCGATCGGGAGTTGCCGGGCCTTGTCTGTCGTCGTCGCTCATGGCCACCTCGCACGCAACGCACACCCATCTCGCAGGTGCAGCACCCCGCTAGGCGCGCCGGCCGATCCGGGCCTTGATCTGGATCAACGTATTTTCATTTCTTTCATTTGGTCCGGATCCGCGTCCGGTGGGGATCGCCACGGTTCTGCGCATGTGGTTGCTCGCCGCCCCGGTCGCCCTGGGTGCCGTTGATCCAGATCAATGACATGCGGCGTACTCCCCCTAGCATCGGTCAGTTGATGCAAGAGGAGGCCAATCATGCGCTTGCATTCGGGATGCGGTCTGGTGATGGCTGCCGTGTTTGCGATTCTTGGCTCGGTCATGACGCTGGCAGCCCCGGCTGCCGGAGCGCCGAGCTTCCGGCGGCAGGTGCAGCCGATCTTCTATCGGCATTGTACCGAGTGCCATTCACCGGGTCATGTCGGGTATCAGGCGATCAGCCTCGACCTTACTACTTATCACGGCGTGATGGCCGGCTCGACGCTCGACCCCGCAGTGATCCCACGGCAGCCGCAACTCAGCCCGATCATGATGGTGCTGGACTGGAATGCTCGGTCCTACCTGAAGATGCCGCCGCTGGGGCACCAGCTTTCGCGGAAGGATCGTGACGTGATCCGGGCCTGGATTGCAGCGGGGGCAGAGAACAATTGATTGGTGTGGCTGGGAAGACAGCACAGGCTGCTGGAGGAGCGAGATTCGAGCGGAAGATTAGGACGCCGGCTACGAAAGTGCGCCTTCGTGTCTGATGCTAAAGGAGGTGACGGATGAGTACACTCTTTATCCTGAACGACCCGCCGTACGGCACCGAGCGGAGCTACAACGCCCTGCGGCTGGCACAGGCGGTGCTGAAGCGGGATCCGGTCGCCGAGGCCACCGTGTTCCTGATGGGCGACGCGGTGAGCGGGGCGCGCAGCGGCCAAAAG